>CBFGPE010000024.1:0-57898 GCA_965650625.1 uncultured Azospirillum sp. | reverse complement strand
AAGTCGGTCGGCATCGCCGTCGCCGACAGCCCCGCCAGCCTGGGCTCCACCATGCAGTCGATCTTCAAGGGTTGACCGATACCCGCGGGACCGCCGTCCGCGACGGTTCCGCGCCCTGATCGAAGCTTCTGTCACTCACGCCATCAGCCGCAACAGACAGGCGCAGCCAAAGCGCCGGACCCCGAGGGAGATGGGACATGAAAGCGCAAGCCCAAAACAGCATCCTGGCCCGCCGCATCATCCACGACGACCCCAGCGAGGGCGCCGCCGCGATCATCAAGACCGCGATCATCGAGACGCCGCGGGTGAAGAACGACAACGGCAAGGACGCCAAGGCCGATGCCAAAGCCGATCGGGGCCAGGTGGTCCAGTCGCTGTGCCGCGCGCTGAACATCCTGACGATCCTCGGCTCCAATGACGGGCCGATGACCCTGACCGAGTTGTCGGAGGCCGCAAACCTGTCGCCCTCCACCACCCATCGCCTGCTGACGACCCTGCAGTACGAGCGTTATGTCCGCTTCGACCAGAGCGCGCGCGGCTGGGTGGTCGGCGTCCAGGCCTACATGACCGGCGCCAATTTCCTGAAGACCCGCAATCTGGTCGATGTCGCCCGTCCGCGCATGCGCCGCCTGATGGAAGAGAGCAGCGAGATCGTGAACCTCGCCGTCGAGGAGAATGGCGAGGCACTCTATCTGGCCCGCGTCGGCGGTCCCCGCGCCGCCCAGGTCGCGGTTCCGCAGACCGACCGCACCCTGCTGCACTGCTCCGCCGTCGGCAAGGCGCTGCTGGCCGGCATGCCGGAGACCAAGGTCCAGACCATCGTCACCCAGCGTGGCATGCGCCAGTTCACCCGCAGCACCCTGTCGTCGCTGCCTGCGCTCTACCGCGACCTGACTCTGGTCCGCACCCGCGGCTATGCCCTGGATCAGGAGGAGCGGGTGTCCGGCCTGCGCTGTGTCGCCGCCCCGATCTTCGACGAGAATTCCCGTGTGATGGGTGCCCTGTCGCTGTCCGGCTCCAGCCGGCGCATCGAGGACGCGCGGCTGCGCGCCCTGGGCGAAATGGTCAAGCGCGCCGCCGCCGCGGTGACGCAGGAGCTGGGCGGCCGCGTGCCGGTTCCCAACTGACCGCTCCTTCATACGGACAAAGAGACGCCAAGAGCTGACGGCAGGTGGTGCACGTTGGCATTCCTCCCTGGCGCACTCAGGGCCGCGTTCCTCATGGAGCGCGGCCCTTTTTCTTGAGAAAAGAAGCGTTTCCACGGAATGGAAAAGCGTCTTATTTCTCGGGCAAATCGGACGGATCGGTGCGATTGTCTGTCTCGGGAAAGGCGTTCCTTTCTCATCGGGCGGATGTGTTGTTTTGCATGTTCGCGCTTCTCTCGGAGACTGGCCGTGCTGTGTGCAGCACGGCCATTTTTTTAGTTTTCCGCAGGGTGAAATCGGATCCATCGCCGCGTGGACGGGCGGTCCGCCACGGCGACACAGTGCCCCCAAACCCATCACGACGACAGGGCAGGGGAGCGATCCGAATGACAGATTTCAGAAGCATGACGGCCATCGAGGTCAGCCAGCCCGGCAAGCCGGAGGTGCTGGTCGCGGCACGCCGCCCGGTCCCGGACCCGGCGCCGGGCGAGATCCGTATCGCCGTCCAGGCCGCCGGCGTCAACCGGCCCGACGTGCTGCAGCGGCTGGGCAAATACAACCCGCCGCCGGGCATCACCGACATCCCCGGACTGGAGGTGGCGGGCACGGTGGACGCGCTGGGCGATGGGGTCGAAGGCTGGAGTGTCGGCGATCCGGTCTGCGCCCTGCTGGCCGGCGGCGGCTATGCCGAGTTCTGCGTGGTGCCGGCGGCGCAATGCCTGCCGATCCCGGCCGGCCTGTCGATGGCCGAGGCGGCGGCCCTGCCGGAGACCTTCTTCACCGTCTGGTCGAACGTGTTCGAACGCGGGGCGCTCCAGCCCGGCGAAGCATTGCTGGTCCATGGCGGCACGTCCGGCATCGGCACCACGGCGATCCAGTTGGGCGCGGCCTTCGGCGCCCGCGTCTTCGCCACCGCCCGCGGGGCGGAGAAATGCGGCGCCTGCGTCCGGCTGGGCGCCGAACGTGCCATCGACTATGCCGAGGAGGATTTCGTCGCGGTGGTCAAGGAGGCGACCGGCGGCACCGGCGTGAATGTCGTGCTGGACATCGTCGGCGGCGATTACGTCGCCCGCAGCATGGATGCGCTGGCGGTCGAGGGCCGTTATGTCTGCATTGGCTTCGTCCGCGGGGCGACGGCCAACGTGAACTTCTTCCCCGTCATGACCAAGCGTCTGGTGCTGACCGGCTCAACCCTGCGGGCGCGTCCCGTCGCCTACAAGCAGGCGGTGGCCGACCAACTGAAGGCCCGCGTCTGGCCGCTGATCGAGCAGGGCAAGATCAAGCCGGTCGTCCACGAGGTCTTCCCGCTCGACCGGGCCGCCGACGCCCACCGGCTGATGGAAAGCAACCAGCATGTCGGCAAGCTGGTGCTTGCGGTGGGGTGAGGGAGTTCCCTCTCCCCCCTCAATCCAGCCCCTCAATCCAGCATCGGCAGGCCGGTCTCGATCCTGACCAGTGCGGCCAGCAGCGGCGCGCCGATGTCGCGGCGGACGAAGTTGCTGGCCTTTTCCGCCGCGTTGATCGCCTGCTGGAAGGTGCGGCGCCAGCGGTCGTCGTTGTAGAAGGCCTTTTCCGCCTTGGCCCGCTGCGCCAGCAGTCCGGGGCGGCGGCCGGCGGAATCGTCCGCCAGCTTGTTCAGGCGGTTCATCAGGTCGTTGGCGACGGCCGGCTCGCCGCGCTTCATCGCCGCCTCGATCAGCTCGGCATAAGCCTCGCCACGGGTGTCGATGTCGGCGACCTGCTCGGCATAGGCGACGGCCATCGCCGTCTCACCGCGCTTGGCCAGCCGCCCCAGCACCGCCGGGATCGTCCACGGGTTCTCGTCCTGCACGGTGCTGAGCAGGCCCAGCGCCAGCTTCGGCTCGCCGATGTCGGCCGCCGCCACCGCCAGTTCCGGCGGGCAGCAGTCACCGCGGGTTTCCTTGAACTTGGAGAACTGCGTCTCGACCGTGTTCAGGAACAGGGTGCGGGCCTGCGCCTCCTTGCCGGCGCGCAGCAGCGTCTGGGCGACCAGCCCCAGCTCCCACGAGCAATTGTGGCTTGAGGCATAGCTCTTGGCCTCGTCGGCCAGCGCGTTGGTCAATGCCGCGTCGCCGCGCCAGGACGCCGCCTTGGCGATGTCGGCGAGGTTGTAGATGCGGGTCGAGCAGTCGTTGATCTGCCGCGTGATGTCGAGCGCCAGCGACGTCTGTCCCATCAGCGACAGGGCGCGGGCGACGAACAGATCCTGGCCGGAGCTGTCGGCGACGCCGCCGCGGCGCACCGCACTGACGAAGGGCGCCATGATCTCCTTGGCGCGGCCGGGATCGCCCAGCTGCTGGTAGGCGACCGCCAGCGACAGCCAGTCCCAGCGCGCGGCGGTGATCGGCGTCTCCACCGGCGGGAGCATCTCGCCGATGCGGTGGAGGAAGCACAGGCTGTTCAGCGCATCATTGCAGACCAGCGCCCGGATGCGCGAGCGGAATTCGTAGAAGTCGAAGTCGCCGACGAACTGGTTGGTGACGAGCTGCACCGCCAGCGGGCTGTCGGGGTATTTCGTCACGATCTCATTGAACAGCTTGTCGGCCTCCTTCAGAAGGCGCGACTCCTCGGCGACGTCATAGGTGTTGTCGGCCTGCCGGATCAGCTGCAGCGCCTGCACGAACAGGCGGTTGGCCGGACCCGGCGTGCCGGCGGCGGGGGAGTCCGCCCCGCCGCCATCCTGATCCTGGGCCACCACATCTTGCGCCACCACGTCCGGGGCCACCGGTTTGCCCTGCACCGCCCCCTGCGCTGCCGCGTCCTGCGCCAGAACGGGACCGGCCGCGACCGCCGCCGGCAGGATCAGGGCTGCGGCGACGGCGGTGGTGCGGAGAACGGCGAGAACGCGGGATAGGGCGGAGGCCATGGCGGTCGGGTTTCAACCCTGGAGGTTTGGGTTTGGGAGCAGACGGACGTAGCTGACGACACGCTGGACGTTGGGCACCGAACGGGAATGCTGGAGCACGCGGTTCAGCTCTTCCTGCGAACTGGCGACACCCATCAGATAGACAACTCCATCGACGGTATCGATGCTGTAGTTTTGGCTATGAATATCCGCATCGAACGTGATGCGGCTGCGAATCTGGGTTGAAATCCAGGTGTCGCGCGCGGTGTCCACGATGCTGGACCCGTTGTCGATCTGGATTTCGTTGATGACTTCCTTGACGCCATCGGCCTGCCAGGTGAGCCGCACCGCGTCGAGGCGCATCTGCGCGTCGGCGGCGCGGCCGGTCAGCAGCACGCGGCCCTGATCGACGGTCAGGCCGATCCGGTTGGTCATGTCGATCGAATGCTGCAGCCACAGCGAATTGATGCGGGCGCGGATTTCGGTGTCGCTGACGAAGCCGCTGAAGCCGCGCTCCTGCGAGGCAACGACGGCGGCGCCGCCCGCGGTGCCCAGGACCAGCGGCCCGCAACCGGACAGCGAGGTCCCTGCGGCGCAGGCAAGTGCGAACATCGTCCAAAGGCGGCTCAAACCCGTCACAGCGTGCCTCCCCTTGCCTGCATGTCGAGCGCCGGGCGGTTGCGGCGCGCGGCCGGAAAAAGTCACGGCGGAACGGTCTTTGCAATGGGGAAATTCAGGGCTTTCACCAGTCATCGTCACTTTGTCCCGAGGTGATGCACGGATGTTGCAGTCGCTGCGATTGCGAAGGAGCGGCTGCGACGGAAGTTTCGCCGCCGCGTCCCAGGCAGTCTCTGGGCGACCTCCGGGCAGTCTCGGGGCAAAATCAGGCGAAAGCTGGGCTGGAGAGCACGCGTGCGATCTCGCGGGCCAGGACGCGCGAAACGACCCGCCGCGCCGTGGCGTCGCGCAGGATTTCCTCGTCCCTCGGGTTCGACAGGAAGCCGGTCTCCACCAGAACCGACGGCACGTCCGGCGCCTTCAGCACCGCGAAATTCGCCGAGCGCATCGGGTTTTCCAGCAGGCGCAACTCCTTGCCCGCGCCTTCCACCAGAAGCTGGCGGGCGGCCAGCGAGGCATGGCGGGTGTGGCGCGCCGTCAGGTCCAGCAGGATGTCCTTGACGATCCGGCCACCACCGAAGGAGCCCTGCTTGCCGAAGCGGTCAGCCTGGTTCTCCTGCTGGGCGAGGCGCGAGGCGAAGGAGTCCGACGCCTTTTCCGACAGGATGTAGGCCGACAGCCCGCGGGCATCGGCATTGGGGGCGCTGTCGGCGTGGATCGACACGAACAGGTCGGCCCCGGCCTCGCGCGTTAGCGCCACCCGCTCGTCCAGCGCCAGAAAACGGTCGTCGCGCCGCGTCAGCTTCACCGCAACATTAGTCCGGCCGGCGAGGATGCGCGCGACGTCTTGGGCGATGTCGAGCGTCACCTCCTTCTCGAAGGTGCCGCGGGTGCCGATCGCGCCGGGATCGTTGCCGCCATGGCCCGGATCGAGCATCACCAGCCGGGGCCGCGACGGACCGCCGGCGGCCGGCTTGCGGCCGGGCTGCCGCTCCGCAGCCAGGGCCTGGCCCGGCGACTGGGCCAGCGCCATCGCCGCCGTGCCGAAAGCGGTTAACCAAAGTTTGCTCAGCCCGAGCCCAAGCAGCTGTCGTCGATTCATTGCCAGAAATACCATGCTGCAAAGGTGGGAAGACCGCGGTGTCAGGTCGCCCGACCCGCCGCACCGCCCGTTGGTCTAGCCTGATTCATTAACCAATGCGGCTGCGAAAAAGTATTGTCAAGACCGGGCAGGTTACCGTTTCTGAATATTTGTGAGCCTCCGGTCATGCGGGCACACTTGAAAGGCTGAGGATTCGACAGAGATGATTGGTTGCTTGATGACCGATTGAAAAAGCGCTAAAATTTTAGCGATCAGCTCGGGAGGTGTCGATGTTGAGGAAAGCCCTGTTCAACATCATCCGGCAAGAGCAACGCGAGATCGAGGACAAGCTCGAACGCGAGGAACAGCAGCCCAGTCCTGACGTCCGCCGGATCGTCGGTCTGCGGCAAGAGGCGACCAGCCTGCGTCGTGAGTTGGAACATTTCCACGACGTGTAAGACCTGATGCCGGCCTTCATCCGGTCACCGGGCGTCGCTATGGAAGGTTGCCACTGAATATGTGACCGATCGGTCGCGCCCCTTCTCCGCAGGATCGCGGGGGAGGGGATTTTTGTTTTTGGGGAAGGGCATCCCTCAAGCCTCACCCGAGCTTGGCGTATCCGCGCTCGATCACCCGTTCGGCGGCTTCATAGACGGCCAGCATCTCCTCGTAGGCCGCGCGCAGGCGGGCGAGGTCGGTGACGGCGGCACTGTCGGGATGCCGGGATTCGGACATCTTCAGGCCGGCGCGGATATAGTCGGCGCGCAGTTCCGCCACCCGCACCGCCATGCGCAGGAAGCTGTCGCGGTTCAGGTTCGGCAGTTCGCGCCCGATGACCTCGCAGTTGGCCTCCAGGATCGCCGCATCCATGTTTTCCAGGAAATGGCGGATGCGCTGGCTGCGGCTGCTGTCGGCGGCATCCGCCGTCATCAGCTTGTCGACCTTGCCCTTGGTGTATTCACCGATGATCTTGCCGCCGGTTGCCATGGGTGATCCCGCCTTCCCGATGTCGGCCAATCCGGCCGACGGCGATTGTCGCACCGCCGGCGCGTCTGCGCCAGAGCGGCGTGGGGCGGGCTGGATCGGGGGCATTCCTGTTTGACAGTGTGGCCTGCTTGACGGCGTGGCCGGCCTGAGGGTGCAGCCATGTGCGGAAGCGCTCATGAAGCGGGTGCAACATCGCGGCGTTCGTGCTAGGGAAGCTTCCCCCTTTTCTTGCTGTACGTCATGGTGGATGCGCGATGTCTGAGACCGGCTCCGACTATATCCTCACCGTTTCCTGCCCCGACACCGTCGGCATCGTCTTCGCGGTGTCCGGCTTCCTGGCGGAGCGGAGCTGCAACATCATCGACAGCGCGCAGTTCGGCGACCGCATCTCCGGTCTGTTCTTCATGCGCGTCAGCTTCAACGGCAACCCTGCCGGCCCGACGAAGGAGCAGCTGGAAGCCGAATTCTCCGCCCAGGTGGCGGAGCGCTTCGGCATGACCTGGCAGATTCATGATGCCCGCCGCCGTCCGCGCGTGCTGATCATGGTGTCGAAGTTCGGCCATTGCCTGAACGACCTGCTGTACCGCTACCGCACCGGTTACCTGCCGATCGAAATCCCGGCCATCGTCTCCAACCACCGCGACTTCTACCAGCTGGCGGCGTGGCACAACATCCCGTTCCACCATCTGCCGGTCGGCCCCGACAACAAGGCGCATCAGGAAGCCCGCCTGCTGGAGATCGTCGACGAGGAGAAGGTCGACCTCGTCGTGCTCGCCCGCTACATGCAGGTGCTGTCGGGGGCCTTGTGCGAGCGGATGGCCGGCCGGGTCATCAACATCCACCACAGCTTCCTGCCCAGCTTCAAGGGGGCCAAGCCCTACCATCAGGCCCATTCCCGCGGCGTGAAGCTGATCGGCGCCACCGCGCACTACGTCACCTCCAACCTCGACGAAGGCCCGATCATCGAGCAGGAGGCCGAGCGCGTCGACCATACGATGACGCCCGACGATCTTGTGGCCATCGGGCGTGACATCGAGAACATCGTGCTGGCCCGCGCCGTCCGCTATCACGTGGAGCACCGCGTGCTGCTGAACGGCAACAAGACGGTGGTCTTCCGCTAATAAGGTCCGGTTCCGGCGGCGCCGCCCCTCAGTGGGGCTGCGCCGTCTCGCGGGCGTCTTCCGGCTGGGGCATGAACACCGCGCGGGTGATCGCCTGTTCGATCTGGTCGCGGGTGAAGGGCTTCGGGATGACCGGGCCCAGATGCTCCAGCCCATGCTTGGCCAGATCGTCCGGGAAGGCGGTGACGAAGATCACCGGCAGGAACCGGCGGGCCCGCAACTCGCGCGCCACCTCCAGCCCGTTGTCGCCGTCGGCCAGCCGGATGTCCATCAGGGCCAGCGTCGGCCGGTGTTCCGCCGCCAGCGACAGCGCCTCGTCCATCGTCGCCGCGTTGCCGCAGACGATGTGGCCCATGCCGCGCACCGTTTCCGCCAGATCGAAAGCGATGATGGCATCATCCTCGACGATCAGGATGGTGGCGGTCAGCCGGGCGCGGACACGCTCGCGGGCGTGGTTCAGCCGCTCCATCGCGTCTTCCGGGGCAATGCCCAGGACAGCCGCGGCGTCGCCGACCGGCAGATCTTCCAGATTGACCAGCAGGTAGAGCCGGCGGTCGGTCTCCTCCAGCGTCATCAGCGCCGATTCGACCGGATGGTAGGGCGCCACCGCAGGGGGGGCGCCTTCCTCGTCCTGCAACTCGTTCAGATGGCGATAGAGCGTGCCGCGTGACAGGTCGCCGCCCCGGCCGGTTTCAGCCTCGTCCGCCTCCAGATACCATTCCAGAGTGCGGGTCACCAAGGCGTCCCCCCGCCCGTTCGTCCCGGTCAGCGCGCGGGCATAGCGGCGCAGGTAGGGCAAATGCTGCATGAAGTGACCGGTGTACTGCTCCATCTCTCTCCCCGTGCCTTTCTGCGGCGCGTGTTCCTGGCATCCACCCGACATGCCGCTCCGGGTACCCGGATGCGGCCGGTGCAACCCGATCCTTCCGGGCCGCCTCCTTCCGGGCTTAGGTGTTCGGCGGCGAATCCCGGTGACGAATTCCGGCAGTCGGTTCCCGCCGAAGATCGCGACGACATCGACGCTGCTTCCACAGCAGACTGACGCATCGCGACCTGCAACGGTCAAATTCATATGGCGCAGTCCACGGCCTAACGGGAGTGAACCCGAAAGATTTATTCGAGATACCTGCAAAGGATTACTCAGTATGCATGGTATGCAACAGGGCATGACAGGGGCGGGCGGGGCCGGCCGGCGGTCTATGACCCCCGCCGCATAGGGGGTTGCGGAGGGGAAGATTTAACCGTTCCGAAAGACTTATCGACCTACTCTGATATCGCCCTCCGGCATCTGCCGTACGAGGGCGAGGCGAGTGTTCCCGATCCTCGAACGCGCCGGCCACCCCCAGGCCGGCGCGTTTTTCTTTCTGCGCATCGTGACTGTTGGTTCCACGGTCCGGAGGCTAAAAAACCAAGCGCACCGTTCGGGAACCAACCGGCAGGAGCCGTGTTGGAACCGCCAATGGTGTGATTCCTCCCTGAACCGCCAGTCCTAATCGCCGCCGGGCGCCGCCGCGACATCATGCGGACGGGCGCCGGCGGCGAATTTTTATCTGGGTGGATAATGGCCATGTCACCGCTTTCATTTCGTCAATTGGTGACTTTCACAACCCGACGCTTGCAACCCGTTTAATCCAACGTTAAGGACATCGGCACACGGTTGGGGTTGGGCGTCTCGGGACGCACCGTCCGTGTGACAGGCCGGCCGGATCGTGCCGGCCGCTGGGTCGCGTGGGCTGCCGCATCGGGTCCGGGTTTGTGCATGGAAGACCAAGAGTTGGATCGGTCCCTGATGGATGGCATTCCGCCGGATGAGCTGGCCGATTTCGTCCGGTGGCGGGAACGCGTGCGCGGCACGAACATTTCCGAGAAGACGCTGCTGGCGACCGACTATCTCAATCACTTCAACGAAATCGTGATGCTGATCGAGATGATCCCGGACATGCCGGACATGCTGGAGGAATGCCGCATCTGGCAGCCCAAGAGCTATGCCGAGCATTTCCGCGACAGCGGCTTTTCCGACAAGGAACTGGCGATCGAGGCCTACGGCCATGTGCCGTCGAAATTCCTCCGCCCCTTCGAGGACACCATCGCCCAGGCCCATCAGGTGATCGCCCACACGCTGGAGCGGATCGGCACCGACATCGACAGCGGCGATCCCGACAAGCTGCGGATGGATTGCCAAGCCTCCGTCGCGATGATCCACCGCATCATCCAGATCGCCAACGGGATCATCCACGGCACAGCCCATGTGATGGAGCAGGGCGAGATCGACATTTATCTGCAGAACGGCTGAAGGTTGGTACGTCGACCCGTACTTTCGGCCCGAATCATGCGTCTTACCAACGAAAAACAGGCATTTTCAGTCACTTGCCCCGGCACGAATGGCGATTGATGGTGCACCCACCATTCGTTCGTTGCATGGCTCACTTGCGCCCCCTGGCACTATAGTCGGAGCATAAAAGATAAGACGGAGGCGTGTTCATGCGTCCTCTGCGGGGGGAGATGGAGCATTGCCCATGAAGGGATGCGCATTCGCGCCGGCCGATGGTATGGCCGTGTCTGAACCGCGCGTGTGGCGGCCGGTTCCGCCCACCGATCACGCCGGCCCCATCCTCCCCGTCAGCCAATGGGGGGAGGCAGCACCGCGCATGACGCCATCCGGACATCTGGACAGCTTCACCCGTGACCGGCTGCCGGCGCCGGCACAACGCCCCGACCTGATTCTCGAACGCCCCGAACTCCAATACCCGCAGCGCCTGAACGCCGCCTCTGCCCTGGTCGACGGCTGGCGCGAGCGCGGCTGGGACGGGCGTCCCTGCCTGATCGGCGGTGATGGCGAGGTGTGGAGCTATGGCCGGATGCGCGACACGGTCGACCGCATCGCCCGTGTCCTGACCGAGGATTACGGGCTGGTCCCCGGCAACCGCGTCCTGCTGCGCGGCCCCAACACGCCGATGCTGGCCGCCTGCTGGCTGGCGGTCATCAAGGCCGGCGGCGTACTGGTGCCGACGATGCCGCTGCTGCGCGCGCCGGAACTGGCCGACGTGCTGAAGCGTGCCGCCATCGACATGGCGCTGTGCGACACCCATTACCTCGACGATCTGGAAGAGGCGGCGCTGCCGTCGCTGCGCATTGTCGGCTTCCGCGACGGCGAGTTGGAGCACCGCATCGCCACCAAGCCGGCCGGGTTCGAGGCCGCCGACACGGCGCAGGACGACGTGGCGCTGATCGCCTTTACCTCCGGCACCACCGGAACGCCGAAGGCGGCCGCCCATTTCCACCGCCATCTGCTGGCGATTTCCGATCTGTCGCCGCGCTCGGTGCTGGGGACCACGGCCGAGGACGTGTTCTGCGGTTCGCCGACGCTGGCCTTCGCCTATGGGCTGGGCGGGCTGCTGCTGTTCCCGCTGCGCATCGGCGCGTCCGTCATCCTGCTGGAGCGCGGGACCGCCGACCGGCTGCTGGAGGCCGCCACCCGTCACCAGGCGACGGTGATGTTCACCGTCCCCACCGTCTATCGCGGCATGATCGGCCGCATGGCCGCCGACCCTGCGCTGGCGAAGGGGCTGTCCTCGCTACGCCTCTGTGTCTCCGCCGGGGAGCCGCTGCCGCAGCAGACCTTCGAGGGCTGGCGCGACGCCACCGGGCTGCAGATCCTCGACAGCCTGGGCACCACCGAGCTGCTGAACGCCGTGCTGCATGCCGTCCCTGGCGACGTCCGGCCGGGCTCCACCGGCAAGCCGGTGCCGGGCTACGAGGCGATGGTGGTCGACGAGCAGTTCCGTCAGGTTCCCCCCGGTCAGGTCGGACGGCTCGCGGTGCGCGGCGCGACTGGCTGCCTCTATCTCGACGATCCGCGCCAGGAAAGCTATGTCCAGCAGGGCTGGAACCTGACCGGCGATGCCTTCCACGTCGATGAGGACGGCTTCTTCTGGTATCACGCCCGCACCGACGACCTGATCGTTTCGGCCGGCTACAAGATCTCCGGCCTGGAGGTCGAGAACATCCTGCTGAGCCACGAGGCGGTGCAGGAATGCGCGGTGATCGCCGCCCCCGATCCCGTGCGCGGCACCATCCCCAAGGCCTTCGTCGTGCTGCGCGACGACATCCGCCCTGACGAGCGTCTGGCGGAGGAGCTGCAGAGCTTCGTCAAGGAGCACATCGCGCCCTACAAGTACCCCCGCGCGGTGGAATTCCTCGACGCGCTGCCGCGGACGGAGACCGGCAAGGTCCAGCGCTTCAAGCTGCGCCGCCGGGCGTGGCAGCCGGACGAGGAGGAGTAGGCGGCCTTTTACCGGGGAAAGCCGGCGAAGCGGGTCAGGCGGATGTTGCGCGCCTCCAGCAGGGCGGCGAATTCCGGGCTGCGCAGATAGTCGTATTCGGCGCGACGCGGCTCGACCAGCGTGTCGACGCGGCGCAGTTCCTCGTCGGGCAGGCCGGGGTGGACCATCACCAGGCTCCGGCCGCCGATCCCGTCCAGGAAGCGCGGCATCAGCTCGGCAAAGGGACGGCTGCCGGCGAAGTCGTAGACACCGGCGAAACGGTCGTTGGCAGGAATGCCGCCCGCCCGCACCATGCGCCCAAGTCCGCCGCCCAGCCCGCCGATCAGCAAGGTCTTCGGCACCGCCACGCCCCGGCGCAGCACCGTCGCCACCGGCTCCGCGCACAGGCGGACATAGGCGCCGGGCAGTGCGGCCAGTGCCTCCACCACCGCGTCGCGCACGCCGGGCAGCTGGTGGATGTGCTGGTGGCCGTCGACATAGTCGGGCGACGCGCCCCAGGCGTCGGTGAAGGCGGCGATCTGGCGCGACAGTTCGTCCCGGATCTCGGCCCGCGCCACTGGTGACGCCAGTTTCCCACGATAGGCCCAGCCCATCAGCCGCCCCAGCGGCGGCAGCCGGCCATCCGGCGCCAGCGTCGGCATGGGCCCCAGCGGCGGCTGGTCGGTCAGGGTGAAATGCAGCCCGACATCGGCCTTGCCCTTCAACTCGCGCAGTGCGGCGGCCCCGCTGCGCCAATGCGGGCAGAGGCTCATGACCGACGTCGCGGTCAGCCGTCCCTGGTCGATCAGGTCGCGGATGGCGGCGTTGACGCCGGGCGCCAGACCATAATCGTCGGCGCAGAGCAGGAGCGGGGTGGGCGCGGTATCGGGCATGACCGGACGGAAGCAGGGTACGGGAGTCCGGCCAAGATGGGCGGGCGGGCGGCCCCGATCAAGCGATACCCATCAGGCCGCTTCGGCTGCCGGCTCCGCCGCCGGCTTGCGGGCTTGCAGGGTGGCCAGCATCACGCCGGGCAGCACCAGCGCCACCCCCATCAGGTGAAAGCCCTGCAGCGGCTCGGCCAGCAGAACCCAGGAGGCGAGCGCCGCCCACAGCGGCGAGACGTACAGCGCGGTGGAGGCACGCGCGGCGCCCATCATCGCAATGGTCTTCTGATAAGCCAGCAGAGCCAGGACCGAGGCGAACAGCGCCACCGCGACGATCGACAGGATGGTGGAGACGGAGAAGGGCACCGGCCGCACCGCCACAGTCTCCCATGCATAGAAGGGAGCCAGCACCAGCACCCCGGCGAAGGCATTGGCGGCAAAGGCGGTGACCACCGGCAGAGGTGTGCCCGATTGCCGCAGCAGGATGGTGTAGATCGACCAGGACACCGCCCCGGTCAGCACCAGCAGGTCGCCGCTGTTGAAGGACAGGTGCCGCAGGGCGTCCAGATCGCCGCGGGTCAGGATCACCAGCACGCCGGCCATCGCCAGCAGGATGCCCAGCACCTGCCGCGGCCGGATCGCGTCGCCCAGCCAGACGGCGGCCAGTGCCAGGATCATCGCCGGGCTGGTGGCATAGATCAGGCTGGCATTGGTGGCGCTGGTCCGCTCCAGCCCATAATAGACGATGGCACCTGAAATCCCCTGACCCAGCACGCCCAGCAGCAGATAGCGCCGCCATTGCCGCTTCAACTGAACCCGGTGGGTCAGCAGTCCCGGCAGGGCGAAGGGCAGCACGATCAGAAAGGCGATCAGCCAGCGCCAGAAGGCCAGCCCGATCGGCGGCACCACATGCGCCACCGCCCGCCCGACCACCGGGTTGGAGGCCAGCAGGGCCGAGCCGACGATGTAGAGGCCATAGGCGGCCAATGGGCCGGCCAGCGGGCCGGAACGCAGGAAAGACGGCAGGAGCGGAAGCGACATCGCCGGACCGGTATCCGAAAAGGGGTTCCATGACAGGTGCAACCGAGCCTAGCATGAGGGGCGATGGCGCTCTTCACGGCGGCTGTGCATGGCAGCCGTCCGACTCCCGTCGGCTGCGGGCATTGCCGGAATGGTCCACCCGGATAACCTGAGTCGCAACGGAAGGAAGCTGTCGATTCGGTTAACCGGATGGTTGGCTTTGCAACTGTTTCGTTTTTGGGGGCGAAAATGTGTCCATACGGACGTATTGGCGCCCAAAAATATGCTCTGCGCCACGGTATAGCCACGTATGCATGTTGGCGTTGACAGGCGCCTTTGGCACGCGCCAAATGGCGACGCTATTTCCAAAAGCGTTCTGGCAAATTTCCGTACGCTCCAACCGGAATCGGGAGGCAAGACGAATGAAGCGCATCCTGCTGGGTGCCGGGCTTGGTATGGCCGCGGCGCTGGCGCTGTCGGCGCCGGCCCAGGCGGCGAAGACCCTTGTTTACTGCTCCGAGGGTAGCCCCGAAAACTTCAACCCCATGTTGAACACGACCGGCACCAGTTTCGACGTTGCTCTCCCGGTCTACAACAATCTCGTCCAGTTCGAGTATGGCGGCACCAAGGTCGTTCCTGGCCTTGCCGAGTCCTGGACCATCTCCGACGATGGTCTGGTCTACACCTTCAAGCTGCGTGCCGGCGCCAAGTGGCACAGCAACAACGACTTCAAGCCGACGCGCGATGCCAACGCCGACGACGTGATCTTCTCGTTCGAGCGCCAGTGGAAGGCGGACAACCCCTTCCACAAGGTGTCGGGCGGCGCCTACGACTACTTCAACGACATGGCGATGCCCAAGCTGTTGAAGTCGATCGAGAAGGTTGACGACCTGACGGTCCGCTTCACGCTGAATCAGGTCGAGGCGCCGTTCCTGGCCAACCTCGCCATGCCGTTCGCGCCGATCATGTCGGCCGAATATGCCGCGATGCTGCTGAAGAAGGGCATGCCGGAGAAGCTGGACCAGGTTCCGATCGGCACCGGTCCCTTCCAGTTCGTCGCCTATCAGAAGGACGCCGTCATCCGTTACAAGGCGTTCGACCAGTATTGGGGCGGCAAGCAGCCGCTCGACAATCTCGTCTTCGCGATCACGCCTGACGCGGCGGTCCGGCTGGCCAAGCTGAAGGCCGGCGAATGCCAGGTGATGCCGTACCCGAACCCGGCCGACATCGACGGCATGAAGAAGGACAGCTCGATCGTCGTGCAGGAGCAGGAAGGCCTGAACGTCGGCTACCTGTCCTTCAACGTGACGAAGAAGCCGTTCGACGACGTCCGCGTCCGCCGAGCCGTCAGCATGGCGATGGACAAGAAGGCCATCGTCTCTGCGGTCTATCAGGCCGCCGGCGTCCCGGCCAAGAACCCGATCCCGCCGACCATGTGGTCGTACAACAACGCGATCGAGGATTATCCGTACGACATCGAGCGGGCGAAGAAGCTGCTGGCCGATGCCGGCTACCCCAACGGCTTCGAGACCGATCTGTGGGCAATGCCGGTGCAGCGCCCCTACAACCCGAACGCCAAGCGCATCGCCGAGATGATGCAGGCCGATCTGGCCAAGGTCGGCATCAAGGCGAAGATCGTGCAGTACGAGTGGGGCGAATACCGCAAGCGGATGCAGCAGGGCGAGCACCAGATGGGCATGCTCGGCTGGACCGGCGACAACGGCGACCCCGACAACTTCCTCTACACCCTGCTGGGCTGCGAGGCGGCCCGTCCGGGCGGCAACAACCTGTCGAAGTGGTGCAACAAGGAGTTCGACGACCTCGTCGTCCAGGCCAAGCGCACCACCGACATCGCCGCCCGCACCAAGCTGTACGAGCAGGCGCAGGTCATCTTCAAGGAAGAGGCTCCCTGGTACACCATCGCCCATTCGGTGGTTTACATGGGCCTCGCCAAGAACGTCGTCGGCTACAAGATGGATCCGTTCGGCATCCATCGCTTTGAAGGCGTCGATCTGAAGTGATGCATGGCGCACCCCTGCAAAAAGGGGTGCGGCGGTGACTGTTTCGGGTTGGGGGCATGGGTTGCCACGCCTCCAACCCTTTGGATCGAGTGACATTCCCGACCCTGCGCAAGCGGGGAAGGGGCGGAGTGGGGCAGGTGCCCCTGACGGAACGGGGCGTTGCCAAGTCAGCGCTCCGTTCCAGTTTTCACCGTAGTTTTAAAAAACGAGTACCCTTCGATGCTTCGCTTCATCCTGACGCGGGTGAGCTTGGTGATTCCGACCTTTCTCGGAATCACCTTTCTGACCTTCATCCTGATCCGGCTGGTTCCCGGCGACCCCATCGAGGTGCGCACGGGCGAGAGAGGCATCGCGCCTGAACGGCTGGCCGAACTGCGCCACGAGATGGGCCTGGACCGGCCGCTCTGGCACCAGTTCCTCGATTATGTCAGCAACGTGCTGCATGGTGATTTCGGCCTGTCGCTGATCACCCACAATTCGGTGCTGAGCGAGTTCCTGACGCTGTTTCCGGCGACGCTGGAACTGGCGCTATGCGCCATGCTGTTCGCGACGCTGGTCGGGCTGCCCGCCGGCATCCTGGCGGCGGTGAAGCGCGGATCGCTGTTCGACCATGGCGTGATGGGCCTCAGCCTGACCGGCTATTCGATGCCGATCTTCTGGTGGGGCCTGCTGCTGATCCTGTTCTTCTCGGTCGGGCTGGGCTGGACCCCGGTGTCGGGCCGCCTGGATCTGGTCTATTATGTGGAGCCGGCGACCGGCTTCATGCTGATCGACACGCTGAAGGCCGGTGATTACGAGGCGTTCCGTTCCGCGCTCGGCCATCTGGTGCTGCCGACCATCGTGCTGGGCACCGTGCCGCTGGCCGTGGTGGCGCGCATGACGCGCTCCGCCATGCTGGAGGTGCTGGGCGAGGATTACATCCGCACCGCCCGCGCCAAGGGTCTGGCCGACGGCCGGGTCATCGGCATGCATGCGCTGCGCAACGCGCTGATTCCGGTGGTGACCGTCATCGGCCTGCAGGTCGGCACGCTGCTGGGTGGCGCCATCCTGACCGAGACCATCTTCTCCTGGCCGGGGGTCGGCAAATGGCTGATCGAATCGATCAACCGCCGCGACTATCCGGCGCTGCAGGGCGGTGTCCTGCTGATCGCCACCTCGGTGATCCTGGTCAACCTTCTGGTGGACGTGCTTTACGGCGTCCTCAACCCCCGCATCCGTCACGCGCGGTGAGGCCAATCCATGTCCGCTGAATATTCGACCAACGCAGAACCCGCCACCCCCGAACCGGTCGCCGTGTCGCGCCCGCCGCACCCGCTGACCGAGTTCTGGTATCACTTCCGCCAGAACAAGGGCGCGCTGGGCGGTCTGGTGGTGATCGCGCTGATCGCGCTGATCGCCATCTTCGCCGGTGTCGTCGCCCCGCACGATCCCGATATCCAGTACCGCGATGCGATCCTGACCCCGCCGGTCTGGCAGGATGGCGGCACCTGGACCTACATCCTCGGCACCGACGACATCGGTCGCGACATGCTGTCCCGCCTGATGTACGGCGCGCGGCTGTCGATGATGATCGGCCTGATCGTCGTCACCCTGTCGCTGGCCGTCGGGCTGGGGCTGGGGCTGATCGCCGGCTTCTTCGGCGGGATGGCCGACGTGCTGATCATGCGCGGCATGGACATCCTGCTGGCGCTGCCGTCGCTGCTGCTGGCCGTCGTGGTGGCCGCCATCCTCGGGCCGGGGCTGGTGAACGCCATGCTGGCGGTGTCGGTGGTGGTGATCCCGCATTATGCCCGCCTGACCCGCGCCGCCGTGCTGGCGGAGGTGAACAAGGACTATGTCGTCGCCTCCCGCGTTGCCGGGGCCGGGCCGATGCGCCTGATGCTGATCGTGGTTCTGCCGAACTGTCTGGCGCCGCTGATCGTGCAGGCGACGCTGGGCTTCTCCACCGCCATCCTGGACGCGGCGGCGCTCGGCTTCCTCGGTCTCGGCGCCCAGCCGCCGACGCCGGAATGGGGCACCATGCTGGCCTCCTCGCTGCAGTTCCTCCAGCGCGCGCCCTGGGTCGTGACCTGGCCCGGCATCGCCATCCTGGTGACCGTGCTGGCCTTCAATCTGTTGGGCGACGGTCTTCGCGACGCGCTCGACCCCAAGCTGAAACGTTGACCTCATGCCTCTTCTCGACATCAAGAACCTGTCGGTCGAGTTCACCACCCGCGCCGGCACCTTCCGCGCGGTGGATGGCATCGACCTGACCGTGGACGAAGGCGAGGTCGTCGGCATCGTCGGCGAATCCGGCTCCGGCAAGTCCGTGACCTCGCTGGCCGTGATGGGGCTTCTCGGCTCCAACGGCCGCGTGGTCGCCGACCGGATGATGTTCGCCGGCAACGACCTGCTGACCATGCCCGCCGCCCAGCGCCGGAAGATCACCGGCAAGGACGTCGCCATGGTCTTCCAGGAGCCGATGACCAGCCTGAACCCCTGCTTCACCGTCGGTTTCCAGATCATGGAAACCCTGCGGGTGCATGAGGGGCTGTCCGGCAAGGCGTTGCGCAACCGCGCCATCGCCCTGCTGGAACAGGTCGGCATCCCGGCGCCGGAAACCCGGCTGTCCGCCTTCCCGCACCAGCTGTCGGGCGGCATGAGCCAGCGCGTGATGATCGCCATCGCCATCGCCTGCAACCCGCGCCTGCTGGTGGCGGACGAGCCGACGACGGCGCTGGACGTCACCATCCAGAAGCAGATCCTCGACCTGCTGGTCCAACTGCAGCGCGAGCGCGGCATGGCGCTGATCCTCATCACCCACGACATGGGCGTGGTGGCGGAAACGGCGCAGCGCGTCGTCGTCATGTATGCCGGCCAGGTGGCGGAGACGCGGCCTGTCGGCTCCCTGTTCGAGCGGCCGCGCCACCCCTACACCGGCGCCCTGCTCGACGCGTTGCCGGAACGGGCGCTGGGCAAGCGCCGGCTGCCGACCATTCCTGGCATGGTGCCGGGGATCGCCGACCGACCGGCCGGCTGCCTGTTCAGCCCGCGCTGCCGCTTCGCCGACGCCCGCTGCCGTGCCGAGCGCCCGGCCCTGTTCGATGTGGACGACGGGCACGCGCGCTGTTTCTACCCGCTGCCGGACGGCCATCTCGCCGCCGGGGAGGCGCTGTGATGAGCATCGAGACCGAACCCCAGAACGGGCCCCACATCTTCGAGGCCGCGGCCGAAACGTCGATCGTGCTGGAAGCGCGCAACCTGCGCAAGCACTATGCCGTCAAGCGCGGCGCCTTCAAGCCGCTGGCGACGGTGAAGGCGCTGGACGGCGTGTCCTTCCGCCTGCAGGCCGGCAAGACGCTGGCGGTGGTCGGCGAATCGGGCTGCGGCAAGTCGACGCTGGCCCGCTCCGTCACCATGATCGAGCCGCCGAGCTCGGGCGAGCTGCTCTATGACGGCCGCGAGGTTGTCGGCCGCAGCGCGGCGGAGATGAAGGAACTGCGCCGCACGGTGCAGATGGTCTTCCAGAACCCCTACGGCTCGCTGAACCCGCGCAAGACGGTCGGCTCGATCCTGACCGAGCCGCTGGTCATCAACACCGACATGGACAAGCACGAGCGACGCGACCGCGCGGTGGCCATGATGGGAAAGGTGGGCCTGCGTCCCGATCAGGTCGACCGCTATCCGCACATGTTCTCCGGCGGCCAGCGCCAGCGCATCGCCATCGCCCGCGCCCTGATGTTGAACCCGCGCGTCGTGGTGGCGGACGAGCCGGTGTCGGCGCTCGACGTGTCGATCCAGGCGCAGGTGCTGAACCTGATGATGGATCTGCAGGAGGAGCTGAACCTCGCCTACCTGTTCATCTCCCACGATCTCAGCGTGGTGCGGCACATCGCCGATTCGCTGATGGTGATGTATCTGGGCAAGCCGGTGGAACATGGCGCCAAGGATGTGGTCTTCACCCGGCCGCGCCATCCCTACACCCGCATCCTGCTGGCGGCGACGCCGCGGGTGAATCCGGACCTGCGCATGGACCGGGTGGTGCCGAAGGGCGAGCTGCCGTCGCCGCTGAACCCGCCGCCGGGCTGCGCCTTCCACAAGCGCTGCCCCTTCGCCACCGACCGCTGCGCCGCGGAGGTTCCGGCCCTGCGTCCGGTCGACGAGCGGCTGGTGGCCTGTCATTACGCCGAAGAGATGAACTGAGCGGCCGCTCGGCTGTTTGGAAGGCGACTGTCTGGAAGGCGGCTGTTGAGTGCGGCGGCCGTCTTCTTTACGGTGGGCCCGATTCGTTCCTCAGCCGTCCTATCAGGGAGAGTGCCGCCATGCCGTCGTTCGACATCGTGTCCGAGACGGACGTCCACGAGATCGACAATGCTCTCGCCGGCGTCCGCCGCGAGATCGAAACCCGGTTCGACTTCAAGGGCTCGAAATGCACCGTCGAGCGGACCGAGAACGAGATCGTCCTGCTGGCCGACGACGCGCCGAAGCTGGCGCAGATGCAGGAACTGCTGCGCGTCTACGTGACCCGGCGCAAGCTCGACGCCGCGGCGCTCGACTTCACCGCCCAGCCGCAGCGGGCCGCCGGTGACGCCCTGCGCCACACCGTGACGATCAAGCAGGGAATCGCGCAGGATCTGGCGAAGACCATCGTCAAAGGGATCAAGGACAGCAAGATGAAGGTCCAGGTCTCGATCCAGGGCGACGAGCTGCGGGTGACGGGCAAGAAGCGCGACGACCTCCAGGAGGCCATCGCCCTGGTCAAGCGGTTGGGCATCGAACAGCCGCTGCAGTACCAGAATTTTCGCGATTGACGGCCCTTCGGACCGGCAAGGCTTGCCGGCCGCTGGGAAACTTCTGCCGGGCGGCTGGGTAATTTTTGCCGGTCAAATCGTCGCAGGGGTGAGTGGGGCCCTTGCGATCCGCCGGTTGTGTTGATGGCGTGATTTTTGCGTGTGTCCCTGCGGTTCGCCACTAACCGCAGGGAATGGTCCCATGTCGATGATGGCCAACAGCGAGGCCACGCAAGCCATGCGCATCAGGGCGGAAGACGTCCTGGAGCGCAAAGGGACGCTCGCGTCCCGGCAGGCGGGTGCGCTGGCCGGTCAGTTCGCGGCGATGCTGGAAACCCTGAACGGGGTGGGGGAGGGTGGAACCTCCGGCGCCGACGGCACCGGCGTGGTGCCGAACGCCCAGCCCTCCGTCCGTCTCGGCGTCGGTGCCGTCACCCTGTTCGCCCAGGAAGAGGGGCAGGGCGAGGCCGCCATGGATCCTGCATCAATGGTGCCCGATCCCCAGGACCCGGCAACCGCGATGCAGGTGGTGGAAAGCGCCATCCAGGCCGGCGACGGAACGAACTTCCGCTGGTTGACGACCCTGATGACGCAGAACTCCGCGGCTTAGCGCCTTAACAGTTCCTCAGAACCCGCGTCCAAACTCGGCCCAGGACTGCGCGACGTCCGCCGAGTCCGGCTTGCGCTTGCCGCCGCCGTGACGGGTACGGAAGCCGGCGAACAGGTCCGCCATCGCGATATGCGGCAGCACCTCGGCGAAGGTGAAGCCGGCGGGAGCGATGCCGGCCGGAGCCAGGACGGCGGGACCGGCGAACAGGCGGCTCAGAATGCTCGACATCATGTGATTTCCCCTTGCTGCGGCACCGTCCGCCGGCGCCGTCGACCATGAGCGGATCATGCGCCCGGCTCTGCGCCGCAACAAGATATTCTGTATACCAGATACAGTATTTCAAATATGTGTGCGCCGCATGGCTCGACCTTGACAGTTTGGTTCGTCAGGCAAGCAATGTGTGCATGACAGCAATCGCGAAAAAGCGAGCCTTTTCAACGCATTCCACGATGTGGAAAAGAATAACGCATTCGGTATCCGGTATTTGGAATACGGATTGTTGAGGCGCACTGTCATCTCCGAACGGCGCATGACGCGGTGCGATACGGATGGACCGCCGCACTCCGAGACTTCTGCGCTCCCACGCTCAACGGGACTTTGGGGCATGACCACAGAGACGACCGAAGACCGCGGTCTTCTGACAAACAAATGGTTCCAGCTCAGCGTCGGCCTGCTCTGCATGGCGATGATCGCCAACCTGCAATATGGCTGGACGCTGTTCGTCGATCCCATCGACGCCAAGCATGGCTGGGGACGTGCAGCCATCCAGATCGCCTTTTCCATCTTCGTCTTCACCGAAACCTGGCTGGTCCCGATCGAAGGCTGGTTCGTCGACCGCTACGGCCCGCAGGCGGTGGTGCTGGTCGGCAGCCTGCTGGTCGGCGGCTCCTGGGTGATCGACAGCCAGGCCTCGTCGCTGCCGATGCTCTACACCGCGGCGGTGATCTCCGGCATCGGCGCCGGCTGCGTCTATGGCACCTGCGTCGGCAACGCGCTGAAGTGGTTCCCTCAGCAGCGCGGGCTGGCCGCCGGCGTCACCGCCGCCGGCTTCGGCGCCGGAGCGGGCGCCACAGTCATTCCGATCGCCAACATGATCGCCAACCAGGGCTATGAGCATGCCTTCCTGGTCTTCGGCATCGGGCAGGGCGTGGTGATCTTCGTGCTGTCCTTCTTCCTGCGCAAGGCGCCGAAGTCGAACGCGGCGGCGCGCAAGACCGGACCGGCCCAGACCAAGATCGACCATCCGCCGGCCCGCGTCATCCGCACGCCGGTGTTCTGGCTGCTCTACCTGATGTTCGTGATGGTGGCGTCCGGTGGCCTGATGGCGGCGGCCCAGATCGCGCCGATCGCCCATGACTTCCACGTCGCCGATTCGCCGATCAACATGTTCGGCTTCATCCTGCCGGCCCTGACCCTGGCGATTTCGCTGGACCGCGTGCTGGATGGCGCCGGGCGGCCCTTCTTCGGCTGGGTGTCCGACCGCATCGGCCGCGAGAACACCATGTTCATCGCCTTCGGCACCGCCGCCATCGCCATCGTCCTGGTGACGCAGCTGGGCCGCAACCCGGTGGCGTTCGTGATCTTCACCGCGATGTTCTTCTGCGTGTTCGGCGAGATCTACAGCCTGTTCCCGGCCACCGCCGGCGACACCTTCGGCTCGAAGTTCGCGACGACCAACGCCGGCATGCTCTACACCGCCAAGGGCACGGCGGCGCTGCTGGTCCCGATCAGCAGCATCATCGCCGGCCACTTCGGCTGGCAGGCCGTGTTCTACATCGCCGCCAGCTTCAATCTGGTCGCCGCCATCCTGGCGATGTTCGTCCTGAAGCCGCTGCGCGCCAGCTTCATCCAGGCCGACGATTACGGATTGCAGCCGGCCGCCGTCACCGCGGAGCGCTGACGGCAGGCGTCCTTCAAAGCCCCAGCTTCGCCCAGGCCGCCCAATCGTCCAGCGACGTGCGGGCGGCCGCCACCAGGGCATCGGCGAAGGCCTCATGCGCCCCGGCCTCCAGTGCCGGGGCGTTGCCGTATCCGGCCCGCAGCCCCAGCCGCCGCAGCATGCCGCGCTCCTGCTGCACCACGCGCAACCGCACCTTCTCGCCGAAACGCCCGCGCATCACCGAACGCAGATCGCCCAGCCCGTCGACCAGTCCCAGAGCCAGCGCCTTTCGCCCGGCCCAGAAGGCGCCGGAGAACAGCTCCTCCTCCGATCCGGTCAGCCTCGTGCCGCGCCGCGTGCGCACCATCGCCTTGAATGCCTCATGCACGTCGGCCTGAAGGGCCTTCAGATGGGCCACGCCATCCTCGCGCTCGGGCGAGAAGGGGTCGAGCAGCACCTTCTTGTCGCCGGCGGTGTAGAGCCGCCGCTCAATGCCGTGGCGTTCGATCAGCGCATGCAGTCCGAAGCCCGACGACACCACGCCGATGGAGCCGACGATGGAGCTTTCGTCCGCCCAAATCTCGTCCGCCGCACAGGCCAGCCAATAGCCGCCCGACGCCGCCGCATCCTCGCAGAAGGCGAAGACCGGCACCTTCTTCTCCTCCGCCAGATCGCGGATGCGCTTGGCGATCAGTGCCGACTGCACCGGAGATCCGCCGGGCGAGTTGATGATCAGCGCCACCGCCTTCTGGTCCTTCGGCGCAAAGGCGCGTTCCAGCAGCGGGGCGACGCCGGCCAGCGACAGTCCGGAGCGGAAGGGGCCGCCCTGGCCGATGACGCCGGTCAGGCGGATGACGGATACCAGCGGCCCGGCCTTGCGCCAGGGGCCGAAGGGGAGTTTGGCGAGGAGGGATTGCAGGCTCATGCCGGCAGAGATGGGAGTGTAGTCTTTCGATTGAAAGGCTCCGTTCCCGCTAAATTGGCCCCGCTAAATCGCCAGCGCTAAATCGTGAGTGCTTCGGCATCCCTCAGGATCCGCTCCGCCGCCGGGCTGTAGCCGCCTTCGGCCCTGTGCACGGTCAGGCCGGCGGTCAGCCGGGCCGGCGCCTTGCCACCCTTGCGGGCGACCAGCAGCAGCCGCTTCGCCTCCACCCCCGGCTTCGGCCACAGCGGCACCAGGACAAGGCTGCCGAACCGTCCGCGCAGCGCGTGCAGGATGTCGTCGATCCGATCGGCGCGGTGGACCATGGTCAGCGTGCCGCGCGGCTTCAGCATGCGGTCGGCGAAGCGCACCCAGTCGGCCAGCCCCGCCGCGCCTTCCACATTCGCGGCGGCCTTCCAGTCGTCGGGCGGGACGCTGGCGGCACCCGCCTTCAGGTAGGGCGGATTCATCATCACACGGTCGAATCCGACGGTCCCCAGTGCCTTCGGCGGGGCCAGCAGGTCGCCCTGGACCACCGTCACCCGCTCCGCCACGCCGCTGAGCGCGGCGTTGCGGCGGGCGAAGTCGCAGGCGTCGGCCCGCTGTTCCAGCCCGACCACCGCCACGCCCGGCACCCGGACGGCGAGGCACAGTGCCGCAGCCCCGGTACCGGTTCCGACATCCAGCACCCGCTCGCCGGCGGTGGCGGCGGTGATGGCGGCGAGGAAGACGGGATCGATGGCGGCGCGATAGCCGCCGTCCGGCTGGTGCAGCCTGACCCGGCCGTTCAGCAGGAAATCCACGGGCGTTTCCAGGCTTTGTTCCGGAGGAGTAACGATATGGCCGCTCACGCTTCGCCGGCCTCGCGCAGGATGCGGAGGGCCTGTGCGGCGTCCTCCGTGCCGACCATCAGCCGTCGGGGAATGGCGCCGATGGAGCCCTCCAGTATGCTGGTGTAGCTGTCCAGCACGATGGCCTCGATGCCCGCATCGGCCAGCAGAGCGACCAGCCAGGACAGACGGACGGGATCGGTGGTGCGCAACAGTTCTGTCATGGCGTCTCGGAAGAACGGGCGTCTCGAAAGAACGGTGCCCTGCGGACTTGACCGAAGAGGCTAGGCCGTTATGCTCCCTAGCGCAAATTCTGGCGTCAATCACCCGTGGAGTCGACCTTGGCGGTCGTGACCAACTTCGAGCCGAAACGGCGCAAGTCTACCCCGCTCGACGACCTGACCGCTTTGGTGGCCGAGGACCTCAGCGCCGTCAATCAGATCATCCTCGACCGCATGCAGTCGCAGGTCGAGATGATTCCCCAGCTGGCCGGCTATCTGATCGCGGCCGGCGGCAAGCGCCTGCGCCCGGTGCTGACGCTCGCCGCCGCCAACATGTGCGGTTATCAGGGGGAGCATCACCGGCTGCTGGCTGCGGTGGTGGAGTTCATCCACAGCGCCACCCTGCTGCACGACGACGTGGTCGACGAAAGCGACCTGCGGCGCGGCATGGCCTCGGCCAACGCGGTGTTCGGCAACAAGGCCAGCGTGCTGGTCGGCGATTTCCTGTTCTCCCGCGCCTTCGAGATGATGGTGGAGGTGCAGTCGCTCGACGTGCTGCGCATCCTGTCCGGCGCCTCGGCCATCATCGCCGAGGGCGAGGTGCTGCAGCTGCGCACCACCAACGACACCGAGACCAGCGAGCAGGCCTACCTCGAGGTCATCAAGGGCAAGACGGCCGAGCTGTTCGCTGCCGCCTGCCGCGTCGGTGCCGTCGTCGCCAACCGCCCGCAGGCGGAGGAGCTGGCGCTCTACGATTATGGCATGAATCTCGGCATCGCCTTCCAGCTGGTCGATGACGTTCTGGATTACTCGGCCCTGCAGGCGAAGCTGGGCAAGACGGTCGGCGACGATTTCCGCGAGGGCAAGATCACCCTGCCGGTCGTGCTGGCCTTCCGCCGCGGCAACGACGAGGAACGCGCCTTCTGGCGCCGGGTGATGGAGGAGCTGGACCAGAAGGACGGCGACCTGGAACGTGCCCAGGCGCTGATGGCCCGCCACAACGCCCTGAAGGACACGGTGGAGCGGGCGCGCCATTACGGCTCCATCGCCCGCGACAGCCTTGGTCTGTTCGCCGACGGGCCGATCAAGCAGGCCCTGCTGGAAGTCATTGATTTCGTGATCGATCGCGATTTCTGACGGCATGTCCGCCGGGTCGGGAGGGGGCCGGATCTTTTTGGCCGATGACGCATTTTTTGCGTTGCGCGCTGGAGCGCGAGCGTTTATACACCCCCTCCACCGGCGGACGACACCGCCCGCCGGTGCCATGATCGGAGAGTAGCTCAGCCTGGTAGAGCACTGCTTTCGGGAGGCAGGGGCCGGAGGTTCGAATCCTCTCTCTCCGACCACAAAGACAAGGGCTTCCGGAGAAATCCGGAAGCCCTTCGTCATTCTGGACCGGTTCCGTTCGGGCGGCCCGGCCCGTCTGTCAGGCAGCGTGCTGCTGTTGCGACATCTGGCTCCGCACATGGTCACAGGCCTGATCGACCTCCCGTGTGAAGGTGTCGTAATCCACCTGCATGCCGTTCAGGTAGGCGCTCCAGCCCGCGCTGGACTTCGCGTAGTGAACGGCGGCCTCGATCTCGTCCTGTGTCGCGCCGAACAGCTTGGCGAGTGCCGTATGATAGAAGGCGCAGTACCGGCACTTCATGACGGCGGCAATTCCCAGACCGATCAGTTCGCGGTATTTCTGGGGGATCGGTCCATCATCGACCTGCACGGCCTTGAACAGGCGCCATTCGGTTTCGATGGTGGTGTCGGGCAGTTCCTTGAAGAAGGATGGAACCAACCCGAAGATGTCCGTGATCTCCTGATATACGGCTTGGCGATCCGCTTGGCGATCCATGTGCCCCTCCCTGAGGTGAGGCGTGGGCGTGCCGCGGGATATGCAGGCACGCTCGCGTCGAAGGTGGCCATTATGCGCCGTGAAACGTCGGCTGGACGTTTCCATTGTGGCAGATATGCTTTTTAGCCCTTGCCCCGGCGCCGATTCCCTCAAATCCGGACAGACGTCTTCTCACACCGTGCACAGAAACCGCCGATCCGTCCCCTCCAGCACCAGGGCGGTCAGGCGGTTGGTGGCGTAGGCGCCGGTGTCGATGCCGATGCGGTTGAACAGCAGTTCCGGCTCCGGCGCGATGGTGTGGCCGTGGACGACCACCTTGCCGTGATCGGCTCGTGACTCCAGGAATGCCTCGCGGATCCACAGCCGGTCCTGGTCCTCCTGCCGGTCGAGCGGGACGCCGGGGCGGACGCCGGCATGGACGAAATGATAGTCACCGATGGTCAGATGGCAGCGCAGACCGGCCAGGAAGGCACGGTGATGGGCCGGCAGCAGGCTGTTCAGCATCATCTGCGCCTGCTGCAGATGCTCCATCGGCGCATCTGGATTGGGGGCGGGGATGCCGTAGCTCTCCAGCGTCGCATCGCCGCCATAGGTCAGCCAGCCGGGGGCGACGCGCAGGTCCGACAGGAAGCCCAGCATCGTGTCCTCGTGGTTGCCGCGCAGGAACACCGCGCCGAAGGCCGGCGGCAGCCCGCAGGCGAGCCGTTCGATCACCAGCCGGGAATCCGGGCCGCGGTCGACATAGTCGCCGAGGAAGACGAGGTATTTCAGCAGGTTCGGCGCCTGTTCGGCATCGCGCAGGATCTGGCCCAGCATCTGGTCCAGCAGGTCGAGCCGGCCATGGATGTCGCCGACCGCATAGACGCGCATGCCGCGCGGCACCGATGCCGGTCCCGCCCGGCCGCCAAAAGCACCGGCCGAGGGAACGCCCGAAATGGCCTCCGTCCACAGTTTGCGTGCCAAGCTCAACACGAGATCGGTCTCGAATTCGTCACATCCCGTCCCTTCACCTGTGTCCGGGCCGTTTCCCCTTCAAGGGGTCCCCGGCGTTGCACCGCATTTGCGCCGCTTTCAGTCGAACGGCGATGCCGCCGGTGGCGGAAGGTCGCGCGACGACAGCAGCGGCCGGCGCAGCCGTCCGGCGGCGATGTCGGCGCGCAGTGTCTCTCCGTCCGCGTTGCGCACGCGCTCCAGCTCCGCCCGGTTGGCCTCGAAGAAGGGGTTCTGCTCAGACGAGTTCGCCGGCCGGGCATGCTCCAGATGGTAGAGCGGACCCGGCACCCGCTCGACGCCATGGCCCAGCCGGCGGAAGCGCTCGACGATCTCGTCATCCTCGAAGCCCCAGGACAGGAAGGCTTCGTTGTAGCCGCCGTTGGCGAGCAGCCGCTCCCGGTCGAAGAAGGCGCCGCCGCCGGGGGAATTGCGGTGCATCAGCGGAAAGCGTGGGCAGACGGCGCTCAGCGGCGCCGCCGACAGGGTGTGGCCGAAGCGCAGGACCTCCCGGCCCATGATCCAGAAGAACAGCCCGTTGTAGGGGAAAACCAACCCGCCGCCCCGCCGCACGGCGTCGCGCGCCAGCACATACTGCACCGGGTCCACCACGATGTCGGTGTCGTGCAGGGCGACGATGGGTGTGTCGGCCGCCTCGACCATGCGGTTGATGAGGTGGGCCTTGTGGGTAAAGGGTGTGTCGTTGCCGCGCAGATGCAGGTGGCGGCAGCGGGCGGCCAGTTCGGGGCCGAGCGAGTCCGGCACGTCGCTCGGTCCGTCCTTGTCCTCGCCGATCAGCAGGGTGGCGTCGACATGCTTCAGCAGGAAGCCGACGATCCAGCGCAGGTTGCGCCTGCGGTCGTCGCTGTCGGCGCGGAACGGGATCAGGATGGTGGTGTCGCGCAGGTCGTGGCGTCCGTCGGGCAGCCGTGCCGCCATCGCCGCGCGGCGGATGCGGAAGGCCTCCTCCTGCCGGGCCAGCCTTTCCCGCGACAGGTCGTCGGCGGGATTCAGCGCGAGCGCCATCTCATAGAAATGCACCGCCGCACCGGACCGGCCCAAATCCGCCTCGATGTCGCCATGCTGGCGCCAGCCGGCGGGATAGTGGGGGTGGCGACCCAGCAGGGTGTCCAGCGCCGCCAGCGCCTCGTCCAGGCGTCCGGCGCCCTGCAGGGCCTCGCTCAGGTGATATTCGGCGTCGGGAAAATCGGGGCGCAGCGCCAGGGCGCGGCGGTAGGCGACGATGGCCTCCTCCGTCCGCAGGGCGCGGTGGTGCAGGGTTCCCAGGTTGAACAGCGCGTCGGCATCGGGCACCCGCTCCACCGAGCGGGTCAGCAGCTCCAGCGCACGGTCCATATCGCCCCGGCGGCCGGCGATGAAACCCATCCGGTGCAGCGCTTCGGCATTGCCAGGGTCGGCGTCGAGGATGCGGGCATAGAGCTCCTCCCCCTCGTCCAGGCGCCCGGATTTCAGGTGGTCGAGCGCGATGGCAAGTGCCTCGTCGAGGGTGACGGTCCGGCTGCCGTTGGGCATGAGGGTCATTCCGTTGCGGATTGAAGAACTTCGGCGATTCCACTTTGACACGGAGGGGGCCGGCGGTGGACTCTTCGGTCGAACCGATCCGCTTTGCGACCAGCCAAAAGGCATCCGCAGCACCATGACCAACGATCATAAGAAGCGCTCCACCGGAGGACTCGCCCTTTCCCGCCGCACGCTGGGCCAGGCGGCCATCGCCGGCGGCGTGCTGGCCGGCTTCGGCCGCGCGCCGGTCTTCGCCCAGGACACCACGCTGAAGGTCGGCGTTCTGCTGCCGCGTTCCGGCCTGCTGGCCCAGGCGGGTCAGGCCTGCCAGCGCGGTGCCGACATCGCGCCGGCGGTGCTGTCCGACCTGGGTTACAAGGTCGAGGTGATGTCGGCGGACACCGAATCGAACGCCGACGTCGCCCGCTCGCGCACGGAAAAGCTGATCAACGACGGCGCCCATGTCATCGTCGGCGCCTTCGACAGTGGCCAGACCGCCGCCGCCGCCCAGGTCTGCGAGCAGCGCGGCGTGCCGCTGGTGATGAACATCGCCGCCGCCGACAAGCTGACGGAGCAGGGCTACAAGACCGTCTTCCGCAACTTCCCGACTTCCACCATGCTGGTGTCGAACGGGATGTCGCTGATGAAGGATCTGTTCGCCGCCACCGGCACCACGCCGAAGACCGCCGTCTTCCTTCATGCCAACGACACCTTCGGCATGGCGAACAAGGCCGCCGTCGATGCGCTGTTCCCCAAGCTGGACATGCCGTTCCAGATCCTCGAATCGATCTCCTACGACCCGCGGGCGCAGGATCTGGCGGTCGAGGTGGCGAAGGCCAAGGCCACCGGCGCCGAGCTTGCCATCGTCACCACCCGCGCCAACGACGCCATCATGATGGTGCGCGAGATGGTGAAGCAGCGGTGGGAGCCGAAGGGCATCATCTCCCCCGGTTCGCCCGGCCTGTATGACGAACAGTTCTACAAGGTGCTGGGCAAGTACGCCGACTACGCCATCACCAACCTGCCCTGGTACGATCCCAAGGCGGCGATGACCAAGCGGGTCGAGACGGCCTTCAAGAAGCAGTTCCCCAACGACCGGTTCGAGGGCTACGCCTTCAACGTCGCCTTCACCTTCGAGGCGATCCTGATCGCCGCCGACGCCTTCAAGCGGGCCGGCACGGCGGAGGCCTCGGCGATGCTGGCGGCGCTGCGCCAGACCAACCTGTCGGACAAGCTGATGGTCGGCCCGGCGATCACCTTCGACGAGAAGGGCCAGAACACCAACCTGATCTCCGCCTGCATCCAGAACCATAAGCTGCGCCCGACCGTGGTCCTGCCGAAGGCCTCGGCCGAAGCGGAGCCGGTCTTCCCGATGCCGGGCTGGGGCAAGCGGGCGTAACGACGCGCCCCGGAGAACCTCCCTCTCCCCTCGGGGAGAGGGTCTCTCAACTCCCCGGCGCCCGCGGCGCGCTCCAGTTCCGCAGCACGCTCACCACGCGCAGCACGAACACGGCGAGCGCGCCGACCACCGCGACCGGCACCGGTGGAAGCTCCATCCGCTGGCCGGCAATCACAATCGCGGCCCCCAGCAGCGAAGCCATGGCGTAGATCTCCTCGCGCAGCACCCGCGGCACCTCGGCCACCAGCAGGTCGCGCACCGCGCCGCCGCCGCAGGCGGTCAGCGCCCCCAGCAGGGCGGCCGGCAACGGGCTCAGCCCATAGGACAGCGCCTTGCCGCAGCCGGCGACGGTGAACAGCGCCAGCCCGGCGGCGTCCAGCACCATCACCGGCTTGCCCAATCGGCTGATCGGACGGTGGAACAGGAAGGCGGTCACCCCGGCGGCCAGCGCCACCAGCAGATAGCGGTCGTCATGCAGACTGGCCGGCGGCAGCGCGCCGATCAGCACATCGCGCACCACGCCGCCCGCCAGCGCCGCGGCCAGCGACAGCACCATCACCCCGAACAGGTCCAGCCGCTTGCGCACCGCCAGCGTGCCGCCGCTCAGCCCGAAGACGAACACGCCGATGAAATCCATCACCGTCAGCAGGTCGGAGAGGTCGGTCGGCATCGGAATGGGAATCGGCGGCATTGGGGGGCTCGGCGGAGGGTGTCTGCCCAACGATTGAGCACGGCCACCCCCACCGCGCCAAGCGAAACCTCTGCTACACCGTGTCGGGCGCCGACAGCCGGATGCTCATCCGCCGGGCCTCCAGCATGAAGGCGCGGGTCATCTGCAACAGGTCGGTGCGCCAATAGAGCTGGGTCAGCGGCTCGTCCAGGAAGCCTTCCGGCAGCATGGCGTAGCAATAGGTCTCCACCACCCGCAGGTCATGGTCCCAGGGATCGACGCCGTCGCGCCAGCCGATGGTCCAGCCGGCATGGCCGGCGCCGATGGCCCAGCGTTCGAAATGCGGGGCGATGGTGTTGCTGTCGATCGGGTCCTTCACCGGCACCTGATAGATGGCGACAAAGCGCCAGACATTCAGTTGAAGCCGCATCAGCAGCGAATCGCCGAAGGCGCCGATGCGATACAGGCAGTCCGGCGAGCCGGGGGCGTGGCTGAAGGTCACCGCCGCCCGCCGCAGTTCGGCCAGCGGCGTGGCGGACGGGGCGTCGCCCAGTGGCGGCGTCTCGTACTCCACGGCGCGCAGATCCTCGACCACGTCATGGGTCAGCAGGTGGGAAACGCGGCTCTGCGCCTCGGCGATGGTCAGGCGGGTCAAGGGGGCGGTCCCTTTCTGCTGGTGGCTAAGGGTCAGGACACGAACGCCCCGTCCGGCGTTTTGTTCATGGACGGGCAAATCTGCGTCGATCGGCCCCTTGACCTTCCAATGACTGGAAGCCCCATATCACTCCATGCCGAGCGGAATTGAAGGAGAAGCGGCATGACCACGACCCAGCACAGCATCAGCCCAACGACAGGCGCCGAACTCGACCTCGGCGTGTCGGGCATGACCTGCGCCTCCTGCGTCCGGCGGGTGGAGAAGGCGCTGGGCCGGGTGCCGGGCGTCACCGCCGTCTCGGTCAATCTGGCGACGGAGCGGGCGCGGCTGACCTTCGCCGGCCCGCCGGACGTCAAGGCCGCGGCGGACGCGGTCGAGGCCGCCGGCTTCCAGGCCGAAAAGCGGGAGTTCGACCTTTCGGTCACCGGCATGACCTGCGCCTCCTGTTCCGGCCGGGTGGAGAAGGCGCTGAGCCGGCTGCCGGGCGTCGACTCGGCGGCGGTCAATCTGGCGACCGAGCGCGCCCATGTCGTCGCCTTCGCCGGCAGCCTCGACACCGCCGATCTGGTCGCGGCGGTGGAGAAGGTCGGCTATGGCGCCGCCCCCGTCGACCAGGGTGGCGAACAGGCGGAGGAGGAGGCGCGGGCCGACCGCAGCCGGCGCGAACTGCACCATGTGCTGATCGCCGCGGCGTTGTCGGCGCCGCTGCTGGCCGGCATGGTCGGCGACCTGTTCGGGGCGAACTGGATGCTGCCGGGCTGGGTCCAGCTGATCCTTGCCAGCATCGTGCAGTTCTGGCTCGGCGCGCGTTTCTACCGCGCCGGCTGGAACGCGGTGCGGGCAGGGGCCGGCAACATGGATCTGCTGGTGGCGCTCGGCACATCGGCGGCCTGGGGGCTCAGCCTCTACCTGATGCTGACGGCGCATGACGGGCACGAGCCGCATCTCTATTTCGAAGCCTCCTCGGTCCTCATCACCTTCGTGCTGTTCGGCAAATGGCTGGAGGCGCGGGCCAAGGGCCAGACCGCGGCGGCGATCCGCGCGCTGATGGATTTGCGCCCGGCCACCGCCCGCCTGCGCCGCGACGGGGTGGAGACCGAGGTGCCGGTGGAGCGTGTCCATGTCGGTGACCATGTGGTGGTCCGCCCCGGCGAACGGGTGCCGGTCGACGGCCGGGTGGTCGAGGGCAGCGGCGGGGTCGACGAATCGATGCTGACCGGCGAGAGCCTGCCGGTGGACAAGGAGCCGGGCGCCCGCGTCACCGGCGGTTCGATCAACGGCGACGGCCTGCTGGTGGTCGAGACCACGGCGGTCGGCACCGAAACCATGCTGGCGCAGATCGTCCGCATGGTGGAGGGCGCCCAAGCGTCGAAGGCGCCGATCCAGCGGCTGGTCGATCGGGTCAGCGCGGTGTTCGTCCCGGCGGTGCTGGCGGTGGCGGCGCTGACGCTGATCGGCAGGTGGATCGGCAGCGGCGATCTCGAGGCGGCCATCGTCACGGCGGTGTCGGTGCTGGTCATCGCCTGCCCCTGCGCGCTGGGTCTGGCGACGCCGACCGCCATCATGGTCGGCACCGGCGTCGCCGCCCGCCACGGCATCCTGATCAAGGACGCCGAAGCGCTGGAGCGCGCCCATGCCCTGACCGCCGTCGCCTTCGACAAGACCGGCACGCTGACGGAGGGCAAGCCCCGCGTCACCGACCTGATCCCGGCCGACGGCACCGACGGCGAGACCCTGCTGCGCCTCGCCGCCGCCCTCCAGACCGGCAGCGAGCATCCGCTGGCCCATGCGTTGCGCGACCGTGCCAAGGCGGCGGGCATGGCGCCGGAGCCGGTGAGCGACTTCCGTGCGCTGGCCGGCCGCGGCGTTTCCGGCACGGTGGCGGGGCACCGCCTGCAGCTCGGCAACGCCCGCGCGGTGGAAGAGGCCGGCCTGCAGCCGGGTCCGCTGGCCGAACCGGCCGAGGCGCTGGCGGCGACCGGCCGCACCCTGTCCTGGCTGATCGAGGTTGGTGAGACGCCGCGCCTGCTCGGCCTCGTCGCCTTCGGCGACACGGTGAAGGACAGCGCGATCACCGCCGTCGCCTCGCTGAAGGCGCAGGGGGTGGAGCCGGTGATGGTAACCGGCGACGGCTGGGGTGCTGCCCGCTCCGTCGCCGCGGCGCTGGGCATCGAGCGGGTGTTCGCCGAGGTGCTGCCCGGCGACAAGGCCGCCGTCGTCGCGACGCTGAAGGGGGAGGGCAAGGTCGTCGGCATGGTCGGCGACGGCATCAACGACGCGCCGGCGCTGGCCGCCGCCGATGTCGGCATCGCCATGGCGACCGGCACCGACGTGGCGATGCACAGCGCCGGCGTCACCCTGATGCGCGGCGATCCGCGTCTGGTCGCCGGGTCCATCGACGTGTCGCGGCGGACCTATTCGAAGATCCGGCAGGGGCTGTTCTGGGCCTTCGCCTACAATGTGGTCGGCATCCCGCTGGCGGCGTCGGGCAATCTCAGCCCGGTGCTGGCGGGGGCGGCGATGGCGCTCAGTTCGGTCAGCGTGGTGGTGAACGCCCTGACCCTGCGGGGCTGGGCTCCGCCGAAGAACGGGGATTTGTGATGAAGGACGGCATGACCATCGGCGACGCCGCCAAGGCGTCGGGCGTCAACGCGAAGCTGATCCGCTATTACGAATCCATCGGCCTGATCCCGGAGGCCGGGCGGACGGCATCGGGCTATCGCGTCTACAGCGACCGCGACGTGAATGTGCTGCGCTTCGTCAAACGGGCGCGGACTCTGGGCTTCGGGATCGAACGCATCCAGAAGCTGGTCGGCCTGTGGCAGGACCGCTCCCGCTGCAGTTCGGAGGTGAAGCGGATCGCCATGCAGCACATCGACGAGTTGGAGGCGAAGATCGCCGAGCTGCAGGCGATGCGCGACACGCTGCATGAGCTTGCCGACGCCTGCCACGGCGACGAGCGGCCGGACTGCCCGATCTTGAAGGACTTGGCGTCGTAAGGGAAAACTCCCTCTCCCGTCCCGGGAGAGGGAAGGGGCCCATGGCTTCGCCATGGGAAGGGTGAGGGGTGATCCAAGGATCAGGGGCTCCATGTCCGGATAACCCCTCACCCTCCCCACTTCGTGGGTCCCCTCCCTCTCCCGGGACGGGAGAGGGCACTACCCCCTACCGCTTCGTCTTCGGGTCGTGCGTGTGGTGGATGTCGCGTTCGCCGCCGCCGCCGGACGTGCCGGAGTGGCGGGTGTTGGTGGGTTCGCCCGGATGCGGGTGCTTTTCCGGAGCCGGCGCCGGCTTCTCGGCGTTCTGCTGGCTGCTGCCGGGACCGCCATGGTGGCGGTCGGTCGCGTCACTATGCTTGCTCATGCCTCACCGATCCTGCTGATAGCCCTGGTGGGTGGTGTTCTGCCGGGTGTTGGCGGTCTGGCCTTGTTCCTTGGTGTTCGGAACGTCGCGCTTGCCGGCTGCCGCCTCCGTCGACGCGCTGGTCGCCGGCTCGCCGGGACCCTTGTCGCTGCGGCCCTCGGGCGGGACGGGCGGAATGTGCTTGGTCATGGTGGCGCTCCTTCCTGTTGGCTCGCGTTTCCTTCCAACAGGAGGGCGGGGGAGGGGTTCCGGTTGGACAGAGACCCACCCGCGCGGTCGGCTTTCGCAATGCTTTCATGCGAAATTGCTGCGACCGCACAGAGTGGATCGGCCTCTATGCTGACCGCCACCATGCCAGACCTGCCCGCCACGCCTCTCCCCACCGCAGCATCCGCCGTCCGCCAGCCGTCCGTCGCTGCGTCTGACGGCTTGCCGACTCCGCAACGCTATTGGGCGATGGCGGCGATGACCGTCGCGCTGATCATGGCGGTGCTGGACGGGGTGGTCGCCAACATCGCCCTGCCCACGATCCAGCGCGAGTTCGCGGTCGACGCCGCCGGCGCGATCTGGGTGGTGAACGCCTATCAGCTGGCGGTCACCGTCTCGCTTTTCCCGCTGGCCTCCCTCGGCGACATCATCGGCTACCGCAAGGTCTATTGGTTCGGTCTGGCGGTCTTCACCGTGGCCTCGCTGGCCTGCGCGCTGTCGCCGAACCTGCCGGTCCTGACCGCCGCCCGTGTGTTGCAGGGCATCGGCGGCGCCGGGATCATGAGTGTCAATCTGGCGCTGGTCCGCCACATCTACCCCTCCACCCATCTCGGGCGCGGAGTCGGCTACAACGCGATGATCGTCGCGGTGTCCTCGGCGGCGGGACCGAGCCTCGCGGCGCTGATCCTGTCGGTGGCGTCCTGGCCCTGGCTGTTCGCGGTCAATGTGCCGCTGGGGCTGGCGGCGCTGGTGGTGGCGGCGCGGGCGATGCCGGTGTCGAACCCGGCCGGGCACCGTTTCGACTGGCTGAGCGCGGCGCTGAACGCCGCCACGCTCGGCCTGCTGATCGTCGGCTTCAAGGGGGTGGACGGCAGCCAGCCCACTTGGCAGGTCGCGGTGGAGCTGGTGGCGGCGCTGGCGCTCGGCACGACGCTGGTGCGGCGCGAGTTGGCGCACGCTGCACCCTTGCTGCCGGTGGATCTGCTGCGCCGTCCGGTCTTTGCCCTGTCGGTGGTGACGTCGGTCTGCTCCTTCGCGGCGCAGAACATCGTCTTCGTCGCCATGCCCTTCTTCTTCGAGGACGTGCTGCACCGGTCGCTGGCCGAATCCGGACTGCTGATGACGCCCTGGCCGCTGATGGTGGCGCTGGTCGCCCCGATCTCAGGGCGGTTGGCCGACCGCTACGAGCCGATACGGCTGGCGGCGGCCGGGCTGGCGCTGTTCGCCACCGGCCTCGCCCTGATGGCGCTGCTGCCGCCCGACCCGTCGACGCTGGATATGGTCTGGCGGATGGCGCTGGCCGGCTTCGGCTTCGGTCTGTTCCAGACCCCGAACAACAAGGTGCTGGTCAGCAGCGCGCCGAAGGAGCGCAGCGGCGGCGCCAGCGGCATCCAGGCGACCGGCCGGCTGCTGGGCCAGACGCTGGGGGCCGCCACGGTCGGTCTGGTCTTCACCGCCATCGGCAAGGCGGACGGCAGCGTCGTGGTGCTGTGGCTGGGCGCCGGGCTGTGCCTCGTCGCCTGCCTGACCGGTATCTTCCGCCGCCGCCCGGCCGCCTGACGGGGTTATTGGTTGTTCGGCTGGCCCTCGGGCTGTTGGGTGGGCTGCTGGCTTTCGGGCCGCGTCAGCGTCGGCTCGTCGCCATAGGCAAAGGTCGGCGCCTTTGCGAGGTCGGCCTGCCCGATGTTCAGCACCGGCCCGGTCGGGCCGTTGCCCAGCATGCCGGCCGGCAGCGCCACCAGCTTCTCGCCCAGCCCCAGCACCTCGTTCGGTGCCACGACGATGCGGTCCACCCGGTCGCCGGTCTGGTCCATGGTGAAGTCGAGGATGCGGCCGGCCGGCTGGCCGTCATTGGTGCGCAGCTCCGTCCCCACCATCGCCCGCGCCTGATCGGGGTTGAGCGCGGCCGGCGGCAGGGCCGCCACCGGCGGCGACGCTTGCCCTGATCCCACCGGTGGCGCGGGGTTCTGCACCTCGTGAGAGGGAGCCTCGCCGCTGACCCCCGGCGGGGAGGTGATCGCCCCGGTCGCCGGCTGGTCGTCCGGCCGCGGCGCGGTCATCAGCGGCGGCGAGGCGGTGGCGCCCGGTGCCGGTGCGGTCTGGGCAAAGGCGGTGCCGGTCAGCAGCAGCGCCGCGGCCGGCAGGAGCAACAGGGGGCGGAGCATAAGGGCGACCCTTCCATTCGGATTCGGTATCGCCCTGGTTAACAGCGCAAAGTGCCTCCGGGTTGCCGGCGGGCTTTGCATAGTCTCCCCTATCCCGCTACTTCCCGCGCCCCGTCTTGTCCTGCAGCGCGTCGATCCGCTTGGACGCTTCCGCCTTGCTCAGGCCGTCGTCGAAGGACTCGCCGGCTTCCTCGCTCAGCGTCTTCAGGTAGGAGGCCTGGGCGCCGGTCATCGGCTCGTCGCCGGTGGTCCAGTCGTCGGGGTTCTTGTCGCGGTTGGAGTGGTCCTCGCCGGTCTTCGGATTCTCGTGCTCGGACTGGGTCCGGCGGTCGTCGGTGTGCTTGGCTGTCATGATCCGTGCCTCATGAAAAGGAACGTATCAAGAACGGCCGTGAAGGCAGGAAGTTCCTGCCCTCACCGGAAAATCGTCAGCCGCCGTTGCCGCGCAGCAGGAAGACGCCCTGTTCGCCCAGCAGGTTGGCGAGGCCGGAATGGGCGTGGCTGGTCACCCGGCCGGCGCGGTCGATGATGCGGGTCTGCTCGATGGTGATGCCCATCTCCTCCGTCAGCACGACGAAGTCGCGCAACGTGCAGAAATGGATGTTGGGCGTTTCCCACCACTGGTAGCCCAGCTTTTCCGTCACCGGCATGCGGCCGGTCAGCATCAGCTGCAACCGCACCCGCCAGTAGCCGAAATTGGGGACCGACACGATGGCGCGGCGGCCGATGCGGCACAGCATCTGCAGCACGTCGCGCGGCTGGCGCATCGCCTGCAGGGTCTGGCCCAGGATGACGTAGTCGAAGGCGCCGGCGGGATAGTCCTTCAGGTCGGTCTCGGCATCGCCCTGGATCACCGACAGGCCATGCGCCACGCATTGCCGCACGCCGTCCATACTGAGTTCGATGCCGCGCCCGTCCACATTCTTGGCATGGGACAGATAGTCCAGCAGGGCGCCGTCGCCGCAGCCGACATCCAGCACGCGGCTGTTCGGCTCCACCATCTCGGCGATCAGCTTCAGGTCGTCGCGAATGTCCACCATGGTCGGTCGTTCTGCCCCAATCAGCGCGCGCGGCGGCGGGCGGACAGGCCGCGATGCTCGGCGCAGCCCTCCAGGAAGCCGTGGATGACCTGATGGAACTCCGGCTCGTCCAGCAGGAAGGCGTCGTGGCCCTTGTCGGTCTCGATCTCCACGAAGCTGACATTGGCGGCGACGGCGTTCAGCGCATGCACGATGGCCCGCGATTCCGAGGTCGGGAACAGCCAGTCGCTGGAGAAGCTGGCAAGGCAGAAGCGCACCGGAGTCGTCTTGCCTCCCGGCCGGAAGGCGTTGGCCAGCGTGCCCCCGGCATCGGCGGCGAGGTCGAAATAATCCATCGCTCGCGTGATGTAGAGGTAGGAGTTGGCGTCGAACCGCTCGACGAAGGCCGCCCCCTGGTAGCGCAGATAGCTTTCCACCTGGAAATCGGCATCGAAGCCGTAGCTGACCGCCTTGCGGTCCTGCAGGTTGCGGCCGAACTTGCGGTGCAGCGCCGCTTCCGACAGGTAGGTGATGTGCGCCGCCATGCGGGCGACCGCCAGACCGGCCTCCGGCTTGGTGCCTTCCAGCAGGTAATTGCCGCCGCGCCAGTTCGGATCGGCCATGATCGCCTGGCGTCCGACCTCGTGGAAGGCGATGTTCTGCGCGGAATGGCGGGCGGCGGTGGCGATTGGAACCGCGGCGAACACCGATTCGGGGTAGGCCACCGCCCATTGCAGCACCTGCATGCCGCCCATCGAGCCGCCGACGACGCAGAACAGCTTTTCGATGCCGAGATGCTCGACCAGCAGCTTCTGCGCCCGCACCATGTCGCCGATGGTCACCACCGGGAAGGACAGGCCATAGGGCTGGCCGGTGGCGGGGTCGATGTCCTTCGGCCCGGTGCTGCCCAGGCAGCCGCCCAGCACGTTGGAGCAGATGACGAAATAGCGGTCGGTGTCCACCGGCTTGCCGGGACCGACCAGCATCTCCCACCAGCCGGGCTTGCCGGTGACCGGGTGCTTCTCCACCACGAAATGATCGCCGGTCAGGGCGTGGCAGATCATGATGGCGTTCGATTTGTCGGCGTTCAGCGTGCCGTAGGTCTGGTAGGCGATCTGGAAGCCGCCGATCTCCACCCCGCTGTCCAGCCGCATCGGCCGGTCCACCGCCAGACGCACGCGCTTGCCCGGCATCTCCGTGCTGTCGGCGACCGTGGGGGTGACCAGGGGGGGCTGCTGCGCGGTGGGGGGCGCGGACATGTCGTTTCGTGCCTTGGAAGCGGTTCTGGCCTTCGGGATTTCCAGCCTTGCGGCGCCTTGGCGGAAGCCCTCGGAGAGCTGTGGCGGAACGGGAGGGTATAGCTACGAAGCCCGCCTTCGGAGTGTCAATGTTTTCTTTGATTTCAGGGCGCATGCGGACTACTACTAACCGGCTTTGCATTCGATGGTTTTCTGACCCATGGCCGCCGCCCGGACCCCGCTCGACGATTTGCGCCGCGAGATCGACCAGATCGACGACGCGATCCATGACCTGTTGATGCGCCGCGCCGCGGTGGTGGAACGCATCGGGGCGGCCAAAGGCAATGGCGCGGCGGAAAACGGCACGCAGCCGATCATTCTGCGCCCGGCGCGGGAGGCGACGATCCTGCGCCGCCTGATGGCCCGCCATGCCGGCTCCTTCCCCGCCCAGGTCGTCGTGCGCATTTGGCGGGAGATGATCACCGCCTTCACCCGCATGCAGGGACCCTTCGCCGTCGCCGTTTATGCGCCGGAGGACCGCCGCGGTTTCTGGGATGTCGCCCGCGACCATTTCGGCGGATTCGTGCCGATGACCGCCGTCAACACCCCCGCCGCCGCCTTGCGTGCGGTGTCGGAGGGAACGGCAACCGTCGCCGTGGTGCCTTATCCGGCCGAGGACGACTCGGATCCCTGGTGGCGCTTCCTGGTGTCGGCCGACGCCGGCCGGCCGCAGGTGGTGGCGCGTCTTCCCTTCGGCGGGCGCGGCAATGCCCGCGGCGAGAATCGCGACGCGCTGGCCATCGCCGCCGTCCCGCACGAGCCGACCGGCGACGACCGCACTCTGCTCAGCATCGAGATCGGCGGCGACCTCAGCCGCGGCCGGCTGAAGGATCTGCTGGAGGCCTGCGGCCTGCCGCCGGTCGGCTTCTGCACTTGGCACCCCGCCGGCCATGCCACCGGGATGAGCGGCGGCGGCCCGTCGGTCCATCTGGTCGAGATCGCCGACTTCGTCGGGCAGGCCGACCCCCGCCTCGCCATGCTGCTGGAACGGTCCGGCGACATCCCGGTGAGGGTCAACGTTGTCGGCGGCTATGCCGTGCCGCTGCATCTGGGCTGATGCGCGCTTTTGGGGCGAGCCGCCGGGGCGGCTCCTGCCTTATCCTGCTCCCCCATTTTCCGCGATGGAACACCAACGCCGGCACTGTTCCATCCTGTTCCACCCCATCCCACCCAAACCCATCCCATTCAGTCGGAAGGTAAGCAGACCATGACCCAGCCGAACGGCCCGCAGCCGCGTCCGGGGATTCTCGACATCGCCGCCTATGTCGGCGGCGAGCATCAGGGTCATATCCGCCTCGCCTCCAATGAAGGGGCGCTGGGTCCGAGCCCGAAGGCGATGGAGGCCTATTCGGCGGCGGCCGGGACCCTGCACCGCTACCCGGACGGCGGCTCCGCCGCCCTGCGCGGCGCCATCGCCAAGCGCTTCAACCTGGATGCCGACCGCATCGTCTGCGGCGCCGGCTCGGACGAGATCATCAGTCTGCTGATCCGCTCCTATGCCGGGCCGGGCGACGAGGTGCTGTATTCGCAATATGGCTTCCTGATGTACCCGATCGGCGCCAAGTCGGTCGGTGCCACCCCGGTGACGGCACCCGAGGATGGGCTGACCGCCAGCGTCGACAACCTGCTGGCCCGCGTCACCCCGCGCACCCGTCTGGTCTTCCTCGCCAACCCGAACAATCCGACCGGCACCTACCTGCCGGCGTCGGAGGTGGCGCGGCTGCATGCCGGCCTGCCACCGGACGTCATCCTTGTCATCGACGCGGCCTATGCCGAATACATGAACAAGGACGACTACACCGCCGGCGAGGAACTGGTGGAGAAGTTCCCGAACGTTGTGATGACCCGCACCTTCTCGAAGATCTTCGCACTTGGCTCGCTGCGCATCGGCTGGTGCTATGGCCCGGCCGGGATCGTCGATGTGCTGAACCGGGTGCGCGGTCCCTTCAACGTGTCGACCGCCGCCCACGTCGCCGGCATCGCCGCGGTGGAGGATGCCGAGTTCCTCGACCGTTCCCGCCGCCACAACGAACAGTGGCGCGAGTGGTTCTCCGCAACCGTGCGCAAGCTTGGCCTGACGGTTCACCCGAGCGTGACCAACTTCGTGCTGGTCGATTTCAAGGCCCAGCCCGCCGGCAAGAACGACGCCGAGGCGGCCCGCCAGTTCCTGAAGGCCCGCGGCATCCTGGTCCGCCAGATGCCCTCCTACGGCCTGCCGAGCTGCCTGCGCGTGACCATCGGCACCGAGCAGGAAATGCGCGCGGTGGCCGAGGCGCTGCGGGACTTTTTGAAGGGGTAACGGTAGCGGGTTCAGGGCGAAGGCCGGTCCCCCGGCCTTCCCTCACGCTTGCGGGCGTCGGTCCGGCAGCGGTCGGAGCAGTATTTCACTTTGTCCCACACCTGCTCCCATTTCTTCCGCCAAGTGAAGGGGCGGTTGCAGACCGGGCAGGTCTTGGTCGGCAGGTCGGCCTTCTTCACGCCCCTCATGCCGGGCCGCCACCCAGCACCGCCGCCGGACGACGCAGCACGGGATCGAAGGGATTGAGCTGGCGGCTGATGGCGGCCGATTCGCGCTTCAGGATGTCGACCACCACCGGCAGCCGTTCCTCGTTCAGCCGCTCGCTGATCGTGCCGACGCTGAGTGCCGCCACCGCATGGCCGTCGCGGTCCAGCACCGGGACCGCGACGCCCGACATGCCCGGCAGCAGGCCGGTGGAACGGCTGGCATAGCCCACCTCCCGTACCCGCGCGATCTCCGTGCGCAGATAGACCTCGTCGATGATGCCGACGCCCTGCATGCGCGGCAGGTTGAAGCGGATCACCTCCTCCCGCTCCTCCTCATGCAGGAAGGCCATGATGGCGAGGCTGCCCTGGCCGACGCCCAGCGTCACCCGGCCGCCGATGTCGCCGGTAAAGGAGCGGATGGGGAAGGGCCCCTCGCTACGGTCCAGGCACACCGCGTCGAAGCCGCTGCGCACCAGCAGGAAGATGGTGTCGCGCAGGGTCGCCGACAGGCGCAGCAGGATCGGCCGGCAGATGTTGCGCAGGTTGTTCGGGTTGCCGGCCTGGGCTGCCAGCCCGAACAGGTCGATGCCCAGCCGGTAGCGCTTGGTCGCCTTGTCGACCTCCGCCATCCTTTCTTCCACCAGGATCTTCAGCAGGCGGTGAACGGTCGGCGGGGTGAGTTCGAGCGCGCGCGAGATGTCGGTCAGCCGCGCCCCCGTTTCGTTGGAGGTGGCCAGGAGGCGCAGGATCGCCAGCCCGCGCTGCAGGCTGGATTTGCCGCCCGCCTCGTCCAACGAAACGGGGGCGCCGGCATTTTCGTCACCGTAACCCTTGTTGGCCTTGCTGCGGGTGTCGGCACTCATTTCCAGCCCCTTCCTGAAAATCGGTGATGTTGGCTGCTCCATCTATTCCGCATATCGGAAGCTTTTGCAAAATCTTTTCTGCCTATGGAAAAAGCGGATTGACGCGACCGGGGGTGCGGCGGAACCATCGGGGCAACAGGTGAGGCCCGGAGACCGAGGCCAATTGTCGCAAGAGGGAGAATTCCCCCCGTGTCGTTCCTCGAATTGAAAAACATCACCAAGCGTTACGGCCCGCTGACCGCGGTCGGCGATGTCTCGCTGTCGGTGGAAAAGGGGGAGTTCGTCTCCCTGCTGGGGCCGTCGGGCTGCGGCAAGACCACGACCCTGCAGATGATCGCCGGCTTCGTCGAACCGTCGGCCGGCACGATCCGGCTGGACGGACGCGACATCACGCGGGCCAAGGCGAACAGCCGCGGGCTGGGCATCGTGTTCCAGAGCTACGCGCTGTTCCCGCACATGACCGTGTTCGACAATGTCAGCTTCGGGCTGGAGATGCAGCGCGTGCCCAAGGGCGAGCGCAAGCCTCGGGTCGAAGAGGCGCTGTCGCTGGTCCACCTCTCCCCCTATGCCAAGCGCTACCCGCGCGAACTGTCGGGCGGTCAGCGCCAGCGCGTGGCGCTCGCCCGCGCCCTGGTCATCCGGCCGCCGGTCCTGCTGCTGGACGAGCCGCTGTCGAACCTGGACGCCAAGCTGCGCGAGGCGATGCAGTTCGAACTGCGCGAGATTCAGCGCAAGGTCGGCACCACCACCGTAATGGTCACCCACGATCAGGCGGAAGCCTTCTCGATCAGCGACCGCGTCGTGGTGATGGAAGCCGGGCGCATCACCCAGATCGACCAGCCCTATCGCATCTACGAGCATCCGGAGACGGAGTTCATCTCCCGCTTCGTCGGCAAGACCAACCTGCTGCCCGGCAAGGTGACCACCGCCACCGGTGCCGGCGCCACGGTGTCGCTGGCGGGCATCGCCGTGCCGGTGGAGGCCGCCGCCCTGTCGGTGGGCGAGACGGTGACGTTGTGCATCCGGCCCGAGAAGCTGCACCTGACCGCCCCGACGAACGGGTTGCTGACCGGCCGTGTCGCCGACCGCTTCTTTCTGGGCAGCCAGTGGCTCTATCACATCGACGGGCCGCTCGGCACGCTGATGGTGGTGACGCCGAATGACGGCTCCACCCCGGCGGAGCAGGGCGCGACGGTTGGGCTGGACTGGTCGCCGTCGGTCGTGCGCGTCCATCGCGGCGCCATGGCGGAGGCGCCCGATGTGGCGCTCGAGGTGACGGGATGAGCGCCACCGTTCCCGATGCAGCGCCCGCGGCGTCCGGCGACGAGACGCATGAGCGCCGTTTCCCCACCGCGCCGCTGTTCCTGTCGGCGCCGGCTGCGCTGCTGTTCGCCGCGCTGGTGCTGATCCCGCTGTTCCTGACGGCGCTGCTGTCCTTCAACCAGTTCGACTATGCGACCGGGCGCACCGGCGGCTTCACGCTTGAGCATTACCTGTCGGTCCTGACCGACGAGTATTATCTGGAAATCTTCCTGCGCACCTTCCGGATCTCGGCGCTGGCGACCGCCATCTGCGTGGTGATCGGCGTGCCGGAGGCCTACATCCTCAGCCGGATGAGCAACCCCTGGCGGTCGATCTTCCTGCTGGTGATCCTGGCGCCGCTGCTGGTCTCGGTGGTCGTGCGCGCCTTCGGCTGGAGCATGCTGCTGGGGCCGGAAGGGCCGGTGAACGCCGCGCTAATGGCGTTCGGCATCGGCCGCATGCGGCTGCTCTACACCGAAGGCACAGTGATTGTGGCGCTGGTCCACGTCATGCTGCCCTTCATGGTCATCCCGGTCTGGACCTCCTTGCAGAAGCTGGATCCGGCGGTGGAGCAGGCGGCGCTGTCCTTCGGCGCGTCGCGTGGCACGGCCATCGTCCGGGTGGTGGCGCCGCAGATCCTGCCCGGCATCCTGTCGGGAAGCCTGATCGTCTTCGGCCTCAGCGCCAGCGCCTTCGCCATCCCCGGTCTGCTGGGCGGACGGCGGCTGAAGATGGTCGCGACGGTGGTCTACGACCAGTATCTCAGCGACCTCAACTGGCCGATGGGTGCCGCGGTCGCAGCGCTTCTGCTGATCGCCAACCTGATCGTCATGCTGACCTACCACCGTCTGGTGGAAGGCCATTACCGCCGCCGGCTGGGGTGAGATGCCATGACCCGCAACGGACCCGTCGCCCTGATCTTCCATACGCTGGTCGTCATTTTCATGATGGCGCCGCTGGCCATCGTCTGCCTCGTCGCCTTCACGCCCGAGAACACGCTGTCGCTGCCGACCCACGGCTTCTCGCTGCGCTGGTTCGACGCGGTGTTCCATCACCCGGACTTCGTCCAGTCCTTCTGGAACAGCCTGTGGCTGGCCGTGCTGTCGGCGACGCTGGCGGTGGTGCTGGCGGTGCCGGCCTCTCTCGCTATCACGCGCTGGGAGTTTCCCGGCCGTGGCTTCCTGAATGCGCTGTTCCTGTCGCCGCTGATCATCCCGCATCTGGTGCTGGGCGTCGCCATGCTGCGGCTGTTCGCCATCGTGGGTGCTACGGGCAGTTTCGGCTGGCTGGTGGCGGCGCACATCGTGATCGTCACGCCCTATGTGATGCGCCTGCTGATCGCCGCGATTTCCGGCTTCGACCGCAGCGTGGAGCAGGCCGCCTTCTCGCTGGGCGCCAGCGAGGCCACCGTGTTCCGCCGCGTCACCCTGCCGATGATCCTGCCCGGCGTCACCGGCGGCTGGCTAATCGCCTTCATCAACAGCTTCGACGAGCTGACCATGTCCATCTTCATCACTTCGCCGTCCACCGTGACGCTGCCGGTGCGGATGTACATGTACGCCACCGAATCCATCGACCCGATGATGGCGGCGGTGTCGGCGCTGATCGTCGGCATCACCGCGGTCGCCGTTCTTCTGCTCGACCGTGTCTATGGGTTGGACCGCATCCTGGTCGGCCAGCACTGAGTTCTTGTTCCGGCCGTCCTTTCTCTTCGGAGACCAGTCATCATGGCTTTGCTGCAGCGTGTGGCCGAACAGGGCCGGCGCGTGGTCCGCTTTACCCTTGACGGGCGCCCGGTGGAGGCGCTGGAGGGCGACACCGTCCTGACCGCCATGCTCACCAATGGCGAGCGGCTGCGCCGAACGGAGTTCGCCGACAGCCCGCGCGCCGGCTTCTGCATGATGGGCGCCTGCCAGGATTGCTGGGTGCGGACGGAGGAGGGCGAGCGGCTGCGCGCCTGCGGCACCTTCATCGCCGACGGCATGCGCCTGCTGAGCGGCGGGGAGTGGAATTCGTGAACGAGGTTCTCCCTCCCGTGATCGTCGGCGCCGGTCCGGCCGGCATCCGCGCGGCGGAACGGCTGGTCGCCGCCGGCCTGCATCCGGTGGTGGTCGACGAGGCGGCGCGCTGGGGCGGCCAGATCTACCGGCAGCCGCCTGATGGCGGCTTCACCCGGTCGAAGAAAGCGCTCTATGGGTTCGAGGCCGGCAAGGCCGACGCGGTCCACCGCGCCATGGCGGCGATCCGCGACCGGGTCGACTACCGCCCGCGCACGCTGGTGTGGAACTGCGAAGCCGGCGCGCTCGACCTGCTGTGCGACGGGGCGAGCGAGGCCTTGCCCTTCAGTCACCTGATCCTGGCGACGGGCGCGACCGACCGCGTGCTGCCCTTCCCCGGCTGGACGCTGCCCGGTGTCTTCACGCTGGGCGGCTCGCAGGTGGCGTTGAAGTTCCAGGGCTGCGCCGTCGGCCGGCGGGTCGCCTTCCTCGGCACCGGGCCGCTGCTCTATCTGGTCGCCTACCAGTATCTGAAGGCCGGGGTCGAGGTGGCGGGGGTGTTCGACACCACGCCCTTCGCCGTCCAGGCCCGCGCCACCGCCGGCATGCTGCGCGGTCCGGCGACGCTGGCGAAGGGGTTGCTGTTCGTCGGCTGGCTGTGCGCCCATGGCGTGCCGATCCACAATGGCGTCCGCCCCGTGCGCGTCGAGGGGGCGGAGCGGGTCGAGGCGCTGGTCTGGCGGGATGCGCGGGGTCAGGAGCAGCGCACGTACTGCGATGCAGTCGCCTTCGGGCTTGGCCTGCGGTCGGAGACCCAACTGGCCGACCTTGCCGGCTGCCGGTTCCGTTTCGACGAGGCCGACCGGGCGTGGCTGCCGGAGCGCGATGGAGCAGGGCGCAGCTCGGTACCCGGCGTCTATCTGGCCGGCGACGGCAGCGGCATTTCCGGTGCCGATGCGGCGGAACTGGCGGGGGAGCGTGCGGCGCTGGCTTTGCTTGAGGACCTCGGACGGCCGGTGGATGAGAAACGGGTGAAGGAACTGGACGCCCGGCTCTCCCGCATTGCCGCCTTCCGCCGCAGCCTGTCGGCGGCCTTTCCCTTCCCGGCGGACTGGGCTGACGCCATCGCCGACGACACCATGATCTGCCGCTGCGAAGGCGTGACCGCCGGCGCCGTGCGAGAGGTCGCGCGGAGCGGACAGGCCCGCGAGATGAACCGCGCCAAGGCGCTGACCCGTGCCGGCATGGGCCGCTGTCAGGGCCGCATGTGCAGCGCCACCACGGCGGAATTGCTGTCCCGCACGTTGGGCGCTGGCCCGGATGGGGTGGGGCGTCTGCGGGCGCAGCCGCCGATCAAGCCGCTTCCGGTTTCCGCCGGTGCCGAGCGGCGGGAGGTCGCGTGATGCGGGAGCGTATCGACTGCGACGTCGCCATCGTCGGCGGCGGGATCGTCGGTGGTTCGGCGGCGCTGTTCCTGCGGCAGGCCGGCCTGTCGGTCAACCTGCTGGAGCGCGACTGGTGCGGCGCCAAGGCGAGCGGCGTCAATTTCGGCGGCGTGCGCCGGCAGGGCCGCCCGCTGGAGCAGCTGCCGCTGTCCCAGCGCGCCCATGCCATCTGGGGCCGGCTGCCGGAACTGCTGGGCACCGATGCCGAGTACATCCGCTCAGGCCATCTCAAGCTGGCGCGCAGCGAAGCCGATCTGGAGTCGCTGATTGCCTACCGCGAGCGCAGCCAGGGTTTCGGCCTCGGGCTGCAGATCATCACGGGCGAGGAGTTCCGCCGGCGCTGGCCGGCGCTGGGCGACCGTGCCCTCGGCGGGTCGCTCTGCCCAGAGGACGGCCACGCCAACCCGCGCCTCGTCTCCCCTGCCTTCGCCCGCGCCGCAGCAAGGCTGGGGGCCGTGGTGCGCGAACAGACCCCGGTCGACCGGGTGGAGAAGGACGGCGACCGTTTCATCCTATTGAGCGGCGATGCCCTGGAAGTCCGTGCCCGCTTCCTGCTTAACACCGCCGGCGCTTGGTCCTGGCGGGTGGCGGAGGCGTTCGGCGAGCCGGTGCCGCTGGAATCGCTTCACCCCAACATGGCGGTGACGGAGCCGCTGCCCCGCTTCCTCGACGTCAACATCGGGGTGGAAGGCGGCGGCGTCTATGGCCGGCAGGTGCCGCGCGGCAACATGGTGGTCGGTGGTGGGCGCGGCTTCGCGCTGGACGCCGACCGCGCCCGGCCGCAGCGCGACGCCGTGCTGACCCTGATGCGCGACGCGGCGGAGCTGTTCCCGCAACTGCGCCACGCCCACGTCATCCGCTGCTGGACCGGGGTGGAGGGCTACACGCCCGACCGCAACCCGGTCATCGGCCCCAGCCGCACCACTCCCGGCCTGCTCCACGCCTTCGGCTTTTCCGGCGCCGGTTTCCAGATCGGCCCCGGCGTCGGCCAGACGCTGGCCGAACTGGTCACCAGCGGCGAGACGCCGATGCCGCTGGAGGCTTTCCGCATCGACCGCTTTCCAACAACCGCCTAAAGACTACACGCCCCTTGGCCCAATGGAGGACATGCATGCCCAGCTTGCGTAACCTGACGCTCACCGGTCTCGCCACGGTTGCCATCACGGCGGCCGCCGCGCTCTCCACCCCCGCCGCCGCCCAGACCAAGACGGTCTATATCGGCATGAACGGCGGCACGATGGAGAAGACCTACACCGAGCATGTCTTCCCCGCCTTCGAGAAGGCGACGGGCATCAAGGTGGTGGTGGTCCCCGGCACCTCGTCCGACATCCTGGCCAAGCTGCAGGCGCAGAAGGACAATCCGCAGATGCACGTCGTCTTCCTCGACGACGGGCTGATGTACCGCGCCATCGGCATGGGCCTGTGCCAGAAGATGGACAGCTCGCCGGTGCTGAACGACGTCTATCCGTCGTCGCGCATGAAGGGCGACATGGCGGTCGGCGTGAACATGGGCATGACCGGCCTCGCCTATAACAAGGCGATGTTCGACGAGAAGGGCTGGGCGCCGCCGACCAGCTGGATGGATCTGGCCGATCCCAAGTACAAGGGCAAGGTCGTCGTCCAGTCGGCCGCCAGCAGCTCCTTCGGCCTGCACGCCTTCCTGATGTACAACCGCATCAAGGGCGGCAACGAGACCAACGTCGATCCGGGCTTCACCACCTGGCGCAAGACCATCGGCCCGAACGTGCTGGAATACATCCCCAGCTCCGCCAAGATCGCCGAGATGGTGCAGACCAATGAAGCGGCCATCTTCCCGCTGACCCCGACCGGCGTCGGCAGCCTGAAGGCCAAGGGCATTCCGGTCGAATACGCCCAGCCGAAGGAAGGCTCGGTCGTTCTGATGGTCGGCGAATGCGTCGTCGCCAAGAACCCGGACAACGAGGCCGCGCAGAAGCTCGCCGCCTATCTGCTGGGGCCGGAGGCGCAGCTCGCCGCCCTGCAGTACGGCGCGCAGATCCCGTCCAACACCAAGGTCAAGGCACCGGCCGACGTCGCCGACGAGATGAACAAGTTCCAGGATTACATGAAGAACGCCGTCACGGTGGACTGGGACGTCATCAACGAGAAGCGTCCGGACTGGAACCAGCGCTGGAACAAGGAAATCGAACGGTAATCAGGGCATGAAAAAGGGGGGCGACGAAAGCGCCCCCCGATTTGTTTTGCGTGGATGCTTATTCGGCAGCCATCGCGGCGCGGCGCTGGGCCTCGCGGGTTTGGCGGCCTTCCTTCAGCTTTTCCGACAGCAGGAAAGCCAGTTCCAGCGACTGGCTGGCGTTCAGGCGCGGATCGCAGGCGGTGTGGTAGCGCAGGGCCAGATTGTGATCGGTGATCGCCTGGGCGCCGCCCGTGCACTCCGTCACGTCCTGGCCGGTCAGCTCGAAATGCACGCCGCCGGCATGGGTGCCTTCGGCCTGATGCACCTCGAAGAAGCCGCGCGCCTCGGCCAGCACCCGCTCGACCGGACGGGTCTTGTAGCCGGTGGTCGACTTGACCGTGTTGCCGTGCATCGGGTCGCAGGACCAAACCACGGTGCGGCCCTCGCGCTGGACCTTGCGCAGCAGCGGCGGGAACTTCTCCGCCACCTTGTCGGAGCCCATGCGCACGATCAGCGTCAGGCGCCCGGCCTCGTTGGTCGGGTTCAGGATGTCGATCAGGCGGATCAACTCGTCCGGGTCGGTGGTCGGGCCGCACTTAAGGCCGATCGGGTTCTTCACGCCGCGCAGGAACTCGACATGGGCGCCGTCGGGCTGGCGGGTGCGGTCGCCGATCCACAGCATGTGGGCCGACACGTCGTACCAGTCGCCGGTGGTGCTGTCGACGCGGGTCAGCGCCTGCTCGAACGGCAGAAGCAGCGCCTCGTGGCTGGTGAAGAAGTCGGTCTCGCGCAACTGCGGCGTGGTCTCCGCGGTGATGCCGCAGGCGGCCATGAAGGCCAGCGTCTCGTCCAGGCGGTTGGCCAGCTCCTGGAAATGCTCGCCGGCCGGCGATTTCTCCACGAAGCTCAGCGTCCACTGATGGACCTTGTGCAGGTCGGCGTAACCGCCCTGGGCGAAGGCGCGCAGCAGGTTCAGCGTCGCGGCAGCCTGGGTGTAGGCCTGCATCATGCGCTCCGGATCGGGAACGCGGGCGTCGCTGGTGAAGTCGAAGCCGTTGATGATGTCGCCGCGGTAGGACGGCAGCTCAACCCCGTCGATCTCCTCCATGTCGGCCGAGCGCGGCTTGGCGAACTGGCCGGCCATACGCCCAACTTTGATGACCGGGATCGAGGCGCCGAAGGTCAGCACCACGGCCATCTGCAGCAGGACGCGGAAGGTGTCGCGGATGTTGTTGGGGTGGAACTCGGCGAAGCTCTCGGCGCAGTCACCGCCCTGCAGCAGGAAGGCCTGGCCGGCGGCGGCGTCGGCCAGCTTGGACTTCAGCCGGCGGGCCTCGCCGGCGAAGACGAGCGGCGGATAGGAGGACAAGCGCTGTTCGACCGCTTCGACCTTCGACTGGTCGGGATAAGTCGGCAACTGCTTCGCCGGTTTCGTCTTCCAACTGGCGGGTGTCCAACGCTCGACCATGACGCGCCTGCTCTTCCTTGACGATTGCGGAACGGGGGCCGGGCGGGCGGCGAACGACCGGCGGCGAAACCCGTGGGGGGTACTCTATAGCGCGACTCGCGGTAACTTTTCCACAGTTTCGGCCTGCCTGCCGGCAATGCTGTGCCATCGGGACAGGTCGCCTGCCACCATGGGTGATTTCAAATGAAAGGAACTTCGCCCCGACCCCCGATATAGAAGGGCCGCTGGCGGCTCGCGCCCGCGGCCAGTATACATCGGGGGTAACCGACCACGCCCGAGAGGAGCCTCCCCGGTGAAAGCGACATCCTGGCGGGCAAAGCGCCTGTCCTCCTGGGGGCAGGCCCTGGCCGTCTACCGCGACCCGCGCGTGCTGGCGATCCTGTTCCTGGGCTTTTCCGAAGGGCTGCCGCTGGCGCTGACCGGTGCCACGCTGAATGTCTGGCTGACCGAACAGGGCGTCAGCCGCACCAACATCGGGCTGTTCGCGCTGGTCACCATGCCCTATGCGCTGAAGTTCCTGTGGGCGCCGCTGATCGACCGGCTGCGGTTGCCGGTAATAACGCGGCTGTTCGGGCGGCGGCGCGGCTGGGCGCTGACGGCACAGGCGGCGCTGATCGCGGCGCTGCTGGGGCTGGGCACCACCGATCCGGGGCAGGACCTGTGGTGGACGGCGATGTGCGCCGTGCTGGTCGCCTTCTGCTCGGCCAGCCAGGACATCGTGGTCGATGCCTATCGCGTCGAGGTGCTGGAGGAGCATCAGCAGGCCGCCGGTGCCGCGGTGCTGGTGCTGGGCTATCGCTTCGGCATGATGGCGGCGGGGGCGGGGGCGCTCTACATCGCGCAGTACCATGGCTGGCGTGCGGCCTACGAGGTGATGGCGGCGCTGGTTCTGGTCGGCATGGCGACCATCCTGCTGTGCCGCGAGCCGAAGGAGCCGCCGCCCAGCGCCCGCGAAAAGCTGATCGCTGAATGGCTGGGGCACCGCCCACATCTGTCGGGCCGCAGCGCCGTCGTGCTCGCCTGGATTTACGGGGCGGTGGTGGCGCCCTTCGCCCAGTTCATGGAGCGGCGCGGCTGGGTGGTGATCCTGGCCTTCATCGCCAGCTACAAGCTGGGGGAGGTGCTGGCCGGGCAGATGTCCTCGACCTTCTACATCAGCCTGGGCTTCACCAAGGTGGAGATCGCCAACGTCAGCAAGCTGTTCGGGCTGTGGGCCACGATTGCAGGCGGCCTGCTGGGCGGGTTGCTGGTGGGCAAGGTCGGGGTGCTGCGCGGCCTGATGATCGGCGGCATCCTGCAGATGGTGTCGAACATGGGCTATGTCGTGCTGGCCTGGAGCGGCAACGACGTGTCGACCCTGGCGATGACGGTGGCGGTGGAGAATGTCTGCGCCGGCATCGCGACGGCGGCCTTCGTCGCTTATCTGTCCAGCCTGTGCAACGTCGCCTACACCGCGACGCAGTATGCGCTGCTGTCCAGCCTCTACAAGCTGGGCGGCGACCTGTTCGGCGCGTCCTCCGGCTGGCTGGCGGAGCGGATGGACTGGGTCAGCTTCTTCCTGCTGTCGATGGCCGGGGCCGTTCCGGCGCTCTGCCTGCTGGTCTGGCTGAAGGGCCTGCACCGCCGCGAGGAGGAGGCCGCCGTCCCCGCGCAGTGACGGGGACGGCGATGCCGGAGACGCTTAGCGGCTGCCGGTGGTCGTCTTGGTCTTGCCGGCGCCCGGTCCGGCGCCCAGGTCGGCGCCGGTGGTCGGATCAGAATCCGGCTTCGACATGGTGCGGGCGGCCACGGCGTTGACCGCCGCCAGTTCCGAGGCGGCGAGCTTCACCGTCGGGTTGCCGTCGCCGCCGTTGACCGGGGCGTCGGTCGGCTTGACGTCGACGAACTCCCACTGGGCGCCCTGGTTCCATGGGCCGCGCATGTCGCCTTCGCCCTGGCTCATGTTGTAATACTTGTCGGTGTATTCCGGCTTGCCCGGCAGCTTGCCCGGCGGGAAGTTGTTGTCGATGGCGTACAGCGCCTTCTCGAAGCTCTTCTGGTGGGCGATCTCGCGGGTCATCAGGAAGCCCAGCGCATCCTTCACGCCCGGATCGTCGGTGACGTTGATCAGGCGCTCGTAGATGATCTTGGCGCGCGCTTCCGCCGCGACGTTGGAGCGCAGGTCTGCCGTCGGCTCGCCGATGCTGTCGATATAGCCGCCGGTCCACAGTTGCCCGGCCGAATTCACCAGCGCCGGGCCACCGCCATAGAGCAGCGACAGGGTGTGGCTGCCGTTGCCCTGGGTGATGTTGGCATAGAGGTCGGTGGTCGCCTCCGCACCTTCGGCCAGCTTGCCCTTGGCACCCTTGGTCAGCATGGCGACGATGGAGCCGATGACCTCGAGGTGGCTCAACTCCTCGGTCGCGATGTCGATCAGCATGTCCTTGCGGCCCGGATCCTCATCGGCCAGACCCTGGGTGAAGTAGCGCATGGCCGCGGCAAGCTCGCCCTGCGGGCCGCCGAACTGCTCAAGCATGAGGCTGGCGAGCACCGGGTTGGGCTCCGACACGCGAACCGTGTACATGAGCTTTTTGTTGTGCATGAACATGCGAGGGACTCCTCCTGAGTCTGGTGGCCCGTCTGGCAGGGGCCGAGGATCGGAGAGATTGGGACCGGGGCGACCGGGAGCAGGTCGCTCCATGCCCTCAACCCAGGAGGCTTTAGAAGCGTTCCAGAAAAATTGGCCTGTCTTGGCGTGCTATATCGCTTGGGGCATGATTTCGGGATGTCACATGAAAATGGCGGCACGAAGGGATGGTCCTCCCTTGCCGCCATTCATGCGGCGATTGCCGCAAACCCGATCGCCGCGGGCGTCAGATTTTCTTTTCCGGCTCGGCCTTCTCGCGCATCAGCACGAATTCCTCCGCGGTGGAGGGATGCAGCGCAATGGTGCGGTCGAAGTCGCGCTTGGTGGCCCCGCAGTTCATGGCGATGGCCATAGACTGCATCATCTCCGGCGCATCCATGCCCATCATGTGGCAGCCGAGCACGCGCTGGCTTTCGCCATCCACCACCAGCTTCATCAGCACCCGCTCGTCACGGCCGGACAGGGTGTGCTTCATCGGGCGGAAGCCGGCCTTGTAGATGTCGACCTGCGGGTACTTGGCGCGGGCCTGCATCTCGGTCAGGCCGACGGTGCCCAGCGGCGGCAGCGAGAACACCGCGGTCGGAACATTGTCGTAGCCGATGTGCATCGGGTTGTCGTTGTACAGCGTTTCGGCCAGTGCCCGGCCCTCGGCGATAGCGATTGGGGTCAGCGCCATGCGGTCGGTGACGTCGCCGATGGCATAGATGCTGTCGACCGAGGTGCGCGACCACTCGTCCACCGGGATCGCGCCGGCCTCGTTCAGGGTGATGCCGACCTCTTCCAGGCCGAGATTCTTGGTGTTCGGACGGCGGCCGGTGGCGGCCATCACCAGACCTGCGGAATGCTCGCGACCCATATGGTCGGTCAGGGTATAGCCGCCGGGACCCTTTTCCAGCTTCGCCGGCTTGCAGCGCGAGATGATGTTGATGCCGCGCTTGCGCATCTCCTGCGCCAGGGCGACGCGGATGTCGTCGTCGAAGCCGTTCAGCAGGTCGTCGCCGCGGATCATCAGCGTGACTTCAGCGCCCAGCCCGCGGAAGATGCTGGCGAATTCGACGGCGATATAGCCGCCGCCGATGATCAGCACGGAATGGGGCAGCTTTTCCAGGTGCAGCGCCTCATTCGAGGTCGCGGCATGCTCGATCCCCTCGATCGGCGGCAGCGACGGCCAGCCGCCGGTGGCGATCAGGATGTTGCGGGCGGTGTAGCGCTTGCCGTCGACCTCGACCGTGTGGGGATCGATGATCCGGCCGAACCCCTCATACAGGGTGACGCCGGAGTTCTTCAGCATGTTGATGTAGATGCCGTTCAGCCGGTCGATCTCGCGATCCTTGCGCGCGATCAGCGTTTCCCAGTCGAAGGTCGGGGGAGCGGTGTTCCAGCCATAGCCGCAGGAATCCTCAAAGCCGTCGCGGAACTGGGCAGCGTAGACCAGCAGCTTCTTCGGCACGCAGCCGCGGATCACGCAGGTGCCGCCGACGCGGCTGCCCTCGCAGATCGCCACCTTGGCGCCGTAGGACGCCGCGCGCCGGCTGGCGGCGACGCCCCCGGACCCCGCCCCAATGGTGAAGAGGTCGAAATCGAACTCGGCCACGGCCGTCTCCTTCCGCAACTGGACCCTTTTCCACAAACGAATGTGGTCGGGCAGGATATGGGGTCGGGGCGGGCGTTGGGAAGCGCGCGCTCAGCGCAGCAGCATGTCCTGGATCAGCACTTGCCGAAGCTTCAGCGGACGCATGGTCTTGTTGGCGACGTAGCGCAGCGCGTCCTTGACATAGACCTGCCCCTCCGCCCCGCGCAGTTCGGCCGGATCGACCTCCAGCAGTCGCCGTTCGATGGCGTCGGCGATGCGCGGCAGATGCGGCGTGACCGTTTCCAGCGGGGTCGCCGGGTCGAATTCCAGAACGGCGCGAAGCCGCAACTCCTGCAAGCGGCGGCCGTCGTTCAGCGTGACGGTCAGGGTGGGCAGAGCGGCATAGACGGCCGGTGCCGCTATGATGCGGGCGGGAGAATAGGCGCCCTGGGCGGGAGCCGGACGCAGAAGCAGTGCACTGCCGATCCCGGCGCCGGCGAAGGCGAGCATCAGCCCCAGCAATGCCAGGACGATCCGGTTTCCGGTTCCATCGAAGGTGGGCAGGTTGCCTTGGCCGGCTTCGGCAGAGACTGATGCCTTGGTCATTCCGCCCTGCTGAGTTGTTGCTGCCGAACCGGTCCGAAAACTCTAAAAGCGCGGAAGTGGTAGGTCAAATAAAGGTATTTTATCTGGTTTTTCCTTTGATTGTCGGTGGCAGACCGGCGAATGACTGCGGAATTGTGGCGCAGTGTTTTAAAAGCATTTGATCTGTTTGCCGGTATCCGGCCGCCGATTTCCCGCCGAAAATGCAACGCAGCCATCCGCCACGGGTTGACAGAGTGGGAAGCCTCTTCCCCTGCCCGCCCGGGGCGTATAATGCTGGGATTCCAACACAACCGGCCGGCTGCCTTGTCCAAGGGGGCCGGACCATCGGCGACGAAGCACTGCAAGACCATGCGCAGATCCATGCGCGGACACATATGCAGACAGGGGCGAAAGGCGAGGGTGACGGGTATGAGCGACACCGACAACCGATCAGCTGGAAACCAACCGGCTGGCAGCCGGAAGGCCGGCAATGGGCCGACGGCCCTGCACCCGTCCTCCGCCGCGGTTCCCGACTGGACGGACACCTATTTCCGCCGCACCAAGGAGGCGGTGGGCAAGTTCGGCGACAAGACCGTCACCTACGCCATCTTCATGCGGCGCCCGGTGGTCTGCGCTCCGCGCCTTGCGGTCGAGTGGCTGGAGGCGGTGGCGCGGGAACGCAACACCAGCTTCCAGATCGAGCTGAACTACCCCGAGGGCAAGTGGGTCGGCGCCGGCGAGCCGATCATGTACATCACCGGCTCCTTCTACCATCTGGTCGATTGCGAGACGATCCTGCTGCAGAAGCTGGGACCGGCCAGCGTCGCGGCCTACAACGCCTTCACCATGTGCGCCGACCTGCCCAAGGTCGCCTTCCTGGCCATGGATGCCCGCCATTGCGCCGGGACCGAGATGGCGGAGATGATGGCCTATGCCGCTTCCGTCGGGTCCGACCGGGCCAAGCGCAAGGTCGGCGCCAAGGGCTTCGTCGGCAACGCCACCGACGCCAC
>CBFGPE010000023.1:0-57986 GCA_965650625.1 uncultured Azospirillum sp. | reverse complement strand
CCGGCATTGGCGAAGCACATGGCGATGCCGCCGCCCATCGTGCCGGCGCCGATCACGCCGACCTTGCGGATGTCGCGCGTCGGCGTGTCGGCCGGCAGGCCGGGGACCTTCGCCACTTCGCGCTCTGCAAAGAACGCGTGGATCAGGCCGGCGCGCTGCGGCGACTCCATGCAGGCCAGGAACAGTTCCCGCTCGCGCGCCGTGCCCTCGGCGAAGGGCAGGGTGACGGCGGCTTCCACCGCATCGACGATGCGGTGCGGGGAGAACAGCTGCAGCTGGCGCTTGGCGAGTTCGGCCCGCTTCGCCGCGAACAGGGCGGGGTCGGTGCCGGCGATGCGGTCGGTGCGGGCGCTGACCGGCTGCGGGACGCCTCCCTCGGCCAGCAGCCGTTCGGCGGCGCGCAGGCCGGCTTCCAGCGGCGAGGTGCCGTCCTCCACCGCATCCACGAGGCCGAGCGTCAGCGCCTCTTCCGCGCCGACCGGATCGCCGGACAGGATCATGTCCAGCGCCTTGGCGGCTCCAACCAGCCGCGGCAGCCGCTGCGTGCCGCCGGCGCCCGGCAGCAGGCCCAGCTTCACCTCCGGCAGGCCGAGCTTGGCCGATTTCAGCGCGACGCGGACATGGCAGGCCAGCGCCACCTCCAGCCCGCCGCCCAGCGCCGTGCCATGGATGGCGGCGATCACCGGCTTGGTCGCGGCATCCAGGCGCGCCACCACCTCCGGAAGGGTCGGCGGGGCGGAGGGCTTGCCGAACTCCCGGATGTCTGCGCCGGCCATGAAGGTGCGGCCGGCGCAGACGATCAGCAGCGCCTCCGCCCCGTCGTCGGCCAGCCCGGCGTCGAGCGCGGCGACCAATCCGCTGCGCACGCCATGGCCGACGGCGTTGACCGGCGGGTAATCGACGGTGATGACGCCGATTCGGCCCCAAACTCCTCCAGTTGGGCGGGCATACTGGACAGGATTGGACGGAACCGCTTCAGTCTGGGCCGGCGACGGCATCGGCACTCTCCGGAAAGCCATGGATCCGGGCCGATCCGATCACCAAGAGCGTCGGAGATGATGGCCCGCGGATCGTCAGTCTAGCAGACGATCCAGGCGAATCAAGTTTTCGGAATATAGTTTCACTATACGAAATTTACTATCGGCGCTGCGGCATCGGGAACCAAGGGCACGGGCGAAGGTTGGCACTCGGGTCGAAGGTTACCGCTGGAGTTGGGGTTATGGATTTGACGGGGAGGGTCGCGCTGGTCACCGGTGCGGGATCGGGCATCGGCAAGGCGTCGGCGGTGCGCTTCGCCCAGGCCGGCGCCAGTGTCGGCGTGCTGAGCCACACCGCCGATGAGATCACCAAGGCCGCCGAGGAGATCAAGGCAGCCGGCGGCAAGGCGCTGGCCCTGACCGCGGATGTCGGCGACGATGCGGCGATGCGCCAAGCCATTGAGCGGCTGGTGGGGGAGTTCGGACGGCTCGACATCGTCTTCGCCAATGCCGGCATCAACGGCGTCTGGGCGCCCATCGACGAGCTGACGCCGGAAGAATGGGACCGCACCATCAACACCAACCTGCGCGGCGCCTATCTGACGCTGCACCATTCGGTTCCGCACCTGAAGAAGGCGGGCGGCGGATCGGTGATCGTCACCGCGTCGATCAACGGCACGCGGGTGTTCAGCAACACCGGCGCCACTGCCTATTCCTGCACCAAGGCGGCGCAGCTCGCCATGGTGAAGATGCTGGCGCTGGAACTGGCGCCGAGCCGCATCCGGGTCAACGCCATCTGCCCCGGCATCATCGATACGGAAATTCCCGACAACACCCGGAAGCGGAACCTTGAATCGGTACAGACCCCGATCGAATATCCGCAGGGCAAGGTGCCCCTGACCGGCGGCAAGTCCGGCGACAGCTTCGACGTGGCGGAGCTTGCGCTGTTCCTGGCGTCGGACCGGGCCAAGCACATCACCGGCACACCGGTCTGGATCGACGGGGCGGAATCCCTGATGGTCGGCTGACGATCCGCAATCACCAAAGGCGAAAAAGACCATGAGCTTGCAAGACAAGGTGCGGAACAACGAGGAACGCAGCCGCTACGAGCTGACGGTGGCGGACTCGACCGCGCTGGTCACCTACGACATGCGCGAGGGCAAGATCGCCCTGACCCACACCGAAGTGCCGGGCGAAATGTCGGGCCAGGGTGTGGGGTCGGCGCTGGCCAAAGGCGCGCTGGACGACATCCGGGCAAAGGGGCTGAAGGTACTGCCGATCTGCACCTTCATCGAGGCCTACATCAAGCGCCACCCGGAATACCAAGACCTCGTCGGCTAAGCAGGGTTTCCGGCCTCGTCGAGGAAGATCAGCCCGCCGTCCAGCAGGAAGAGGCAGATGCAGTCTTCCTCGCTGGTGCCCCGGGCGTGATGGTCGGTGTCGGCGACATACTGGGCGACATCCCCCAGCGCGTAGCTGCCATATTCGTCGCTGAACGCGCCCTGCAGGACCAGCAGCAGTTCGTCGGCGGTGTGGCGGTGGGCCGGGACCGGGGCGCCCGAAGCCATGCGAAGCAGGCAGATATTCGTCCCGGACAGGGTGCGTTCCCAGCCCGACAGCCAAACCCCCTTGGAGATTTCCCGCCACGATCCGTCGTCGGTCGGCGTGTCGATCGCCTCCGGCAGCCAGCTGCGCAGCGGTTCCGGCACCAGCCGGCCGCCTTTCGGGCCAATATTGGTCTGGTTGGCGGCGGCCAATTGGGACGGTTTCGCCTCTGCCGGCGCCTGGGCGGCGGCGAGCAGATCGTCCATTCGGTCGAGCAGGGCGTCCAGCCCGTCGTGATGGTCGCAGGGCAGTTCCTCGAACCAACTGCCGCACAAGGCCTCATAAGAGGCGACGCGCCGGCGGCAGTCGGGACAGTAGGCGAGGTGGGTCGCCACCAGCAGCGACTTGCCGGCCCGCTCCTGCCCGCTGGCATAGCCGATCAGAAGCTGGTCATCGGGATGGTGGAGCGGCAACGTCACGCCTTGTCCCCCAAGCTGCGTTTCAAATGGCCGAGCGCGAGGCGCAGCCGGGTCTTCACCGTGCCCAAGGGCAATTCGGTGTCCTCGGCGATCTCCTCGTGTGTCTGCTCGAGGAAATACGAACGGCGTAGCACTTCGGATTGGTTTGCCGCCAACGACCCGATCGCGTCCTGCAAATGCCGGCTGCTCTGGACCAGTTGGGCGGACTCCTCCGGCGTGGCGTGGGATTGCGGAGTCATCGCCGGATCCTTCGGGTCGGGGGCCGGGCGCATCTCCTTGCGCAGGCGGTCGATTCGCCGGTTGCGGGCGATGGTGAAGACCCAGGTGCCGACGGTGGCCTGGGCGGGATCGAAGCTGTCTGCCTTCAGCCAGACCGTCAGCATCACGTCCTGCACCAGCTCTTCCGCCGTGCTGCGGTCGGCGCCGAGCTTCAGGCAGTATTGCAGGATCTTCGGGGCGAAGTGGCGGAACAGAGTGGCAAAGGCCATGCGGTCGCGATCCTGCGCCACCGCACCGACCAGCATCCCGAGCCGGTCGGCATCCAGGTTCTGCGACGGCCGATCCTGATCCGACTGCCCTGGCAAGAGGGGTTCCCGCGAAAACGGCATGCAACCACCAGTCAGCATTCCACCGCCGGGCAGCTTACCCCGAACTCCTTAACGGAGCCCTTTGAAAATCGTCAGTCCTCCGACGATGACTTCAGCGGACCCATGGGATCGAGCGGCGAGACGGTGGGCGTCGTCTGCGGCAGCGGACGGAAGGCGGCCTGCTCCTCGGCTGGCAGCGGCGGACGGACACGGGATCGCCACAGGCCATAGATTGTGGCGCACAGCGCGCCGCCGCCGATGAAGGCGAACAGGCCGGTCGGCCCCGTGACGGTCATCAGGGCCGACGCCACCGGCGGCCCGATGATGGCGCCGACCGAGTTGGACAGGATCAGGCCGCCACTGGCCGACACCATGTCTTCGCGGCGCACATAGTCGTTGGTATGGGCGGCGCAGATCGGATAGATCGTGAAGGACAAGCCGCCGAACAGCGGCGCCACCAGCATCAGCGCCAGCTGCTGGTTCATTCCGGCGGCGGCGATCATGCAGACGCTCATCAGCGACAGCGCGGCCGTCAGGCCGATGATGACGCTGCGCCGGTCGAAGCGGTCTGACAGCCGGCCGAGCGGCCATTGCAGCGCCATGCCGCCCAGGATCAGCACCGACATGAACAGCGCCGTTCCCGACACCCCGAAGTCGGAGGCGGCGCCGAACACCGGGGCGAGGCCATAGATCGATCCGGTGATCGCCCCGCTGATGAAGACCCCAGCCACCCCAAGCGGCGAGCTTTGATAGAGCCGGCGGAGGCCAAAGGACGAGACGTCCGGCAACTGCGGCGGCGTGGTCCGCGTCAGCGCCACCGGCACCAGCGCCAGAGTCAGCAGGATCGACACGACCATGAACAGTCGGATGCCGGTCTCGTCATCCAGCCGCAGCAACTGCTGGCCGACGCCCGAGGCGCCGTACAGGGTCACCATGTAGGCCGACAGCAGCTGTCCGCGGCTTTCGTTGGTGGCGGTCCCGTTCAGCCAGCTTTCGATGCACATGTAGAGTCCGGCCATGCAGAACCCCTGCGTCAGGCGAAGCACCGCCCACAGGGAGGCATCGACGAACAGCGCATGCGACAGCGACGCGACCGAAACGACCGAGGCCAAAGCGGCGAAGGACCGGATATGGCCGACGCGGGTAATGATCCGGTGCGCATAGAGCGACCCCAGGGTCAGCCCGGCATAATAGGCGGCGGTGATCATCCCGACCGCGGTGGTCCCGGAATCGGTCGCCGCGAGGCGAAGGCCGATCAGGGTCGACAGGGCACCGTTCCCCAGCATCAGAAAGGCCACGCCCAGCAGAAGCGAGGCGACCGAACGCACAACCATAGGCATGCCGTATCTCCGCCGCCGTCAGCGAGTCATGGCCGGTAAGCCGGTCAGGTTCCGATGATGCATGGCGGGGACTCCGATCCTTTGTTGACGGGCGGCAGCTTGCACTGTCCGGGGTCCAACAGCCAAGCCATGGATTCGCTCCACCTCTGCAAACCAGCACTTCGGCGGTTGGGCCTTACCATTGGGTCAACCGAACCATTGACAGATCATACCGTACGGTAACATACCTTCCATCAGGTAATACCCGTTCCGCCGGCATCAGGGGAGACGCCACCATGTCCGACACAGCCCCACCCGTTCTTCTTGTCCGCGAAGGGGCCGTGTCCTGGATCCGGCTGAACCGGCCGGGCGTGCTGAACGCGCTGGACGAGCCGACCGCCGCCGCCTTCCTCGACGCCTGCCGCAGCGTGGCGGAAGAGGGCGGGACGGGGCCGACGCGGGTTCTGGTGATCGCCGGCAATGGGCGCGGCTTCATGGCCGGCGGCGATGTCGGCCGCTTCAACGACGATCCCGCCGCGGCTCCCGCCGTGGCCGGCGCCATCATCACCCATCTGCACGAGGCGCTGCGCGTTCTTGACCGGCTGGACGTGCCGGTGCTGGCCTCCGTCCATGGGCCGGTGGCGGGGGCGGGGATGAGCCTCGCCAGCGCCGCCGACCTCTGCATCGCCGCCGACGACGCCAAGTTCACCATGGCCTACGCCCGCATCGGCGCCACGCCGGACGGTTCGGGCAGCTTCCACCTGCCGCGCCTGGTCGGGCTGCGCCGCGCCATGGAGCTGGCGATGCTGTCCGATGTGATCGACGCGGCGGAGGCCCTGCGCATTGGGCTGGTCAACCGGGTGGTGCCCGCCGCCTCGCTGGCCGAGGAAACCGCCAAGCTGGCGGAGCGGCTCGCCGCCGGGCCGACCGTCGCCTATGCCGGCGTCCGCCACCTGATGCGCCAGTCCTTTGACCGCACGCTGGACCAGCAGCTGGACGCCGAACGCGACCGCTTCCTTGCCACCGCCGCCACCGCCGATTTTGCCGAGGGCGTCGGCGCCTTCATCGCCAAGCGCAAGCCGGACTTCACCGGCCGCTGAACCAACGCCCGCTGACCGTCTTTTCCGCCCGAGAAGTGGACCCGATCATGCAGAACGACATCGTCATCGTCGGCACCGCCCGCACCGCCATCGGCGGCTTCGGCGGCAGCCTGAAGGATGTGCCGCTGACCCGCCTCGCCACCGTGGCGGTCAAGGCGGCGCTGGAGCGCTCCGGCGCTGCGGCCGACGCCATCGGCCATGTGGTGATGGGCAACGTCATCCCGACCGAGACCAACGACGCCTATCTCAGCCGCGTCGCCGCCATCGATGCCGGCATTCCGATCGGCACCCCGGCCTTCAACGTCAACCGGCTGTGCGGCTCCGGCCTGCAGGCCATTGTGTCGGCGGCGCAGTCCATCGCGCTCGGCGATTGCGAGGTCGCCATCGGCGGCGGCGCGGAGTCGATGAGCCGCGGCCCCTATTTCGTGCCGAGCGCCCGCTGGGGCACCCGGCTGGGTGACGGGGCGCTGGTCGATTACATGAACGGCATCCTGCACGACCCGTGGCAGAAGATTCACATGGGTGTGACGGCGGAGAACGTCGCCGCCCGCTACGGCATCGACCGCGAGGCGCAGGACGCGCTGGCACTCGAAAGCCAGCGCCGCGCCGCCCACGCCATCGCCGAGGGCCGCTTTAAGGATCAGATCGTCCCGGTGGAGATCGCGTCCCGCAAGGGCACAATCGTCTTCGACACCGACGAGCATGTGCGCGGCGACGTCACCCCGGAAGGGCTGGCGAAGATGAAGCCGGTCTTCAAGAAGGACGGGTCGGTGACCGCCGGCAACGCCTCCGGCCTGAATGACGGCGCCGCCGCGGTGGTGCTGGCCGACGCCCGCCGTGCCGAGGCGCTGGGGCTGAAGCCGCTGGCCCGGCTCGTCGGTTACGCCCATGCCGGCGTCGAGCCCGATTACATGGGCATCGGCCCGATCCCGGCGACCCGTAAGGTGCTGGAACGGACCGGCCTGTCGGTCGCCGACCTCGACGTGATCGAATCCAACGAGGCTTTCGCCGCCCAGGCCTGCGCCGTGATCCGCGAACTGGATTTCGACCCGGCCAAGGTGAACCCCAACGGTTCGGGCATCTCGCTCGGCCATCCGGTGGGTGCGACCGGCGCCATCATCACGGTGAAGGCGATCCATGAACTGCACCGCACCGGCGGCCGCTATGCCCTGGTGACCATGTGCATCGGCGGCGGCCAGGGCATCGCCGCGATTTTCGAGCGGGTTTGAGGTCGAGCGGGTCCCCCTCTCCCCCCGGGGAGAGGGGACTCCCCTGCGCCGGGAAGATGTGTATCCCGATTTTTCATTGAACGATCAATCAAAATAAAATCGGCTTCCGTCTGCGGCCAATCGCGCAACAGTGCCGTCAAAATGCAGCTTTCGTGAACGCAGCTATCGACCGCGCCCCTCGTCTCGGGGCAATCTACGGCCCGATTGCCTTCACCCTGGTCTGTTGCGTTCCGGAAGCCTTGCCCATGACGATGATCCTGCCCACGCCCACCGGCTCGTCTTTGACGGGCGCTGCACCGGTGCGTCTGGCAGTCCGCGGCCTGCGCAAGGTGTTTGCCGACGATCCGCGCCCGGCGCTGGAGATGCTGCGCAGCGGCGCGACCAAGGCGGAGGTGCTGCAGCGGCTGAACGTGAATGTCGGCGTGGCCGAGGCCAGCTTCGACATCCGGGCCGGCGAGATCTTCGTCATCATGGGCCTGTCGGGATCGGGCAAATCGACCATCGTCCGGCTGCTGAACCGGCTGATCGAACCGTCGGAGGGGGAAATCCGGCTGGACGGCCGCGACCTGACCGGCCTGTCCTACTCCGAACTGGTCGAGGTGCTGCGGCGGGACATGAGCATGGTGTTCCAGTCCTTCGCCCTGCTGCCCAATCGCACCGCGCTGGAGAACGCCGCCTTCGGGCTGGAGGTCGCCGGGGTGAAGCGGGGGGAGCGGCGCAAGGCGGCGCTGGCGGCGCTGGAGCGGGTGGGGCTGGCCGACTATGCCGACCGCTTTCCGAACGAGCTGTCGGGCGGCATGCAGCAGCGGGTGGGGCTGGCCCGTGCGCTGGCCAAGAATCCGACGATCATGCTGATGGACGAGGCCTTCTCGGCGCTCGATCCGCTGATCCGCAGCGACATGCAGGACGAGCTACTGCGGCTGCAGCGCCAGGATGCCCGCACCATCGTCTTCATTTCCCACGATGCGGAGGAGGCGATGCGGATCGCCGACCGCATCGCGGTGATGGAGGACGGGCGGATCGCCCAGATCGGCACCCCGGCGGAGATCCTGCGCGCGCCGGCCGACGAGTATGTCCGCGCCTTCTTCCGCGGCGTCGATGCCTCGCGCGTGCTGCGCGCCCGCGACATCGCCCGGCCGCCCGACGACGGCCCGCCGCAGCCCGGTCTTGAGCCGGTGGCCGCCGACACGCCCATTCATGCGCTGCTCGGCCGGGCCGCCGCCGCGCCCGGTCCGCTGCCGGTCGTCGAGGCGGACGGCCGGCTCATCGGCGTGATCTCCCGCGCGGTGCTGCTGGAGGCGCTCGACCGTGGCGGGGATGCCGGCCGCGAGGTGCGCCATGGCTGACGCCCCGGTGATCGACATCGAATGGCTGAGCGAGACCATCGGCGGCGGCATCGCCCGCGGCTCCGAATGGCTGGTGAACACGATCCTCGACCATGGGCAGCCGGCGCTGAGCGTCATCGCCGCGGCGGTCGACGGGCTGGGCGAGACGCTGGACGGGCTGCTGCTGGGGGTGCCGCCCTGGCTGCTGGCGCTGGTGCTGGCGGCCATCGCCCTGTGGCGGGTCGGGCGTGGCTTCGCCCTGTTCACCCTGCTGGCGCTGGGCGGCATCTTCGTGATGGGGCTGTGGGAACCGACGGTCTCCACCCTCGGGCTGGTGCTGGCCTCCACCGCGCTCAGCCTGATCGGCGGGGTGCCGCTGGGCATCTGGATGGCGCGCAGCAAGCTCGCCGACGGGCTGGGCAAGACCCTGCTCGACCTGATGCAGACGATGCCGGCCTTCGTCTATCTGATCCCGGCGGTGCTGTTCTTCGGGCTGGGGCGGGTGCCGGGCATCATCGCCACCGTGGTCTTCGCCATGCCGCCGGCGGTGCGGCTGACCGCGCTCGGCATCCGGCAGGTTCCGGTGGAGCTGGTGGAGGCGGGCCGCGCCTTCGGCTGCCGCCAACACCAGCTTTTGTTCAAGATACAGCTTCCCAACGCCCTGCCGTCGATCATGGCCGGGGTGAACCAGACCATGATGATGGCGCTGTCGATGATCGTCGTCGCCTCGATGATCGGCGCCGGCGGCCTGGGCAATGTGGTGCTGCAGGGCATCCAGCGCCTGGACATCGGGCTTGGTGTGCAGAGCGGGCTGAGCGTGGTGTTCCTGGCCGTCGTGCTCGACCGCATCACCCAGAGTTTCGGCCGGGGTTTCGGCCGCCCGGCCGCCGCCGGACGGGCCAAGCGGCGCTGGTGGCGGCGGTGAGGTCGGCGGCGGTGAGGTCAGGCGTTCAGTTCGGAGTCGAGGTAGCCCAGCGCCACCGCGCGCGCGGCGCTGCCGTCGATGGCGCCGGTCAGGGCGAAGCGCAGCCACAGCCCGTCGATCATCGCGGCCAGCCCGACCGCCACCCGCTCGGCCCGCTCCGCCGGCAGCAGCGGGCGCAGGGCGTGCAGCAGGTTGGAATGCAGCCGGCGGGCGTTGATCCGCTGCAGCCGGCTCAGCGCCGGATTATGCGGCGCCTGTGCCCAGAAGCCCAGCCACGCCGCGACCACCCGCGGTTCGAACTGGTCGGGGGCGAAGTTGCAGTCGACGATCGCCTCCAGCCGGGCGCGCGGCGACTCGGCCGCCGCCAGCCGCTGGGTCGCGTCGTCGCGCAGCTGTTGCAGCATGCTGCGCATGGTGGCGGCCAGCAACTCGTCCTTGCCGCCGAAATAATGATGGATGATGCCGGGCGACACGCCGGCCCCGCGGCTGATCGTCTGCACCGTGGTGTCGGCCAGGCCGTGCTTGCCCATCGAGCTGATGGTCGCGTCGATCAACTGGCGGCGGCGGATCGGTTCCATTCCGACTTTGGGCATGGGGCTGGCGGTCTCCTGTCCTGGTCCGCCAAGGCCGTCCGCAACCGGGACCTTGGCTTGCGCCGCAACAAATGCGCCATTTTCGCCGCTCCGTCGATGACGAAAACGGCAATTTCCATGGACTGCAACGACAAGAATGAGGAGTTGAGCATATGAACGGATGGAAGGCGCCGGCCAAATGGATCGCCGGGGTGGGCATCGCGGCGGTGATGGCGCTGGGCGCCGGCGGGGCGCTGGCCGCCGATCCGGCCGCCTGCAAGACGGTGCGCTTCGGCGACGTCGGCTGGACCGACATCGCGGCGACGACGGCGCTCGCCTCCGTCACGTTGGACGCGCTGGGCTACAAGCCGACCACCACGATATCGTCGGTGCCGCTGGTCTACACCGGGCTGAAGACCAAGTCGCTGGACGTCTTCCTCGGCAACTGGATGCCGACGATGGAGCCCTTCATCAAGCCGGTGCTGGAGGACGGCTCGGTCGAGGTGACGCGCGTCAATCTGGAAGGCGCCAAATACACGCTCGCCGTGCCGAAATACGCCGCCGAGGCCGGACTGAAGAGCTTCGCCGACATCGCGAAGTTCAAGGACAAGCTGGGCGGCAAGATCTATGGCATCGAGGCCGGCAACGACGGCAACCTCATCATCGACAAGATGCTGAAGGCCGACGCTTTCGGCCTGAAGGACTTCAAGCTGGTGGAATCCAGCGAGGCCGGCATGCTGGCCGAGGTGAAGCGCGCGACCCGCAACAAGGGCTGGGTGGTCTTCCTGGGCTGGGAACCGCACCCGATGAACAAGAGCTTCGAGCTGACCTATCTGGAGGGCGGCGACGACTGGTTCGGTCCGAACTTCGGCGGCGCCACCGTCAGCACCAACGTCCGCAAGGGCTACGCTGCCGAATGCCCGAACGTTGGCAAGCTGCTGTCCAACCTGTCCTTCACGCTGGACATGGAAAACGCCGTGATGGGCGACATCATGAACGCCAACAAGAAGCCGGAGGCCGCCGCCAAGGCCTGGTTGAAGAAGAACCCCGACGTGATGAAGAGCTGGCTCGACGGCGTCACCACCCTCGACGGCAAGGACGGGCTGGCGGCCGTGCAGGCCAAGCTGGGCGTGGCCGGCAAGTCCTGATCCGACGGCGGGCAGGGCGGTGCCGGACGGGGCGACCCGACGCCCCGTCCGCTCTGCTCCTTTTTCTCTTGAAGCATTATCCCTTTGCCCCCGAACATTGCTCTGCTAAGGCCCATTAGGTCCTGAATGCGGAGCGTTCGTGGCGGCTCGCCCATCACCCTTTGCCCGATCCCTGCCCCTGTCCCGGCGGCCTGTCCGGGCAACCTGCGCGCGTGATGACGCTGCGGGGTGCGAATGAGGATTCGGTCGCGCATCGCCATGGTCGGCGGCGTGCCGGTGGCGGTCGCCGCGGTGATCGCGGTCGCCGGCGGGCTGCTGCTGGCCCGCAGCGAACGGGTCTATGAATCGGCGGTGCTCGCCGGCTCCGTCTATCGCGATGTTTTGGCGGCGACGGCGGCCCGCATCGACTATCTCCAGGTGGCGCCGGCCGACCGCGCCGGCCGTGCCGACCGTTTCGAAACGCTGTCGCGATCCGCGGCGTCGGAACTGCGGCAGTTGGACGAGGCCGGATCGGCCAGGACCCACCGGTCGGAGGTGGAGCGCGCAACGGGTGTGCTGGCGCGCTATGTCGACCAGATGCGCAGCTTCATCCAGGTGACCGCGGCGAACGATGCCGCCGTGGCCGACATGGGGCTCCACTCCGCCACCCTGATGGCATTGACCGACCGTGCCCGCGAACGGCAGCATGCCGCCAATGTCGACTCCCTGGGATCGCTGACCGAAGCCGACAAGCGCCTGCGCGACAGCCGCGAGGTGGTCGACGACGCCCACGAACTGCGCGAGGCGATGCTGGACCTCCAGCGCGCCGAGGCTCAGCATGTCGCGGCGCTCGGCTTCGGCAGTGGCCTGCATGGCAGTGGACAGCCCCTGACGGCCGGCGATTTCCGCATTGCCACCGACCGGCTGACCGCGACCGCCGAACGGCTGCAGGCGGTGCTGGGGCGGACGGATCCGCTGGTCGACCGCTATCCGGCGAAGCAGGCCGCTGCCCGCTATGCGGCCACGGTCGCCGGCCTGCAGGGCGCCGTCGCGGACCTGCGTGCAGCCGATGCCGAGCGCGACGCAGCGCTGAGCCGGTTCGAGGCGGCGGCACAGGCGGCGGCGGGAGGCTTGGATGACGGAGTTGATGCCGGACATCCTGCCAGTTTGGGCGAGCGGATGTTGGGAGAACAGGTTCTCCGCACGCTGCCGGTGGTGCGGGCGCTGGTCCTGACCGGGACGCTCGGCCGTCAGCCCGACGTGACCTACCTGTCCTCTCTGCTGCCGACGCTGCGCCCGGCGCTCGACGGGTTGTATCGGGCGCAGGCCCGCACCGCCGAGGCCCAGCGGGCACTGGAGTCGGCCCAGCGTGCCGGCGCGGAGGCGGCGGCTGCCATCGAGGCGCTGACCGCCCGGATCCTGATGGTGAAGTCCACCGGCTACACCGCGATCCAGGACGAGGTTGTCCAACTGATCGCCTATGCCATCCAGGCCAACGACACCGAGCAGGAGACGCAGAACGTCGCCGTCGTCGCCCTGCGCCTCGGCCGGCGGGCGGCCGACGCGGTGGCCGTGCGCGACGCGGAGGAGGCCGACCGCATCGTCGCCGATGCCGGCACCCTGCTGGCGACGGTGCGCGAGCTTCCCATGTCGCCGCTGCTGCAGGACGAGGTGCTGGCGGCCATCCGAAACTGGCGTGACAGCCTGCGCCGAACGGCGGACGGGTTGCGCCACCTGAACCAGCTGCTGATCGCCATGGACCGCGACGCCGGCGCCCTGGTCGAGACCGCCCGGCAACTGGACGAAACCTTCCGCGAGGAAGCCGCGCGCATCGGCGAGCTGCTGAGCCGCATCCTGGTCATCGGTGCGACCATCGGCCTGCTGCTGGCCGCCGGTGCCGCGGCGGTGGTGGCGCGGTCGATCAGCCGGCCGGTTCTGCGCCTGCAGCGGCAGATGACCCGGCTGGCCGAGGACCCGCTGGCCGGTCCGATCGACGGCACCCGCCGCCAGGACGAATTCGGCGCCATGGCGCGCGCCGCCGCCTTCTTCATCCGCGAGATCGGCCTGCGCGAACAGGCGGCCCGCCATGCGAAGGACCGCGCCGACCGCGCCCTGGAGGAACTGCGCCGGACCCAGGCCGACCTGATCCAGGCGGAGAAGATGGCGTCGCTGGGCGGGTTGGTCGCGGGGGTGGCGCACGAGATCAACACGCCGCTCGGCAATGCCCTGATGGGGGCGACCCATCTCCAGGACCGTCTGACGGAGATCGGGCAACTGGCCGGCGCGGGAAATCTGCGCCGAAGCGAGTTCGCCGAATTCCAGGAGACATCGGAAGAGCTGGCCCGGCTGATGGTGCTGAACCTGCGGCAGGCCGGCGAACTGGTGCAGAGCTTCAAGCAGGTGGCGGCCGATCAGACCAGCGGCGAAGAGCGGCAATTCCTGCTGAAGCCTTATCTGGAGGATCTGGCGACCAGCCTCAGCCCGTCCTGGCGCCGGGCGGGTCACAGCCTGCGGGTGGAATGCCCCGAAGACATCGAGATCGACGGCTATCCCGGCGTTCTGGCGCAGATCCTGACCAACCTCGTAATGAACTCCATCACCCACGCCTACCGGGAGGGGCAGCAGGGCCGTCTGCTGATCCGGGTCGATGCACCGGAACCGGACATGGTGGATCTGGTCTACACCGACGACGGCCGGGGGATTGCCCAGCCCGATCTGCCACGGGTGTTCGATCCATTTTTTACCACCAGACGCGGAAGCGGAAGCACCGGTCTCGGGCTCCACATTGTGTACAACCTCGTGGTGAACCGTTTGGGTGGCAGGATTGCCGTCGACAGTCCTCCCGGCAGCGGCGTGCGCTTCACCATTCGCTTTCCACGGCGATTTGCTACTGATAACATACCGTTGGCGCCCGCAATACCATCCCCGCAGGAGCAGTGAATGCCTTTGCCGCTGAAGACGTGGATGCGAAGTCTTGCGAGGGGGGCTGCTGTTCTGATCGGGCTTGCCGGGCTGTCGGGTCCCGCGCTGGCCGACAAGTCGCTGGTCTACTGCACGGAAGGAAACCCGCAGGGCTTCAATGCGCAGGTGTCGACCTCGGGCACGACCGTGAACGCTACGACGCCGCTGTTCAACAATCTGGTCGAATTCGGTCCGGCAGGGCAGATCATGAATTCCGGTCTGGCCGAATCCTACAGGATTTCGGACGACGGGCTGGTCTACGAATTCCATCTGCGCCGGAATGTCGCTTTCCATTCCAACGAGCTGTTCACGCCGAGCCGGCCGCTCAATGCCGATGACGTGCTGTTCACCATCAACCGTCAATGGCGACCAGACCATCCCTATCACACCGTCGGAACGGCGAATTACGAGTATTTCAGAGGCATGGGGCTGCCGGATCTGCTGAAATCGGTGGAGAAGCTGGACGACCACACGGTCCGCATCACACTGACCCATTCGGAGGCTCCCTTCCTGGCCGATCTGGCCATGCCGTTCCTGTCGATCCAGTCCGCCGAATACGCCGATGTCCTGATGAAGGCTGGAAAGCAGGATCTGTTCGACGAGAGGCCGATCGGCACGGGGCCGTTCCGGCTGGTGTCCTACCACAAGGATGTGGCGATCCGTTACAAGGCCTTCGACGGCTATTGGCGGGGACGCCAGCCGCTGGACAACCTGATCTATTCGATCACGCCGAACATCGCGGTGCGCCTGAACAAGCTGCGGTCCGGCGAATGCCATGTGATGATCTTCCCCAACCCGGCCGAGCTGGGCGCGATAGAAAAAGATCCGAATCTCGTGATCGAGCAGCAGGACGGCCGCAACGTCGCCTATATGGCGTTCAACACCAGCAAGCCGCCGCTGAACGATGTGCGGGTTAGGCGCGCCATCACCATGGCGATCGACAAGCGCACCCTGGTCGATGCGGTCTATCAGAATGGCGGGACCCCGGCGAAGAACCCGATCCCGCCCGGCATGTGGTCTTACGACGACGGCATCGAGGACTATCCGTTCGACCCGGCGGCGGCCCGCCGCCTGCTGGCCGAGGCGGGATATCCCGAAGGCTTCTCGCTCGATCTCTGGTACACGCCGGTCACCCGCCCCTATCTGCCCAACGGCAAGCGCGCCGCCGAGATGATCCGCGAGAATCTGGAGCGCGTCGGGATCAAGGTCACTTTGTATACGGACAGCTGGAGCAACTATCGCCGTCAGGTCACGCAGGGCGATCCCGACATGGTGATTTACGGCTGGACCGGCGACAACGGCGATCCGGACAATTTCCTCTATTTCCTGCTGAGCTGCGGTGCCGTCCGTCCGGGGGGCGCCAACCTCGCAAGATGGTGCAATCCGGATTTCGAAGACAGGATCACGAAGGCCAAGGTCACCACCGACGTCGACCGCCGCACCGCCTATTACAAGGAAGCGCAGCGAATCTTTCATGAGGAAGCCCCGTGGTTTCCCATCGCGAATTCCATCATTGCCGTCGCCCATCGCAAGGAGGTGAAGAACTACACCAACAACATCTTCAATCAGGATTTCTCCGGCGTAGACATCGAGCCCCAGTGAGCGACAGGCTTATGCAAACTTTAACTGGGCAGGTCCCGACCGTGGACGCGTCTCCCGATGACCTGATGTTCGAGGATGAAGACCCCGGCGCGGTGCCGGAACGGCAGTCGGCGGCTGCTGTCCCCTGGCCGATCCTGGTGGTGGACGACGACGAGCAGGTGCACGCGATGACCCGCGTGCTGCTGAAGGATTTCGAGTTCGAAGGCCGGCGCTTCGCCATCGTCAGCGCCTTCTCGGCGGCGGAGGCGCAGGAGATCCTCGCCCAACGGTCGGATCTGCCCGTGGCGCTGCTCGACGTGGTGATGGAGACGCAGGATGCCGGGCTGCATCTGGTCCATTACATCCGGCGCGACCTGGGCAACCGCCACATCCGCATCATCCTGCGCACCGGCCAGCCCGGACAGGCGCCGGAGCGCGAGGCCATCGTCGCCTACGACATCAACGACTATAAGAGCAAGGCGGAACTGACCGCCCAGAAGCTGTTCACCAGCCTGGTCGGTGCGGTGCGCAGTTGGCGCGATCTCGTCACCATCGAGTCGCTGAACCAGTCGCTGGAACGCCGCGTCGCCGAACGCACGGCTGAGCTGGAACGGCAGACCGCGCTCGCCGACGAACAGCGCCGTTTCATCGAAAACCTCGTCGAAATGATGCCGAGCCCGGTCTGGTACAGGGACAGCGCCGGCCGCTACGCCCTGTGCAACCGTGCATTCCGCGAGCTGTTTCCGAATGCCGCCGACGGCATCGAATGGTCAGCCGGCCACCGCACGGCGTCCGAATCGGTGCCGGCCGGAACGGGTGCCTTCTCATTCGAGTCGAGTGTGGAGGGGCCGGACGGGCGGACGCGGGAACTGCTGGTGGTGAAGCGACCGCTGACCGCCCCCGACGGAATGGAGACCGGGGTGATCGGCATCGCCACCGACATCACCGAGCGCCGGCGGATGGAGCATGAACTGCACCGCCTCGCCACCACCGATCCGCTGAGCGGCGCCCACAACCGCCGGCAAATCCTGGACCTGCTGGACCGGATCGTGACCGGGAGGGGCACCGGGACTACCTGTCTCGTCATGCTCGACATCGACCATTTCAAGCGCATCAACGATGAGTTGGGCCATGCCGCCGGCGACGTCGCCATCCGCAGGGTGGTCGAGGAAATCCGCCGCCAATTGCGCGGCAGCGACCAGATCGGCCGCATCGGCGGGGAGGAGTTCGCCATCCTGCTGCCCGGGACCACCCGCACCGGCGGTGCGGTGATCGCGGAGCGGCTGCGCGTCGGACTGGCGGCGCTGGCGATCGAGCTTCCCGATGGCCGAAGCTTCCAGCTGACCGGAAGCTTCGGTCTGACGGAGGTGTCGCCATTGGAGGACACGGTCGAAAGCGTGCTGGGCCGGGCCGATCAGGCGCTCTACCGGGCCAAGGCGCTCGGGCGGAACCGGATCGAATTGGCCTGAGTGCCGGGCATTGGCCTGCGACATTTTGCACGATGACGGCTTGACCGCCGCCGCGGCAACGGGTATGCAGATCCCATGAACACGACCGACACCATGCGAATGCGAATTACCGGCCCGGCGCTCTGAAGCGTCGGAGAGTTGCCGCGTTCGTGTTCACTGGTTGTGTGGAGTGTGTGGCGTGTCGCTGCACCCTGTGGTCTCCGGAACCCTCAATCCGGTTCATGACAAGTCCCATCGTCTGACCGCTGCTGCGGCGTCGAACAACGGCGTCCGTCTTGGCGAGCGAATGTGTGGCTCGGCGCGAATTATTCACCCGGTCCGCTGAGGCGGTCCGGGGCACGCCCGTCCTACCCAAAAATTCGTTCGTCGAGGATTTTCGCGATGTTCACCGCGCATGCCGATGCCGCGCGCACCCTCTCCGTCTGTACGCCCGTTTGCAATTCCGATTTTGAAGAGCGCCCTGTTGAAAACCGCTTGCCGGCCTGGCTGCCGCTGTCGGCGGTGAGCGACGCCGCCCGGCGGCTGTCCGGCCAGATCGTCCGTACGCCGCTGCTGCATGCGTCCACGCTCGACCGCGATCTGTGGCTGAAGGCGGAGGTGTTCCAGGCCACCGGCGCCTTCAAGGAACGCGGTGCGCTGAACCGCCTGCTGCGGCTGACGGCGCCGGAGCGGGCAGGCGGGGTGGTGGCGATGTCGGCTGGCAATCACGCGCAGGGGGTGGCGCTGCACGCCGCCCGGCTGGGGGTGAAGGCAACCATCGTGATGCCGGAGACGGCCCCCCGCTGCAAGGTGGAGCGCACCGCGGACCTGGGTGCCGAGGTGGTGCTGCACGGCGCCAATGTGGGCGAGGCGAAGGGCAAGGCGCTGGAACTGGCGGCTGAGCGGCGGCTGACCTTCCTCCACCCCTATGACGATCCCGACGTGATCGCCGGGCAGGGGACGGTCGGGCTGGAGATCCTGGCCGATCGCCCCGATGTCGACACGGTGGTGGTGCCGGTCGGCGGCGGCGGGCTTCTGGCCGGCGTGGCCGCCGCGGTGAAGGCACAGAACCCGTGGGTGCGGGTGATCGGTGTGCGCCTCGCCCGCCGCGGCGGCCCGACGCTGGCCGACGGCATCAACGTCCATGCACTGGGCAAGCTGCCCCAGGCCATCGTCGATACGCTGGTCGACCGGGTGGTCGAGGTGGAGGAGGCGGAGATCGCCGCCGCGATGCGCGCCCTGCACCGGTCTTTCGGCGTGGTGGCGGAAGGGGCCGGCGCCGCCGGAGTCGCCGCGGTGCTGGGCGGCCGGCTCGGGCGGACCGGACGGACGGTAGTGGTGCTGTCCGGGCGCAATGTGGACGGCGACACGCTGGCGCGGACGTTGGCGGCGTGACTTTCGACTATCTTTTGATCGCTGCGGTCTCTTGCCCCTCCCTAACCCTCCCCCGCTCTCGGCCGGCCGAAGGCCGGTCCGATCGCGGGAGAGGGAATTGCCGCCGATTCGACGCGTGCTCCCTCTCCCGCAAAGCGGGGGAGGGTTGGGGAGGGGGCAAAGCAGCCGGCACCAAAGGACCACCCCACCCGCCGCTCTCCCCCGCAAATCGCATAGCTCACCTCTTCGCCCAAGCGAAGTATGGATAGGTCAGCAGAAATGACCTATATTGGCGTTCGCGTGTAAACACACAGGCGACGCCAAGGGGTAGCTGGCATGACGAACAATTCCGCCTCGACCATTTCGTCATCCCCTGCATCGGTCACTTACGAGCGTCCGCATGCGGCGCACAGTCTCTTTGACAATTTGCAAGGTCAACTGTTCGGCGTTGTGATGACGTCGTTCGGGATTGCCATTCTCCATGCCGCCGGGCTGGTCACTGGACAGGCGGCGGGGTTGGCCTTCGTGATCTCCTACGCGACGGGCGTGGATTTCGGACCGCTGTTCTTCCTGGTCAATCTGCCCTTCTATTTTCTCGCGCTGGCCCGAATCGGCGTCGGCTTCACCGTCCGGTCGCTGGTCGCGGTGACCGGCATCGCCCTGCTGTCCGGGCTGCTGCCGAGCATGATGAGCTTCAGCGCCATCAACCCTTATGTGGCGGCGGTGCTGGCCGGCTTCTGCGTCGGGATCGGCGTCATCGCGCTGTTCCGCCACGGCGCCAGTGGCGGCGGTGTCGGCATCCTCGCCTATTACCTGCAGGAGAAGACCGGGTTCCGCGCCGGCTGGCTGCAGGCGCTGTTCGATCTGGCGGTGTTCTCGGCTGCCGCCTTCGTGCTGGAATTGCCGGCGCTGCTGGCGTCGATCCTGGGTGCGGCGGTGCTGAACGCCTTCGTCGCCTTCAACCACCGCGCCGACTGGTACGTTGCCCGCTAAACAGAATAAGGCCCGGTAATTCCGGTGGGGCCGCCCTATTCGCGGCCCAGCACCCGGTCGACCACTGCATCGGCCCATTCGCGCGAGCGGAAGCTCGCCTTGGCCTCCACCGGGTCATAGACGCGCTCGACCCAATCCCAGAAGGCGATTGGGCGCTTCTGGTTGTAGGCGGCGTAGAGTTCGAAGAAATAATCGAGGATGCCGGTCTTCGCCTGTTTGAAGTGGCCGTATTTCCAGGACAGCTGCTTCATCGCCTGGTCGAGCGGCTGGCCTTCATGGGCGAACAGGTACAGCGTCGCCATGAAGCCGGCGCGGTCGGCGCCCGACTTGCAGTGCATCAGCGCCGGATAGGTCATGGTCTTGAACAGCTCGTGCGCCTTCAGAAGGGTTTCCTTCTTCGGCATGTCGCGGGAGTTCACCGGAAAATCGACCAGTTCCAGCCCATGGGCGCGGCAGGCCTCTGCCTCCAGGATGTAGGAGGCGCAGTCGCGCGAGCCGCGCAGGTTCAGGATCGTCTTCACCCCGTTGCGCTTCGCCATCGCGATGTGCGACGGCGAGGGCTGGCTCGCCCGGTACATGTTGGGGGAGACGCGGTAGGTGTTGGAATAGATCAGCCGGAAGCAGGCATGGTCGATGAACACGCTTTCCAGATGGCCGAGCGCCCGCTGCCAAGGCGTCGCCATGCGGCTGCGGCTGCGCTTGATCGCATCGGCCAGCGCGGTGGTGGTGACCGCCCGCAGGGTGCTTTTCTTCGCCAACTCAAACCTTCCGATTCTGACGGAACGCCAACATAGGCATGCCGGGCGTTCCGTCAAGAACCGCCATCACATCAAAGCGTCAGGCGACCCTGTCCTGCAGCCTCACATACATGCCGTACTGCGCCGCCAGCGTCAGCACGATTTCCATGTAAAGATTGATCAGGCCGTTGGCGTAGAAGGCCGGGCAGCCGGTGTAATGGCGCTCCCCCGCCGTCGCGGTCGGTTCGATCAGGTCGGTGTTCAGGACGATCAGGTCCTTGTCCGGATCATAGAGGAAGGCCGACTGGTCGGTGCGCAGCGGGTGGATGGCCTGATGGTCGTCGGCCTCGATCCTGCCCGCCGCCATGAACTGGCACAGCATGCCCAGGCTGCCCATGGCGAGCGGCAGAACCTGTTTCAGGCTGCGACGGGCCAGATCGTCATAGGCGGCGGCCTCCAGCCCCGGACGCAACAGCGGCGCCGCCTCCACCAGATTCCAGCAGACATGCAGGGCGGTGTGGCTGCCGGTCTTGGTGATCGACAGCATGTCGTAGCCGGACGGGCCGTGGAGGACCGACTTCTGCAATTCGCGTCCCAGCACATAGCCGGCGGCGGCCATGTCGGTGATGGTGCCCTCCGTCCGGCAGCGGTCCTCCTCCACCATCACCTTGATCGCCCAATCCTTGATGATGGCGTCCAGCAGATGGCAGACGGAATCGCGCAGGAAGCCGACCATGCGGTCGGGATCGGCGGCGGCCATGCCGTCGGGATCGGCGAAGTCCAGCCCGTGCGGCGAGTCCGGCGGGGTCGACAGCAGCAGATGCCCGGACTCGTCCAGCGGCATGCGGGCGATGATGTGCTCCCGCAAATCGACATAGAGGAACCCCAACAGCGTGTTGATCGCGACCTTCTCGAAATCCTCCTTGCGGGTGTCGGCATGGGCCGGGCAGTGACCGGCCAACTGCAGCAACTCCTCGCTGAGCAGATACGCCGGCTCCTCGGCGATCCGATGCAGGATCGGCGCTAGATTGATCCGGGTCATCCCGGCCTCCTCATGCGCGCCGGCATAGGTCAGGGCGAAGTCGTTGGTGCGGGCCATCGGGCTCAGCCCTCCTGCAGGCGGTCGTAGACACCGTAGTCGAGCGCCAGCCCGGCGACGATGTCGAGATACAGCTTGATGAGGTTGGTGGTGTAGAAGGCCGGGCAGCCGGTGTAATAGCGCTCGCCCGGCTTGGCGAAGGTGACGATGGGATCGGCGTTCAGCCGGATCAGCCCGTTGGCGTCCAGAATGAAGGCCTTCTGGTCTTTGGGCAGTCGGTGTACGGCCAAGCCGTCGGCCGGCTCGATCCCGCTTTCCTCCATGTAATGGACCAGCATGCCCAGGCTGGACATCGACAGCGGCACGATCTGCTTCAGGCTGCGGTGGACAAGGTCGTCGTAGAAGGCAGTATCGCGCCCCGGCACCAGCAGCGGCGCGGCCTCCACCATCGCCCAGCAGATGTGGATGGCGGTGTGGCTGCCGGTCTTGGTGATCGACAGCATGTCGTAGCCGGCGCGCTGGTAGAGCGGCGAATGCTCCAGCACCGTGCGCAGGACGAAGGTCGCCGCCGCCTCCAGCGAGATCTCGCCGGAGCCTTGGGAGCGGAAATACTCCTCTTCCCGCACCAGATCGACGGCCCAGCCGGTGATCAGCCCGTCCAGCAGGTGGCAGGTGGCGTCGCGCAGGACGGAACAGAAGACGTCCGGCTCCGCCGCCGCCATGGCGGCGCGGTCGGCCGGGTCCAGCCCGTGCGGCGAACGCGGCGGGATCGGCAGCATCGGCCGGCCGTCCGCATCGAAGGGCAGCTTTTCCGCGATATGGTCGCGTAGCCGGTTGAACAGCAGGGCCAGCAGGCTGTTGACCGCGACCTTGTCGGCGTCGTCCTGGGGAATGGGGGGCGCACCTTCCGCCGCGCCCTCCGCCTTGCCGGCATGGAACGGGCATTGCCCGGCGCCCTTGCGGAAGTCGTCGCTGAACAGGAAGTTCGGGTCGGACTGGATGCGCTGCAGGATATGGGCGATCGACACCCGGCCCAGCCCCGCCTCGCCATGGGCGGTGTTGAAGGTCTGGGCGAAGTCGTTGGAACGGGTGGTCAGGGTGTCGGACATGCGTGCGGCCTTCGGCGCGGATGTAGAGCGGACGGGTTACCCTAAAGGCAACTGCCGACCGTGCGCAACGGAGTGTCGCCCCAGGGCTCTATAATGTCCCGGCCGCTGCGTTATTTTGCCACGATCCTTCCCTCGACCGCGGGCGCAACCGTTTTCTTGGATTCGACGTAGGTCATCACGATGGTCGCCAGCAACACCGCGCCCGAGGCATCGACGATCACTTTGGCGCGCGGGAAGGCGGCATAGCCGTCGCCGCCCTTCAGCATGTAATCGTTGGTGGCGACGCGGTAGGTCGCCTGCGGGTCCAGCGGCTTGCCGCCCACCATGACCGAGGTCACCCGCCGCCCGGCCGGCGCCTTGGGATCGTAGGTCATGGTCAGGCCGGAAACCTGCGGGAAGCGGCCGGCCTTCTCCTCCACCTTGCTGACGCCGTGTTCGAGGGTGGAGATCAGATCCTGTCCCGACATCTCCACCAGCACGCCGACATTGCCGAAGGGCAGCTCGGCGAAGATGTCCTTGCGGGTCAGTTTGGATCCGGCGGGATGCAGCGCGTCGGCGCGGATGCCGCCGCCGTTGGTGATGGCGACGTCGGCCTTCAGCGCATCGCGCAGGGCGTCGGCGATCAGGTTGCCCATGCTGGATTCGCGGCTGCGCACCACGTCCTTGCGGCTGTCCAGTTCGGTCGACGTGGTGCCGATCACCACGGCCAGATCGCTGTCGAGCCGCTTGGTATAGCCGTCCACCACCGCCTCCACCGTCGGGTCTGGGGCGACGCCGGCGGTGGTGACGAAGCGCCATTCGGTCGGCACGGTGGTGGTCGCCGTCCCCTTAGCGGCCTCTTTGGTCACGACATCCAGCTTCACGACACCGAGATACTGCGCATCGTGCCCGGCCTTCAGGATCAGGGTGGAGCCCTCGTAGAAGCTGATCGGGTCGTGGTCGTGGCCGCCCAGGATCAGGTCGATGCCCTTGACTTTGGCGGCCAACTCACGGTCCTCCGCAATGGTCAGGTGGGTCAGCGCCACGACGACCGCGGCCCCATTCGCCCGCAGATCCTTTACCGTTGCCGCCGCCGTCTCCAGGACCGGAGAGAAGCTCAGGCTCGGCCCGGCGCTGGACAGGCGGGCGGTGTCGGGGGTGATCAGGCCGATGAAGCCGACGGTGATGCCGTCAATGGTCCGGGTCCAACTCGGCACCGTGCCGGCGAAGGCGGAGCCGTCGGCCGACCGCACATTGCTGCCGATCCAGGGGAACTTCGATTCGGCCATGCGCTGTTTCAGTGTGTCGGGGCCGAAGTCGAATTCATGGTTGCCGAAGGTCACCGCATCGACGCCGATGGCGTTGAACAGCGCGATCATCTGCGCGCCCCGCGTCGTGCCCGACAGCAGCGACGGCGACAGGAAATCGCCGCCGACCGTGGTGATCGCATCGGGAGCCACCGCGCGTTCTCGCTTCAGCAGGGTCATCAGCGGGCCGAAGCCGCCCTGTCCCTTCACCGGCGCGATTTCGTACACGTCATTGACATGCAGGAAGGTCAGCGTGCCGTTTTGTGCCCCATTCTGTGCTAGGGCGGGCAGGGCGGCACCCAGGATGACGGCGAACAGCGGCGCGGCGATCAGGCGGAAACGGAACGGCATGGAGAGCGGACCTTCGATGTCATGCCTGCGTATTCTAGAGCAGCTTTGCCCTGCCACGCATAGCGGCTTTGCGGCGCGGAGCATGCGGTCGGGCGCGGCTGCGGCTTGAACTCCGCCTGCGACGGTCTCACAACTTGATGACAAGATTGCCAACGACGCGAGCCGAGCAGACCCATGCGCATCCTGGTCGTTCAGAACAGCCGAACCGCTCCCATCGGTCTGGTGGGCGATGCGCTGACCGACAACGGCGCCACCCTCCACACCATCGCCGCCAACGAAGGCGAGGCGATCCCCGACAAGGACGGCTATGCCGGCCTTGTGGTGCTGGGCGGTCCCCAGGACGCCTGGAATGACGAGAAGGGGCCGCATTTCGGCCGGGTGATGGAGACGATCCGCGACTTCACCGATGCTGACCGGCCGGTGATGGGCATCTGCCTGGGGGCGCAACTGGCGGCCCGCGCCTATGGCGCCAAGGTCTACCGCCACACCACGCCGGAACTGGGCATACACCGCGTCACTCTGACCGACGGTGCGCAGGACGACCCGCTGCTGGGCGGCTTCGGTCCGGAACTGAACCTCGCCCAGTGGCATTACGACACCTTCGAATTTCCCGAGGGCGCGGTGCCGCTGGCCACCAGCGAGGCCTGCGATCGTCAGGCCTTCCGCCTCGGCCGTGCCACCTACGCCTTCCAGTTCCACCCCGAGGCGACCGGCGACATCCTGCGCGGCTGGGCGTCGCGCATCCGGGAGGAGGCGCGGGAAAGCAATGCCGAGATGCTGCACGGCCTGGAGGATTCCATCGCCACCCACCTGCCGGTGGCGGAGCGCTTCACCCGCGCGATGACCCGGCGCTGGCTGGATCTGGCTCGCTGACCGTTTCGGTGAAGCGGGCCAGCAGGTCGGGGGTGTCGACGTCGTAGAGGATGCCGGCGTCGTCGACCGGCACCTCGCACAGCCGGTCGGCATGCTGGCCGATCAGCCGCTTGGCACCGGCGTCGCCCGTCAGCGCCGCCATTTCTGTGAAGAAGGCGCGATCCCACAGCACCGGGTTGCCCTGCTTGCCGTGGGTGGTGGGGATGCAGATGGCGCGGCCCTCCACCGGGCTGTAGGCGGCGATCAGCCGGTCGATCACGGCGGACGCCACCCGCGGCATGTCGCCCAGGCACACCACCACCGCGTCGGATTCGCTGGGCACCGCCGCCAGACCGGCGCGCAGCGAGCTGCTCAGCCCCTCGGCGAAGGCGGGGTTGTGGACGAAGGTGACGGGCCGGTCGGCCAGCGCCCGCGCCACGCTTTCCCCCTGGTGGCCGGTGACGACGATGACGTTGGCGGCCTGCGAGGCGAGCGCCGTATCCACGGCGCGGGCGACCAGCGGCGCGCCGTTGACCTCGGCCAGCAGCTTGTTGGTGGGCCCCATGCGGCTGGAGCGGCCGGCGGCCAGCACCACGGCGGTGACGCGCGGCGCGCGCGGCGTTTCGGTCGACACTCCCGCCCGTGGCAGGGGGCGCGTCGGAATTTCGGCCAGCAGCCCGCCGACGCCCATCCGCATCACCTCGATCCGGCTCGGCGGAATGCCGGCGGCGATGCGCTGCAGCACCCAGTCGAAGCCGTTCAGCTTGGGCGAGCGCGCGCAACCCGGCAGCCCCAGCACCGGTTTGCCGTCGCGACGGGCCAGCAGCAGCAGGTTGCCGGGATCGACCGGCATGCCGAAATGCTCCACCACGCCGCCGGCCCGCTCGATGGCGGCCGGCAGTACGTCGCGCCGGTCGGTGATGGCCGACGCGCCGGCGATCAGCAGCAGGTCGGCCGCCGGCGCCTCTGCGATTTCAGCCGCCAGCGTCGCCTCGTCATGGTCGCAGCGCGACTCATGGATCAACGTGCCGCCTAGTGCCTCGACGCGTTCCCGCGTCACCGTGACGGTCTTGTCGAGCACGCTGTCCTTCACCCCCGGCAGCCGCGTCTGGATCAGCGCCACCGACAGCGGGCGATAGGGCAGGACGGCCAGCGGCGGCCACCCGTCGGCGGCGATGTGTTCCGCCTGCTCGACGGCGGCGGCGGGGGCGGCGAAGGGGATGATCTTGACGGTGGCCAGCATCTGGCCGGGTTCGACGGGAGCGAAATCGGGCAGGGTGGCGATGGTGACGCTCTCGTCGATTTCGTTGATGGCGTCGATGCGGGCAGGGTCGAGGCGCAGAAGCCCATGCGCTTCGGCGAACAGGTTGACCCGCCCGGTGAAGGCCGCGGCGATCTGGACGGAGCCGCCGGCCACGGATGCTGCGATGCGGGTGGCGGCGGCGTCCTCGGCGATGTCGCTGTCGGACAGCTTGGCGGCGATCACGTCCGAAATGCCGGCCTCGCGCAGGGCGGTGACGTCATCGGCCGAAAGCCGGCGGCCCTTCTTGAAGGCCAGCCCGTTCAGGCGCAGCGAATGGGCGAGGATCGCGCCCTCGGCATCGGAAAGGGGAAGCGGGCCGAAGAACATGGGGGCTCCGGATGGGCACGGTCGATGTATGCCCACGGATATGGCGAGCGGGCCGGAGCCGGGCAATGGGCGGAAGGTATGGGGTGGGGACTGCCGAATTTGGCTCCCCACCCTGATCCTCACCCCTCAGCAGGGATGGTTCTCGCCCCGCCGCACGCAGGTGATCTGCCCCATGATCGAGATCGCGATTTCCGCCGGGGTGACGGCGCCGATCGACAGCCCGACCGGGCCGCGGATGCACTTCACCTCGGCCTCGCTCAGCCCCTCGTCGCGCAGGCGGTCCAGGCGCAGGGCGTGGGTGCGCTTGCTGCCCAGCGCGCCGACATAGAAAGCGGGCGAGCGCAACGCCACCACCAGCGCCGGGTCGTCCAGCTTGGGGTCGTGCGTCAGGGTGACCACGGCGGTACGGGCGTCGGGCTTCAACTCTGCCAGCGCCTCGTCCGGCCACAGGTGGTTCAGCTTGACGCCGGGGAAACGTGCCTCGGTCGCGAAGGCGCCACGCGGGTCGATCACCGTCACGTCATAGCCGGTCAGGGCCGCCACCGGGGCCAGCGCCTGGGCGATGTGCACGGCGCCGACGATCAGCAGCCGCATCGCCGGATTGTGGACATGCACGAACAGGCGGAAGCCGTCCTCGTCCTGTGGATCGACCAGCAGGCCGGAGCGGTCCTGGCGGATGCGCCGGCGCACCTCGTCCAGCAGGTCCTGCTCCAGCCCGAAGCCGCCATGGACGGTGTCCTCGTAAACCAGGGTCTGGAGACCGGTGTTGAGATCGGTCACCAGCGCGGCCGGGATGGCGGCGGCCTTCGCCGCGAGCAGCCGGTCCAGAATATCGCGTTTCATTCCACGGCCTCGACATAGACCTGTACCTGCCCGCCGCAGGCCAGCCCGACTTCCCAGGCCATTTCGTTGGTGATGCCGAAGGACAGCAGGCGCGGTTCGCCGTCCTCCATCGACTTGGCGGCCTCGTGCGCCACGGCGCTTTCGATGCAGCCGCCGGACACGGACCCGGCCATCGACCCGCGGTCGTCGACCGCCATCTGGCTGCCGACCGGCCGCGGCGAGGAGCCCCAGGTCGACACGACGGTCGCCAGGGCCACCCTGCGGCCGGCGGCGCGCCATGCGGCAGCCTGCTCCACGATGTTGTCCGCCATCAGGGTGTCGTTCATCCCGCCGCCTCCTTCAACCAGCGGCGCAAGCCCGGGCTCCGACGCGGTCCGTCGGCCGACAGGACACCGGCCAGATCCGCGAGGCTGTTCAGGCTGTGGGCCGCAAGAAAATCGTCCACATGCGGCAGCAGCGCCCGGATGCCCGAGGATTTCGGCGCGAAGCCTTCCCAGCGCAACAAAGGATTCAGCCAGACGAGCCGCCGACAGCTTTTGTGCAACCGATCGGCCTCTGCCGCAAGCCCTTCCCCTGCATCCCTGTCCAGCCCGTCGGTAATGAGAAGCACGACCGCGCCCTGGCCCAGCACGCGGCGCGCCCATGTCCGGTTGAAGGCGTGCAGCGCGGTGCCGATCCGTGTGCCGCCCGACCAGTCGGCGACCGCCCCCGACACGGCGTCCAGCGCCACGTCCACGTCCTTGTGCCGCAGATGGCGGGTGATGTTGGTCAGCCGCGTGCCGAAGACGAAGCTGTACACCCGGTCGCGATCGTTGGTCACCGCATGCATGAAATGCAGCAGCATCCGCGAATAGCGGGTCATCGATCCGGAGATGTCGCACAGCACCACCAGCGGCGGCGGCCGGGTGCGGCGGCGCTTGTGGGCAAGATCCGACAGGTCGCCGCCGGTGCGTAGCATCCGCCGCAGCGTGGCGCGCGGATCGACGCGCGGTCCCATCGGGTCCGACCGGTAGCGGCGAGTGGTGACCTCGGCCAGCGGCAGGGCGAGGCGGGCGAGCAGGCGCTTGGCCTGCGCCATCTCCTCCCCCGTCATCTTTTCGAAATCCTTGTCCTGCAGCCGTTCGGCGGCGGACACGGTGAAGGAGGCGTCGACCTCGATCTCCGTCTTTTCCGGCTCCTCCTGTTCGGCGCCGCTGCCGTGCAGGGCCTCGGCAAGGCGCTGCGCCATCTCGGGCTGGTCGGGCGGCGCCTCCGTCCGCACCCTCGGCAGCATCAGCGACATCATCTTCTTCAGGATGTCGGGATTGCGCCAGAAGACGTGGAAGGCCTGGTCGAACAGCTCGCTCTGGTCGTGGCGGTTCACGAAAATGGCGTGCAGCGCCCAGTAGAAGTCGGTTCGGTTGGACAGGCCGACCGCCTCCACCGCCTCCACCGCCTGCAACACCTTGCCAGGGCCCACCGGCAGGCCGGCGGCGCGCAACGCGCGGGCAAAATGCATCAGGTTGAGGGTGAGGCGGCCGGCCGGTGCGTTGTCCGTCATGGCAGCCTCAGCGCGCGGTGGTGGCGGCCAGCTCGGTCTTGACCTGGGTCAGGATGCGCGCCGCCTCGCTGCCCTGGATGCGGGCGATGTCGTCCTGGTATTTCAGCAGCGTGCCCAGCGTGTCGTTGATGACGGAGGGTTCCAGTTCCAGCTGGTTCAGTTCCACCAGCGCCTGAGCCCAATCGAGAGTCTCCGCCACGCCCGGCGCCTTGTAGAGGTCCATGCTGCGCAAGTTCTGGACGAAGCCGACCACCTGGGCTGCCAGCCGCGCATCGGCCTGCGGCGCCTTGACCGACAGGATCTCCCGCTCCCGCGCAGCACTGGGGTAATCGACCCAATGGTAGAAGCAGCGCCGCTTCAGCGCGTCGTGGATCTCGCGGGTGCGGTTGGAGGTGAGGATGACGATGGGCGGCTCCGGCGCATGGACGGTGCCGAATTCCGGGATCGAGACCTGATAATCGGACAGGATCTCCAGCAGGTAGGCCTCGAACGGTTCGTCGGTGCGGTCCAGCTCGTCGATCAGCAGCACCGGCGGCCCGGCGAGGTCCGGCTCCAGAGCCTGCAGCAGAGGCCGCTTGACCAGAAAGCGTTCCGAAAACAGGTCGGAGGCCAGCGATTCGCGGTCCTGCCCGCCGGATGCCTCGGCCAGCCGGATTTCCATCATCTGGCGGGCATAGTTCCATTCATAGACGGCGGACGAGGCGTCCAGCCCCTCATAGCATTGCAGCCGCAGCAGTTTGCGGCCGAGCGTCGCCGACAGGACCTTGGCGATCTCCGTCTTGCCGACGCCGGCCTCGCCCTCGAGGAACAGCGGGCGCTTCAGCTTCAGCGCCAGGAACAGCGCAGTCGCCAGCGAGCGATCCGCGACGTAGGAACCGCGGGTGAGAAGCGCCAGCGTGTCATCGACGGAGGCGGGCAGGGGGGTGGTCATGGACGGCCTTGGAGATGGACAACGAATGCCCTCTCCCGCCCCGGGAGAGGGAGGGGACCCACCGAAGGTGGGGAGGGTGAGGGGTGAGGCAAGACTCCCGAACCGCATGGCTCCTTGGGTCACCCCTCACCCTTCCCAAGCTTTGCTTGGGCCCCTTCCCTCTCCCGGGGCGGGAGAGGGATTTAGATCACGCCGCCGCTTCGACCGCGCGTTTCGCCATCACGGTGACGAGGTGGGCGCGGTAGTCGGCGCTGGCGTGGATGTCGGCGTTCAGGCCGTCGGCGTCCACCGACAGGCCGTTCAGCGCGTCGGCCCGGAAATCGGCGGCGAGTGCCGCTTCGAACGCCTCGGCGCGGAAGACCGAGCCGGCGGCGCCGGTCACCGCCACCCGCACCTCGGCGCCGAACTTGGCGACGAAGACGCCGACGATGGCATAGCGGCTGGCCGGGTTGCGGAACTTGGCGTAGGCCGCCTTGTCCGGGCGCGAGAAGCGCACCGACTTCAGGATCTCGCCCGGCTCCAGCGCGGTTTCGAACATGCCGGTGAAGAAATCGTCGCCGGCGATGGTCCGGCGGTCGGTGGTGACCGTCGCCTTCAGAGCCACCACCGCCGACGGGTAGTCGGCCGACGGGTCGGCGTTGGCGATGGAGCCGCCCATCGTGCCCATGTTGCGGACCTGCCGGTCGCCGATGCCCTCGGCGAGGCTGGCCAGCGCCGGGATCACCCGCTTGACGAGGTCGGAATGGGCGACCTCGGCATGGCGGGTGAAGGCACCGATCTCCAGCCCGCCATCAGCCTCGCGGATGCCCTTCAGCTCCGGAATGGCGCCGAGGTCGATCAGGTCGGTCGGCCGGGCGAGGCGTTGCTTCAGCGTCGGCAGCAGGGTCTGGCCGCCGCCCAGCAGCTTGGCCTCTTCCGCCTGGATGGCGGTCGCCGCGTCGGCAAGCGTTGTCGGCCGTTGGTACGTGAACGCGTACATTCTCTAGCCTCCTTCTTCTTCGGCCGTCTTATTCCGCCGCCATGGCGGGGGTGGCGTCGCGGATGGTGCGCCAGACCTTCTCGGGCGTCGCCGGCATGTCCATGTGGGTGACGCCGTACTCCGACAGCGCGTCCACCACCGCGTTCATCACGGCGGCGGCGGCGCCGATGGTCCCGGCCTCGCCGCAGCCCTTCACGCCCAGCGGGTTGTGGGTGCAGGGCTGGTCCTCGTGATAGCGCACGGTGAAGGATGGGACATCGTCGGCCCGCGGCATGCAATAGTCCATGTAGGAGCCGGTGACGAGCTGCCCCGATTCCTCGTCATAGACGCAGTTCTCGTACAGCGCCTGCCCGATGCCCTGCACCAGGCCGCCATGCACCTGCCCCTCGACGATCAGCGGGTTGATGACGTTGCCGAAATCGTCCACCGCGGCGAAGCTGACGATGGTGGTAACGCCGGTGTCGGGGTCGATCTCCACTTCGCAGACATGGCAGCCGTTGGGATAGGTGAAGTTCTTGGGATCGTAGAAGGCCTGCTCATCCAGCCCCGGCTCCAGCTCGTCGAGCGGGAAGTTGTGCGGAACGTAGGCCTGCAGGGCGATGTCGCCGATGCCCAGGCTCTTGTCGGTGCCGGCGACGGTGAAGCGGCCGTCCTTCACCTCGATGTCGGTCTCGGCCGCCTCCAGCATGTGGGCGGCAATCTTCTTCGCCTTGCGCTCCACCTTGTCCATCGCCTTCACCAGGGCCGAGCCGCCGACCGCGAGGGAACGTGAGCCGTAGGTGCCCATGCCGAAGGGGATCTTGTTGGTGTCGCCGTGGACGATCTCGACATTCTCGATCGGGATGCCGAAGCGCTCCGCCACGATCTGGGCGAAGGTCGTCTCATGGCCCTGGCCGTGGCTGTGAGAACCGGTGAAGACCGTCACCGAACCGGTTGGATGGAAACGAACTTCCGCGCATTCATAAAGTCCTGCGCGAGCACCGAGCGCACCGGCGACATTGCTGGGCGCGATGCCGCAGGCTTCGATGTAGGTGGCGAAGCCGATGCCGCGCAGCTTGCCGCGCGCCTTGGATTCGGCGCGACGCTGCTGGAAGCCGGGGTAGTCGACCAGCGGCAGGGCGATGTCCAGGTTCTTGGCGAAGTCGCCGGTGTCGTATTGCAGGGCCACCGGCGTCTGGTAGGGCATCGCCTCCTTCGGCACGAAGTTGCGGCGGCGGATCTCGGTCTTGTCCATGCCCATCACGCCGGCGGCGACATCGACCAGCCGTTCGATCAGATAGCAGGCCTCCGGCCGGCCGGCGCCGCGATAGGCGTCGACAGGCGCGGTGTTGGTGAAGACCGCCTTCACCTCGGCATAGATCGCCGGGGTCTTGTACTGGCCGGCCAGCAGGGTGGCGTAGAGGTAGGTCGGGATCGACGGCGCGAAGGTCGACAGATAGGCGCCGAGATTGGCCAGGGTGGAGACGCGCAGCGCCAGGAAATTGCCATCGGCGTCCATCGCCAGCTCGGCATGGCTGACATGGTCGCGGCCATGGGCGTCGGTCAGGAAGCTTTCGGAACGGTCGGCGGTCCATTTCACCGGCCGGCCGACCTTGCGCGCCGCCCAGGTGACGACGGCCTCCTCGCCGTAATGGAAGATCTTCGATCCGAATCCGCCGCCGACGTCCGGCGCCACCACCCGCAGCTTGTGCTCCGGAATGCCCAGCACGAAGGCGCCCATCAGCAGGCGGGTGACGTGCGGGTTCTGGCTGGTGGTGGTCAGCGTGTATTCGCCGGTCGACTGGTCGTATTCGCCCATCGCCGCCCGCGGTTCCATCGCGTTCGGCACCAGACGCTGGTTGACCAGATCGATCTTGGCGACATGGGCGGCGTTGGCGAAGGCCGCATCCACCGCCGCTTGATCGCCCAGATGCCAGTCGTAGCAGACATTGTCCGGCGCATCGTCATGGACCAGCGGCGCGCCGCCGCCGATGGCGCGGGTGGAGGAGCCCACCGCCGGCAGTTCCTCGTAATCGACCACCACCATCTCGGCGGCGTCGCGCGCCTGCTCGCGGGTTTCGGCGATCACCACCGCCACCGCGTCGCCGACATAGCGCACGCGGTCGCGCGCCAGCGGGTAATGCGGCGGCTCCTTCATCGGCGAGCCGTCCTTGGAGTGGATCTGCCAGCCGCAGGGCAGGCTGCCGACCTTGTCGGCCTCCATGTCGGCCCCGGTCAGCACGGCGACCACGCCCGGCATCGCCGCCGCGTCGGCGAAGTCGATGCCCAGGATGCGGGCATGGGCATAGGGGGAGCGCACATGCACCGCATGGGTCATGTTCAGGCGCTTGAAATCGTCGGTGTAGTTGCCGCGGCCGGTCAGAAAGCGCTGGTCTTCGCGCCGGCGCACCGAGGCGCCGATGCCATTGGGGTTCGCCATCTCGTGTTTCCTCCCACAGGAACGCGTAAGATGCGGAAATGCCTGCTTCTTGGTGGGCTTATCGCCCTTATTCGGCCGCGATCGGCGCCGGTTGCGCGCCCGCCATCGCTTCGGCGCCCGCCTTCACCGCCTTGACGATGTTGTGATAGCCGGTGCAGCGGCAGATGTTGCCCTCCAGCCCCTCGCGGATTTCGGCCTCGGTCGGGTTCGGATTCTCGCGGACCAGATCGACCGCGCTCATCACCATGCCCGGCGTGCAGAAGCCGCACTGCAGGCCGTGATGCTCGCGGAAGGCGGCCTGCATCGGGTGCAGCGTTCCGTCGGCCGCCGCCAGCCCTTCGATCGTCGTCACCTCTGCCCCGTTGGCCTGGACGGCCAGCGTGGTGCAGGACTTCACCGACCGGCCGTCGACATGGACGACGCAGGCGCCGCACTGGCTGGTGTCGCAGCCGACATGGGTGCCCGTCAGGCCGAGATGCTCGCGCAGGAAGGCGACGAGCAGGGTTCGCTCCTCCACCTCGCGCGAGACCGTCTTGCCATTGACGGTCATCGATACGGTACAGGACATCGGTTTTCCTCCCGCTGGCTGAAGTCTGGCTTGCAGTCGTTTGGCGTGCAGTTGGGACTATTCACTGTCGTTCGACGCGCTGTGGGCCGGGGCGCGGTGGTGTCCGCTTCGGCCGGCGGTCTTCCGCCACAAGGATAGGGGGTGTCTGCCCGCGGAGGTCAAGGAGCCTGTGCATGCCTTGGCCGAAAGAATGGCATGTGAACGGTCAATATGTCGGATTGTACGTACTGGCGCGCAATTTTGTGGCGCGTTACAGTGGGTTGGGGCTGCCCATGGCTTATGGGTATGCAAACGAATCCGCCCGGCAACGATCCGGGTGCAGCAACGATAACGGGGAGAGCCGCTATGAATCGCCCATCCGTGAAGCGTCACCTTCTGGCCCTGTGCACGGCCGCCGGCCTTGGTGTCAGCCTTGGCCTGGCCGCCCTGCCGGCCAAGGCGGAGACCTTCATCACCGTTCTGACCGGCGGCACCAGCGGGGTCTATTATCCGCTCGGCGTGGCGCTGTCGAACGTGTACGGCAAGGCGCTGCCGGGGGCCAAGGTGACGGCGCAGGCGACCAAGGCGTCGGTGGAAAACCTGAACCTGCTGCAGGCCGGCCGTGGCGAGATCGGCTTCACGCTCGGTGACTCGCTGAGCGATGCCTGGAAGGGCAACGAGGAGGTCGGCTTCAAGCAGAAGCTGGACAAGCTGCGCACCGTCGCCGCCATCTACCCCAACTACATCCAGGTCGTCGCCAGCAAGGAGTCGGGTATCAAGACGCTGGCCGACCTGAAGGGTAAGCGGGTGTCGGTCGGCGCGCCAAAGTCGGGGACCGAGCTGAACGCGCGCGCGATCTTCAACGCCGCCGGTCTGGCCTACAAGGACTTCGCCAAGACCGAATATCTGCCCTTCGGCGAATCGGTTGACCTGATCAAGAACCGCCAGCTGGACGCGACGCTGATCTCCGCCGGTCTCGGCGTGGCGGCGATCAAGGATCTGTCGGCCTCCCAGGACATCACCATCGTCAGCATCCCGGCCGACGTGGTGCAGAAGGTCGGCGACGCCGCCTACATCACCGAGACGATCCCGGCAGGCACCTATCCCGGCCAGGACGCCGCGGTGCCGACCGCCGCGGTGCGCAACCTGCTGGTCAGCCATTCCGGCGTGTCGGACGACGCGGCCTATGCGATGACCAAGACGCTGTTCGAGAATCTGGACGCGCTGGCCGCCGCCCATGTCGCCGCCAAGCAGATCAAGCTCGACAAGACCGCCACCCAGTCGCCGGTGCCGTTCCACCCCGGCGCCGTGAAGTACTACAAGGAAAAGGGGCTGATGTAAGGGACGGGCGGACGGGCCGCGGGGAACGCAGACGTGAATACTCATAACAACGAGGCGGACGCACAAGCCCGCCAAGCGATCGACCGGGAGAACCCCGCCCATGTCGCGGCCTTCGAAGGCTTCGACGGGCGGGCGGTGTTTGCCATCGCCGTGGCCTTTTCGATCTTCCAGATCTGGACCGCCGCCTTCAATCCGCTGTCCACCACGGTGGTGCGGTCGGTCCATGTCGGTTTTCTGGTGCTGATGACCTTCACCCTGTTCGGCGCGCGGAAGACCTCCGCGCGCAAACGGGTGCCCTGGTACGACTGGCTGCTCGGCCTGACCGGCTTCGCCATCGGCCTCTATCATTTCGTCTTCGAAGGCGACCTGATCCTGCGGGCGGGCGATCCCAACAGCACCGACATCGTCGTCGGCGCCATCGCCGTCGCGCTGGTGTTCGAGGCGGCCCGCCGCATCATGGGGCTGGCTCTGCCGATCCTGTGCGGCGTGTTCATTCCCTATGCCCTGTTCGGGCGGGAACTGCCCTTCGGGCTGGCCCATCGCGGCTACGGCTTCGATCAGGTGATCGACACGCTGTTCCTGTCGACCGAGGGCATCTACGGCACGCCGACCTTCGTGTCGGCGACCTACATCTTCCTGTTCATCCTGTTCGGCGCCTTCCTGGAGCGCGCCGGGATGATCAAGCTGTTCAACGACGTCTCGCTTGGCCTCGTCGGTCATTCCAAGGGCGGGCCGGCGAAGGTGGCGGTCTTCTCCTCCGGCTTCATGGGGACGATCAACGGGTCGGGCGTCGCCAACGTGCTGACCACCGGCCAGTTCACCATCCCGCTGATGATGCGCTTCGGCTACCGCCCCGCCTTCGCCGGCGCGGTGGAGGCCACTGCCAGCATGGGCGGGCAGCTGATGCCGCCGGTGATGGGTGCCGCCGCCTTCATCATGGCGGAGACCATCGGCGTGCCCTACAGCGACGTCGCGCTGGCCGCCGCCATTCCCGCCATCCTCTATTTCGGCAGCGCCTTCTGGATGGTCCATCTGGAGGCCGGCAAGCGCAACCTGATCGGCCTGCCGCGCGAGGAGTGCCCGAGCGCGCTTCGGGCGCTGAAGGAAGGCTGGTACCTGATCCTGCCGCTGGCGGCGCTGGTCTATCTGCTGTTTTCCGGTTTCACGCCGCTGTTCGCCGGGGTGATCGGCATCGCCGCCACCGCCGCGCTGATCCTGGGGATGTCGGTCGTCTCGGCGGTCGGCCCGACGCTGCTGCGCGTCGGCTTCTGGGTCCTGCTGGGCCTGATCGCTGCCGTTCTGTGGCGGATGGGGCTGCGGACCGAGCATCTGGCCTTCGCGATCGTCGGTCTGCTGGTCGTGCCCTGCCTGCTGTTCCGTGGCGGGCGGGAGACGCTGGTGCTGGTGGTGAACGCGGTTGCCGACGGCGCGAAGAACGCCATCGGCGTCGGCGTCGCCTGCGCGCTGGTCGGCGTGCTGATCGGCATGATGACGCTGACCGGTCTCGCCTCCAGCTTCGCCACCACCATCGTCAACCTGTCGGGCGGCAGCCTGCTGGCGGCGCTGGTGCTGACGATGGTGACCTGCATCGTGCTGGGCACCGGGCTGCCGACCACCGCCAACTACATCATCACGGCGTCGATCGCAGCCCCGGCGCTGCTGACCATGGGCGTGCCGCTGATCGTCAGCCATATGTTCGTCTTCTATTTCGGCATCATGGCCGACCTGACCCCGCCGGTGGCGCTGGCGGCGCTGGCTGCCTCCTCCATCGCGCGGGTGGGGCACATGAAGATCGGCTTCATCGCCACCCGCATCGCCATGGCCGGCTATGTCGTGCCCTTCATGGCGGTCTACGACCCGGCGCTGGTGCTGCAGAGCGAAAGCTGGCTGGCAGTCGCCTACATCTTCCTCAAGGCCTGCGTCGCCATCGCCCTGTGGGGTGCGGCCACCATTGGCTTCTTCTGGACCAACCTGCCGATGATCGCCCGCGTCTATGCCGCGGCGACCGCCTTCCTGTTCGTGGTGGCCCTGCCGGTCACCGACGAGGTCGCCTTCGTCATGACCGGGCTGTTCCTGCTGTGGCAGCATCGCCGCCGCGGCGGCCTGGCCGCCGCCACGGCTTGATATATGGCCGGTCTCTGCCTGTTCGCCCTCGGCGGTGCGCTGCTGGCGTCGCTGCCGGGGACGCAGTTCACCCTGTCCTGGACACACTCGATCGAGAAGACCGAGTGGCGGGAGAGTTGGACGGTCGAAGCCGGCCGGCTGCGCCCGACGGAGGCCCGCATCCGCGGCACCGGCGCCGGGATGGAGCCCGGTCCCGATGCCCGGCTGACCGCCGACGGCTGGATGGTCTGGACTCCCGGCCTGCCGCTGCAAGACAGCGTCACGCTGGCGGCGTCGGGCTTCACCGGCGAGCACAGGCTGTGCGCCGGAGTGGACTGCCGGTCGCTGTCGGGCTGGACTGGGGTGAAGGATCGACCCGTGGCGATGCGGGCCTGTCCATAGGCGTTGCCCGCCCCCCGCCTACGAAAGTTCGTGCGGCTCGAGGCCCTTCCGGCTTGGCTTACGCTGCGTCAATCCGCATACTCCCGTTCCTTTCGTCAGCCTACCATCCGGACCGATGATCAATTCCCCCACGCACCAAAGCCGTTCATTCCTTCTTCCGGCCGTTCTCGGCGCGGCGCTCGCCGTCGGCGGCCTGCTGCTGGGCACGCACGGCGTCCAGGCGGCGGAGGTGGCGGCGGAGGTTGCCCATGGCGGCGTGCCGCATCTGGATGGACGGCTGCTGAGTGCCGCCTGGGTCGTGCCCTTCGCCGGGATCCTGCTGTCGATCGCGCTGTTCCCGCTGCTGGCGCCGATGGTCTGGCATCATCATTTCGGCAAGATCTCGGCCGTCTGGGCGCTGGCCTTCCTGGTGCCCTTCGCCGCGACCTTCGGGTTCGACCTCGCGACCTACGAACTGCTGCACACGGTCCTGCTGGAATACATCCCCTTCATCGTGCTGCTGACCGCGCTGTTCACGGTGGCGGGCGGCGTGCGGCTGACCGGCTCGCTGGTGGGGACGCCGGCGGCCAACACGGTCGGTCTGGCGCTGGGCACAGTGCTGGCGAGCCTGATGGGCACCACCGGTGCCTCCATGCTGCTGATCCGCCCGCTGCTGCGCGCCAACGAACACCGGCGCCACAAGGTCCACACCATCGTCTTCTTCATCTTCCTGGTGTCGAACGTCGGCGGGTCGCTGACCCCGCTGGGTGACCCGCCGCTGTTCCTCGGCTTCCTGAAGGGCGTCGATTTCTTCTGGCCGACGGTCCATCTGCTGGCGCCGATGTCCTTCCTGGCCGGTCTGCTGCTGGTGATCTATTTCGTGCTCGACCTCGTCCTGCACACCCGCGACCCCGGCAAGCACCCGCTGATCGAGGGCGTTCACGAGCGCGAACCGATCCGCATCGAGGGCAGCGTCAACCTGCTGCTGCTGGTCGCCATCGTCGGCGCGGTGCTGCTGAGCGGCGTCTGGCATCCCGGTGTGGGTGTCACGCTGTACCATGTGACGGTGCCGCTGGAGACCATCGTGTCGAACCTGCTGCTGCTGGGCATCACCGGCCTGTCGCTGACCCTGACCAGCAAGCAGAGCCGCCGTCTGAACGGTTTCAGCTGGGGCCCGATCCTGGAGGTGGCGAAGCTGTTCGCCGCCATCTTCCTGACCATCATCCCGGCCATCGCCATTTTGAAGGCCGGTACCGACGGCGCGCTGGGCGCCATCATTTCCGCGGTGAACGAGGGCGGGAAGCCCAACCCGGCCGCCTATTTCTGGGCGACCGGCATCCTGTCCAGCTTCCTCGACAACGCCCCGACCTACCTGATCTTCTTCAACACCGCCGGCGGCGAGGCGCAGCCGCTGATGACCGACCTGTCGCTGACGCTGACCGCCATTTCCGCCGGCGCGGTGTTCATGGGCGCCAACAGCTATATCGGCAACGCCCCCAACTTCATGGTCAAGGCAATCGCGGAGGAACGCGGCGTCGCCATGCCCAGCTTCTTCGGCTATATGGCCTGGTCCTTCGGCATCCTGGTGCCGCTGCTGGGCCTGACCACGCTGGTCTTCTTCCTGTGATGGTCCTTTTTCGGTAACAGCCAGACACGAAACGAATCGTTACCTCAGCCGTTAGTCCGCGATAGGGCCGCTTTTTCGCCTGCGAACCAGCAGGCGCGCGCGGCGTAACGGCTGGAGGGCGATGTGGTTTCGAAGGATCTCGGCGGGAACCTGGGTGCGGGATTGACGGTGGGGCGGCCGACGGCTGCGTCCCGCTGCATGCCAACGGGACGGGTCCCATCGGCCTGATCGGCCGGAGCCTGCGCCATGAGCACGCAGTCCAATCCCCGTCACCTGCACTCCCTGACCCCGCTGCGCGGCATCGCGGCCTTGTGGGTGGTGCTGTACCATTACAGCTTCCAGTATTTCCCCAACCTGCACCCGGACAGCTACACGCATCTGGTGCAGAAGGGCTATCTGGCCGTCGACCTGTTCTTCATGCTCAGCGGCTTCGTGCTGACCCATGTCTATCACGACACCTTCAGCCGGTCGGTCGGCGACAAATACTGGAGCTTCCTCAGGGCGCGCGTCGCCCGGCTCTATCCTCTGCATCTGGCGGTCCTGCTGCTGTTCGTGGCGACTGCGCTCGCCGTCCGCACGGTGGAGTACGCCGCCACCGGCAGCTTTCCGGCGATCCCGCTGAAAGGGGCGGAATCGGTCTGGGCACTTGTCGCCAACCTGTTCATGCTCCAGGGCCTCTATGCCAGCATGCTGAGCTGGAATTATCCGGCCTGGTCGATCAGCCTGGAGTTCATGGCCTATCTGGTCTTCCCCTTCGCGCTGCCCCTGGTCTGGCGAGCTGGCGGGCGGACGCAGGCGCTGATGGCGGCCGGTGCGCTGGCGATGCTCTGCCTGCTCGCCTGGGTGACACAGGACGATCTGAATCAGTGGGACGGGCCGCAGACCCTGCTGCGTTGCCTGCCGGAATTCCTGCTCGGCACGCTGCTCTACAGCGCCTTCCGCAGCGGGCTGGCCGCGTCGCTGCTGTCGAGCGACCTGACGATGGCCGGAATCGTTCTGGCGATCCTGCTGCTGCTGCACACCGGCGGTCCGGACCTGCTGGCGGTGCCGCTGTTCGCCCTGCTGATCCTGGCGGCGGTCGCCAACCGGGGCCGGGCCGCGGGCGCGTTGAATGTCCGGCCGCTGGTGTGGCTGGGCGACGTGTCCTATTCGCTCTACCTGATCCACGGCTTCGTCGAATATGCCACCACGAGGGTGCTGTGGCTGGGTCTCGGCATCTACGACCGCAAGGCGCTGCCCGGCGGCTGGTCGATGGCGCTGCTGGTGGCGATGGTGACGGCCTGCCTGCTGATGGCAGGCCCGGCCTATCGCCGGATCGAAGTGGGCGGCCGGCGCCTTCTGCGGGAAGGGCCGAGCTTCGGCCGGCTGACCTTGGCGGCGGCGGGACGGCGGGCCGACTGACGCGGTTCCGGCCAAAAAAAATGCGCCCGGGGCAGATGCCGCCGGGCGCAAAGGCACAGTACGAAAGAGGATCATCAGCAATTGATGATGCAATCGGGAGATCGATTGTGTCGCCACACTGTCATGGAGCGGGCAAGCGTCCCTTGACCGTGGTCAAGCTTGAGCGAAAGAGTAGGGTATCAATCCCCCAGCGCCGGCCTGGGAAGCGCGCCGTTCAACCCGTCGTCCTCCACCTCCTCGGTCTCCGGCCGGGGCACGCGGAACCACGCGGCATAGAGCGCCGGCAGGAAGAAGATCGTCAGCACGGTGGCGCCCGCCAGACCGCCCATGATGGCGACCGCCATCGGTCCCCAGAAGACGCTCTGCGTCAGCGGGATCATGGCGAGGATCGCGGCGGCGGCGGTCAGCGCGATGGGGCGGGCGCGGCGGACGGTCGCCTCGACGATGCTGTCCCAGCGTGAGCGGCCGCTCCGGATGTCCTGTTCGATCTGGTCGACCAGGATGACCGAGTTGCGCATGATGATGCCGGCCAGCGCAATGACACCAAGCATCGCGACGAAGCCGAAGGGCAGGTTGAACAGCAGAAGCGAGGCGGTGACGCCGATCAGCCCCAAGGGCGCCGTCAGCAACACCATGAACACGCGCGAGAAGCTCTGCAATTGCAGCATCAGCGTGGTGACCATGATCAGCAGCATGACCGGCATCATGGCGTTGATCGAATCCTGGCCCTTGGCACTTTCCTCGATGGCGCCGCCCATGGTGATGGCGTAGCCGTCGGGCAGGGTGGCGCGCAGCGCGTTCAACTGCGCGTTCAGCTGGGTGCTGACAACCGGGGCTTGCAGGCCGCCGGTGACGTCGCCCTTGACCGTCATCGTCGTCTCGCGCGCCCGGCGCCACAGAACCGGCTCCTCAAGCTCGTAGCGGACGCTGGCGACCTGACTCAGCGGGACCGTGGTGCCGCGGCCGGTGCGGATGTTCAGCTCGCCCAGGCGCGACAGATCCGCCCGCTCCTCCGGCGTGGTGCGCAGCAGGACGCCGATCAGCTCCGTGCCCTCGCGGTACTGGGTGACGGACATGCCGTTCAGCAGCAGTTGCAGGGCGTTGGACAAATCCTGCTTCGACACGCCCAGCGCACGAGCCTTGGCGGTGTCCACCTCCAGCCGGACGCGTTTCGACAGCTCGTCCCAGTCCAGATGGACGTTGGCGGTGTTGGGGTGGGCGCGCATGGTGTCGCGCACCTGATAGGCGATCTTGCGGATGGTCGCCGGGTCCTCGCCGGTAACGCGGAACTGCACGGGATAGCCGACCGGCGGGCCGTTCTCCAGCCGGCTGATGCGGACGCGGGCGGCGGGGAAGTCGGATTCCAGCTTCGGTTCCAACCGCTGCATGAACTGCTCGCGCTCTTCCAGCCCCTTGGTCATCACCATGAACTGGGCGAAGTTGGCGGTCTCCAGCTGCTGGTCCAAGGGCAGGTAGAAGCGCGGCGAGCCGCCGCCGGTGTAGGCGACCCAGTAATCGACATCCGGGTCCTTGGCCAGCACCGCCTCCATCCGCTTCACCTCGGCGGCGGTCGCCTCGAAGGAGGAGCCTTCGGCGAGACGGATATCGATCAGCAGTTCCGGCCGGCTGGCCGAGGGGAAGAATTGCTGCTGGACATGGCCGAAGCCGACCAGCGCGGTGACGAAAGCCGCCACCGTCACACCGATGGTGACCCAGCGCGCCCGCACGCAGGCTTCGATCATCCCACGCAGGATGCGGTAGGCGCGGGTGTCGTAGATGTCCAGTTCATGCCCGTCCGGCACCACATGCTTGGGCTTGGGCAGCAGCAGCCAGCCGAGATAGGGGGTGAAGACCACCGCCACCACCCAGGACAGCAGCAGCGACAGCGCCACCACCCAGAAGATCGAGTTGGTGTATTCGCCGGCCGCCGACGCCGCGAACCCGACCGGCACGAAGCCGGCAGCGGTGACGATGGTGCCGCTTAGCATCGGGAAGGCGGTGGAGGTGTAGGCGAAGGCGCCGGCCTTCAGCCGGTCCCATCCCTGTTCCATCTTCACCACCATCATCTCCACCGCGATGATGGCGTCGTCCACCAGCAGGCCGAGCGCGATGATGAGGGCGCCCAGCGAGATGCGCTGCAGGTCGATATGGAGAAGCTGCATCGCCACCAGCGTCATTGCCAGCACCAGCGGCACCGCCAGCGCCACGACGATGCCGGTGCGCCAGCCCAGGCTGACGAGGCTGACCAGGATGACGATGCCCAGCGCTTCGGCCAGCGATTCCATGAACTCGCCGACCGAATGCTCGACCACCTTCGGCTGGTCGGCGACCTGCGCCACCTCCAGCCCGACCGGCAGCTCGGCCCGGACCTTCTCCATCGCGGCGTCGAGCTGCTCGCCCAGCTTCAGGACGTTGCCGCCCTTCGCCATCACCACGCCGATGCCGATGGCGTCGCGGCCGTTGTAGCGCAGGGTGTAACGCCGTGGCTCGACATAGCCACGCTTGACCTCCGCCACGTCGCCGATGGTCAGCAGCCGGCCGCCGCTCTCCACCGGAATGGCGCGCACCGCCGCCGCGGTATCGAGGCCGAGATCCAGCCGGACATAGACCCGCTGCGATCCGGTATCGACGTCGCCGGATGCGGCGATGGCGTTCTCGCGCTGGAGGGCCTGGATCACCGATTCCACCGGCAGGCCGAAGCTGGCGAGCCGCTGGCTGGAGATCTCGACATAGACGCGCTCCTCCTGCGGGGCGATCAGGTCGATCTTCTCGACGCCGGGCAGCTTCAGCAGGCGGGCGCGCGCCTGTTCGGCCACCTTCTTCAGCTGGGCCGGGGTGAAGTCGTCGCCCATGAAGGCGTAGATGGCGGAATAGACGTCGCCGAACTCGTCATTGAAGAAGGGGCCGACCACGCCGTCGGGCAGGGTATAGCGGATGTCGCCGATCTTCTTGCGCACCTGATACCACAGGTCCGGCACCATCTTTGGCGGGGTGTAGTCCTTCAGCTGGACGAAGACCACCGACTCGCCGGGCTTGGAATAGCTGCGGGCGACGTCGTAATAGGGCACCTCCTCCAGCTTTTTCTCGATGCGGTCGGTGACGAACTGCTCGACTTCGCGTGCGGTGGCGCCGGGCCATTGGGTGCGCACCACCATCACCTTGAAGGTGAAGGACGGATCCTCCGCCCGGCCCAGATTTTTGTAAGCGAGAGCGCCGGCCAGCACGCTGGCGAGCATCATGAACAGCACCAGCGTGCGGTGGGCCAGCGCCCAGGCCGACAGGTTCATCCGGGAGTGGTTCATCGCGCCGGCTCCGTCCAGACGCGGACCTTCTGGCCGGCGTCGAGCTTGTGGACCCCGGCGGTGACGACGCGCTCGCCGTCCTTCAGCCCGCCGCCGATCAGGGCGAGGTCGCCGGCATAGGCCGCGACGGTGACCGGGCGCAGTTCCAGCCGGTCGTCGGGCGCCGACAGCACCCAGACCGCCGGCGTCTGCTCGCGTTGGGTCAGCGCGCTGAGCGGCAGGCGGGCGACCGGGGCGCCATGGTCGGCGGCGGCGGTGACGGTCGCGGTCATGCCGAGCTGGACCGTCGGCGGTGGATCGGTCAGCGCGATCTTTGCCTGGAAGGTGCGGGTCGCGGCGTCGGCGCTGGGCGAAAGCTCGCGCAGGGTGCCAGCGATGCTCTGGTCCGGGTGCGACCACAGTTCGACCGACAGCTTCTGGCGGGGCAGGGCGCCGACGCTCTGTTCGGGGATATTCGCCACCGCCTCCAGCGCACCGAGCCGGGCGACGCGCAGGGCGGTCTGGCCGGCTGCCACCACCTGTCCCGGCTCGATCAGCGTCGCGGTGACGATGCCGGCCTCGTCCGCCACCAGCGTGGCGTATTGGGCGGAGTTGGTGAGGACCCGTAGCTGCGCCTCCTGCTCCCGCACCTTGGAGTCGGCCTTGTCCAGCGTGGTCTTGCGGCGGTCGTATTCCTGGCGGGTCGTCCATTCGCCCTGGCGCAGGGTGGCGTAGCGCTGGAAATCGCTGCGGGCGTTGGCGGCGTCGGCCTGGGCCGAGGCCAACTGCGCCTGGGCGGCGCGAATCTGCAATTGCAGGTCGGTCGGGTCCAGCCGGGCGAGCGGCATGCCGGGTTCGATGCGGGTCCCGACCTCCACCAGCCGGGCGGTCACCTTGCCGCCAACGCGGAAACCGACATCGGCCTCCACCCGTGGACGGATCACTGCCGGGTAGCGCACGCTGTCGACCAGCGGTTCCAGCGCGACGGTGGCGACGCGGACCGGCCGCACTTCCCCCTCCGCCGGCGTGGAGGCGGAGTGCGTTTCCTTGCAGCCGGCGAGCAGGCCCGCCACCGTCAGCAGCGCCGTTGTCGCCATCACGGCGGACACAAGCCGCCTTTCGCGGAATCGGGCCATACCACGTCTCCCCACTGGACTGGACTGTATCGTACTGCTACCGTCCTACTCCGGCACCCATCCCACGTCAAGAGTGAACGGTACAGTTCAGTGCAGTCATCGGAGCAAAAAGCGTCTCATCCGTCCGCATCCCATGATGCGAAGGCGGAACAGATCGTCGCCGCCGCGCGGGAGGTGTTTCTGGAGCTTGGCTATGCCGCCACGTCGATGGATCAGGTGGCGCAGCAGGCGCGGGTGTCCAAGACCACCCTCTACACCCGCTTTCCATCGAAGGAAGAGCTTTACACCGCGGTGATCTCTGCCGAATGCGAGCGGCGCGGCCTGCGCTTTGCGCCGGAGATGTTCGACGGACTGCCGTTGCGCGAGGTCCTGGTCCAGGTTGGCCGCCGCTTCACCGATCTGCTGTGGTCGGATGCGGCGATCCGTGTCCATCAGGCGGTGGTGGGGGAGGCGACGCGGATGCCGCTTGCCGCCCAGCTCTATTTCCAGGCGGGGCCGGAGCAGGGCATCGCCAATTTCGTCGCCTTGTTCACCCGGCTGGCCGAGCGCGGGGTGATCGCCACCGACGACCCCGCCTTCGTCGCCCGTCAGTTCCTGGCCGCCATGCAGGGCGGCGCCTATTGCCAGCTTGTGCTCGGCCTCTGCCCCGCACCGACGGAGGAGGAGCGCCACGCCTTCGTCGACAAGGCGGTGGACCTGTTCCTGCGCGGCCTCACCGCTTGAGCCGGCTCAGGCCAGCTTGAAATAGCGCATCACCAGCCCGCGCAATTCGTCCCGCACGCCGTGGTCGCCAAGGGCGGTCAGCCGTTCGTGCAGGCCGGCAGCGATCACAGTAAAGCGGGCGAGCACCACCGGGTCGAAATGCTTGCCGGCGCCATCGGCGAGGATGCCCATGGTGGTGGCGTAGGACATCGGCTCCTTGTAGGGGCGTCGGGAGGTGAGGGCGTCGAACACGTCGGCGACGGCGAAGATGCGGGCGGCAATCGGAATCGCCTCGCCCTTCAGCCCGCGCGGATAGCCCGACCCGTCGAACTTTTCATGATGGCCGCCGACCACGTCGGCCGCATCGGCCAGCCAGTCGGACGAGCCGACGATGTCCAGCCCATGGACGACATGGGTCTTCATCACCGCGAACTCCTCGGCATCCAGCTTGCCGGGTTTCAGCAGGATGCTGTCGGGAATGGCGATCTTGCCGACATCGTGCAGGAAGGCGCCCTTCACCAGTTGCCGGATCGCCGCATCCTCCAGCCCCAGCGCCTCGGCCAGCCGGATGGCCAGCACCGTCACCCGGTAATTATGGGCGTTGGTGTCGCTGTCGCGCTTGGCGATGGCGCTGCCCAGCGCGGTCAGCATGCCGATGTTGGCGTCGAGCAGACCGCGCGACAGCCGCAGGATGCCGCGGTTGTAGGCTCCGAAGATCGGCAGCAGCACGAGCGCCGTCCCCAGCACCGACAACGACGACACCGCGACCACCGTGGCGGTGTCCCGCAGGATCTCGTGCGACCGGCGGGCGGAGAGCTGGAAGACGCTTTCGAAATAGCCGAGCAGCCGGCCGTCGGAATCCAGCAGCGGCTCCATCGTCTGGATGAAGATGTGCCCGTCCAGCGTGAAGCGGTCGTAGATCGCATCGCCGTCGACGGGGAAACCGTGCCGGGTGGCGGACAGGCGCTGTTCCGCCCATTCCGCGCCAGGTGCGACATATTCGGCAGTCTTGTGCTGGTCCGGTGCATATAGCTCCGCGACGATGAAATGGCCGTCGCCATGGTTCAGGCGCAGTCCGTTGCGGCTGGCCATGAAGCGCTGGAGCGACGACTCCAAATCCGCATCGGCGGCGCCGGCCGCGAGCGAGGAGCGGGCTTCGGTCAGGAAAGCCGCCGATTCCTCCCGCGCCAGTTCGACGACCCGGCCGTCGGCGATCTCGACCTCGACCAGAAAGGCGATGCCGCCGACCGCCAGCGCCAGGAACAGGGCGGCGCCCGCCAACCGCAGCAGAACCGCACGGGCGGTGGGCAGCCGCATCGTCGCCACATCGGCATGGCGGCCGGACAGGGACCTGAAAAGCAGGCTGAGCCGCCGCCGCTCGCCCGTCGCCGTCATCGTGCTACCGATCACCTTGCTGCCGATCCGCGCGCTCATCGCCACACCCCGTTTGCGCCATGCCCACTTTGCAAGGCCGGCCGATCTAGACGATGCCAATGCCAAACGTCAATATTGCCAGCCGCAATGCCGGACGCCCGGTTCCATGGAAATGGTCAGCGGTCGCCAATGCCGACCCAGGTCACAGGATCCGGCGGGAAATGTTGAGACGGCGTTAAGTTTTGGCATGCACCGTGCCGCCGGCAGTTGTTCGATGCTTATGGAAGGAACTCTATCGTGATGTCCGCCTGCCCCTGTGGTTCGGGGTCCGACTTCGACCGCTGCTGCGGCCCGATCCTGGCCGGGCAGCCCGCCCCCTCGGCCGAAGCGCTGATGCGGTCGCGCTACACCGCCTTCGTCCGCCACGACATCGACCATATCGAACGCAGCTGCGCCCCGGAAACCCACTCGGCCTTCAGCCGGGCCGATGCCGAACGGGTGGCGCAGGAGTGCGAATGGGGTCCGCTGACCGTCATGAAGGCGGAGGAGACCGGCGACGACGGCATGGTCGAGTTCTTCCTGACCTTCCGCCGCGACGGGGAGGAATGGCCGCTGCACGAACGGTCGCGCTTCCGGCGCGTGGATGGCCGCTGGCTCTACGTCGACAGCGTCCTGAATCCGAAGGACCCGCCGCGCCGCGTGGTCAAGGTCGGCCGCAACGACCCCTGCCCCTGCGGCTCGGGGCGCAAGCACAAGGCCTGCTGCGGGCGGTGAATGTCCAGCGCCCGCAGCGCACCACGCCTCAACTGATGCCGAGATAACGCCCCGGCTTGTGGTTGATCGCCAGTGTGATGTTGACGATGACGGCCCCCAGGATCGACAGCAGCAGCCGGTCCGGCGCCAGCACGAAGAAGGCGCCGGCCAGGATGGCGAGGTCGACGCCGAGCTGGAAATAGCCGGCGCGGATGCCGTAGCGCTCCTGCAGATAGATCGCCAGGATGTTGACGCCACCCAGGCCGGTGCGGTGGCGGAACAGCATCAGGAGGCCGGTGCCGCACAGGCCGCTGCCCACCACCGTGGCATAGACCGGGTCCAGATGGGTGAAGCCCACCCACTGGTCTGTCAGCCGCGAGAACAGCGTCACCAGCGCCACGGCGATGAAGGTGCGCGACGTGAACTGCCAGCCCAGCCGCTTCCAGGCCAGCCAGTAGAAGGGCAGGTTGATCGCGAAGAAGATGATGCCGAACTGAACCTTGGTGACGTAGCTCAGCAGCAGCGCCAAACCGGCGGTGCTGCCGGTCAGCAGCATCGTCTTGGAATAGATCAACATGCCCAGCGCGATGAACAGCGTGCCCATCAGCATGGCGAGCGCGTCTTCATACAGCTGGTGACGCTCCACCGCGGCGGGCGGGGCCTGGATGGTCGCGGCCATGGTCGTTGGTCCCCTCAGCGAAGAGCCACGAACTTCGCAACCACGTCGTCCACCTCGGCCGTTTTCAGGCCGGCGATGTTGATGCGGCCGGAGGTCGGCATGTAGATGGCATGGTCGGCGCGCAGGCGCAGCACCTCCGCTTCGGTCAGCGGCAGCAGGGAGAACATGCCCTCCTGCTCCGCCACCGCCGTCAGGGTGGGGAAGGCCCCGGCCAGCCCGGCGGCCAGCTTGCGGCGGATGCCGGTGATGCGGGCGCGCATGCCGTCCAGTTCGGCGGTCCAGTCGGCGGTCAGGGCGGCATCGCTCAGGATGGTGCGGACTACGGCGGCACCATGGTCGGGCGGCATCGAATAGCTGGTACGGGCCAGCGCCATCAGGTTGGACTTGGCAAGCTCGGCGGCGGCCGGCGCGGCGGCGACGGCGAAGATGGCGCCGGTGCGCTCGCGGTAGAGGCCGAAGGACTTGGACGACGATACCGCGACCAGCGTTTCCGGCACGGCGCCGATCAGGTAACGCAGCCCCTCCGCATCCTCGTCCAGCCCGCGGCCGAAGCCCTGATAGGCGAGGTCGACCAGCGGCAGCACGCCGCGCTTCTCCAGCACCGCGGCGATCGTCTTCCACTGGTCGAGCGACAGCGGCGCGCCCGTCGGGTTGTGGCAACTGCCGTGCAGCAGGGCGACGTCGCCGGGCTGCGCCGCCTCGAACGCCGCGACCATGCGGTCGAACAGCACGGTCTGGCTGGCGGTGTCGAAGAAGGGATGGCTCACCACCTCCAGCCCGGCGGCGGCGAAGATGCCGACATGGTTGGGCCAGGTCGGCTGGCCGACCAGCACGCGCTTCGACCCGCCGCGCAGGACGAGGTCGGCGGCCAGACGCAGCGCACCCGATCCGCCGGGGGTCTGCACGCCGGCGGCGGTGACCTTCGTCCCGGCCTCACCGCCGACCAGCGACCACAGCCGCTCCAGATAGCCGGCATCGCCTTCCAGCCCCAGGTAGGACTTGCTGTCCTGCCCGTCGAGCAGCAGCCGTTCCGCCGCCTTGACCGCGCGGAAGACCGGGGTGCGCCCCTCCTCGTCACGGTAGACCCCGACGCCGAGATCGACCTTGCCCGGCCGCGGATCCTGTTTGTACAGCCCGATCAGGGCGAGCAGGGCGTCGTCGGGCTGGCGGGAAAGCGTGTTGAACATGGCGGTTCGTCCGGTCCTTGGTGGCGGTGGGGGCGGCCGTGAAATCCGGCCGGTGCGATCCTCCACTTTCGCGGCCTCCGGGACAATGATGAAATCATTTCGTCTGATACGCTTGAGCATCGCAACGATTTGCAAAGCCATCGATTGCCGGGCATCCTTCACCGGGAAGGAGCAGTCAGATCGATGACCGATTTTCAGAAGACCCGGGCCCGCTTCCGCATTCCGGACGGGGTGATCTATCTCGACGGCAACTCGCTGGGACCGCTTCCGGTCGCTGCGGAGGAGCGGGTGGCCCGCACCCTGGCGGATGAATGGGGCGGACAGCTGATCCGCGGCTGGAACAGTGCCGGCTGGATGGTGCAGCCACGCAAGGTCGGCGACCGCATCGCCCGGCTGATCGGCGCGCCGGACGGCAGCGTCGTGGTCGGCGACACCCTGTCGATCAAGGTCTATCAGGCGCTGGCCGCCGCCCTGGCAATGCGGCCCGACCGACGCGTCATCCTGTCCGACAGCGGCAACTTCCCCACCGACCTCTATATGGCGGAGGGGCTGATCGAAACGCTGGGCCGTGGCCATGTCCTGAAGGTGGTGGCGCCGAATGAGGTCGAGGCGAACATCGGCGAGGATGTAGCCGTGCTGATGCTGACCCAGGTCGATTACCGGACCGGCCGCCTGCACGACATGGCGGCGCTGACCGCCAAGGCCCATGCGGCCGGCGCGGTGACGGTGTGGGACCTCGCCCATTCCGCTGGGGCGCTGCCGGTCGATCTGGCCGGTGCCGGGGCCGATTTCGCCGTCGGCTGCACATACAAGTATCTCAATGGCGGGCCGGGCGCCCCGGCCTTCATCTATGTCGCCTCGCAGCATGCGGAAACCGCGCGGCCGGCGCTGTCCGGCTGGATGGGGCACGAGGCGCCCTTCGCCTTCGATCCCTCCTATCGTCCCGGCGCGGGGGTGGAGCGCATGCGCGTCGGCACCCCGCCGGTCATCGCGCTGGCCGCGCTCGACGCCGCTCTGGATGTGTGGGACGAGGTCGATATAGCCGACATCCGCCGCGCCTCCATCGCGCTGTGCGACCTGTTCATCGAACTGGTCGAGGCGCAGTGCCCGATGCTGGAACTGGCCTCCCCGCGCGAGGGCGACCGGCGCGGCAGTCAGGTGTCGTTCCGCCACCCCCAGGGCTATGCCATCATGCAGGCGCTGATCGACCGCGGCGTGATCGGTGACTTCCGTGCGCCCGACGTGCTGCGCTTCGGCTTCACCCCGCTCTACATCGGCGAGGCGGAGGTGCGGGGCGCCGTCGCCGTGCTGAAAGAGATCATGGACGGCGGGCTTTGGGACCGGCCCGAATACCACAAGAAGGCGATTGTGACATGAGCGGGCAGGATACGACAAAGCCCTATGACCCGGCGTCCGAGGGCGCCCAGATGGCCTTCGACGGGCGGATGTCCTACGGCGACTATCTGCAGCTTGACCGCATCCTGGGGGCGCAGATCCCGCGTTCCACCGCCCATGACGAAATGCTGTTCATCATCCAGCACCAGACATCGGAGCTGTGGATGCGGCTGGCCGTCTACGAGATCCGCGCCGCCCGCGAGGCGATCCGCGAGGACCGGCTGTCGCCCGCATTCAAGATGCTGGCCCGCGTCGCCCGCATCTTCGAACAGCTGAACTCGGCCTGGGACGTGCTGCGCACGATGACGCCCAGCGAATACACCCGATTCCGCGACGATCTCGGCCAATCCTCCGGCTTCCAGTCCTACCAGTACCGGGAAATCGAATTCCTGCTGGGCAATCGCAACCCGGCGATGCTGCGTCCCCACGCCCATCGCCCGGAAATCCATGTCCTGCTGGAACAGGAACTGTCCCGCCCCAGCCTGTATGACGAGGCGCTGCGCCTCCTCGCCCGCAACGGCATTCCCGTTCCGGCGGAGGTGCTGGAGCGCGACGTGTCGCAGACCCACCAGCCAAACGATGGCGTGACCGAGGCGTGGCGGGTCATCTACCAGTCCCCCGAAACCCATTGGCCTCTCTATGAACTGGCCGAGAAGCTGGTGGATTTCGAGGATTACTTCCGCCGCTGGCGCTTCAACCATGTCACGACGGTGGAGCGGGTGATCGGCTTCAAGCGCGGCACCGGCGGGACCGGTGGCGTCTCCTACCTGCGCAACATGCTCGCGGTAGAGCTTTTCCCGGAACTCTGGCGGGTGAGGACGGTGCTTTGACGGAATTGCACAGGATCGCGGATTGGGACGACGCCTACAGCAACAGCGCCCACATCCCCGGTGGGGACGCCTACCCCGCGCAATGGGCCGAACGGGCCGCCGCCTTCCGGGCGGAGATTGCCGGCGCCGGCCGGGCGGAGCTGGACCTGCCCTATGGCGAGGCGGAACGGGAGCGCTACGACCTGTTCCGGCCGGAGGGGGCGCCCAAGGGAACGGTGGTCTTTGTCCATGGCGGCTACTGGATGGCGTTCGACAAGGGGCGCTGGTCGCATCTGGCCGCCGGGCCGCTCGCGCGCGGCTGGGCGGTTGCCATGCCAAGCTACACGCTCTGCCCGGAAAACCGCATCGCCGGCATCACCCGGCAGATGGCGCGGGCGGTGGAAACCATCGCGAAGGCGGAGGCCGGGCCGCTGCGCCTGACCGGCCATTCCGCCGGCGGCCATCTGGTCAGCCGGCTCGCCTGCGCCGACGCTCCACTGCCGGAAGCGGTGCGGGCACGGGTGGAGCATGTGGTTTCGATCAGCGGCCTGCATGACCTGCGCCCGCTGCTGAACACCCGCATGAACGCGACGCTGCGGCTGGACGAGGCGGAGGCCGTGGCGGAAAGCCCGGCGCTGCTGCGTCCCCGGCCGGGCACCGGCATCACCTGCTGGGTGGGGGCCGATGAGCGGCCGGAGTTCGTCCGCCAGACGGAGCTGCTGGCCAACGTCTGGCTTGGGTTGGGGGCGGCGACTGCGCCGCGGCTGGCCGAGGGGCGCCACCACTTCGACGTCATCGATGATCTGGCGGCCCCGGAGTCCGAACTGGTGGAGACTCTGTTGACGGCGTGAGTGGGATCACTGGGTGAAGAACATCGCGGCGAAGACGGCAGCGGTGGCGGCGATCACCGTCACCAGCCCGTTGCGTCCCAGCGCACGCTGGCGGTAGAGCGCCACCGCCATCACGATGACGGCGACGCTGGTCAGGATCAGGCCAATCTTGGCTTCGGTCATGGTGATGTCCTTCGGTCCTTAGTCAGTGTGGCCCGATCCAGCCCAGCGCGCCGGCCGCGGTGACCAGCAGAATGGCGCCGCACAGCAGCACCAGCCATCCGGTCATCGCCAGCCGCCAGCCCGGTCCGGCCTGGTCCAATTCCAGGTAATGCAGAAGGATTTCCCGTCCCTTCGCCACCGCCAGCACCAGCAGCAGCGCCGCGCCGGCGATGCCGACGCTGCCACCCGCGTCGCCATGGCGGGCGAACAGCAAGGTGACGGCGGTCAGGCCGATCAGCACCAGCCACGACAGCGTCAGCCGGTCGAGCTTCTTGAGAAAAATCATGGCCGGTCTCCTCAGCGGATCAGATAGACGAGTGGATAGAGGATCACCCAGACCAGATCGACCATGTGCCAGAAGGCCGCCCCGGTCTCCAGATTCTCCACCAGCGTCTCGGGGCCGGACCGGCTGACCAGCAGCAGGATGACGATGCCCAGCACCACATGAAGGGCGTGGAAGCCGGTCAGCAGGAAATAGAGGGTGAAGAAGGTATTGGTGTCGATGGTCAGGCCGGCGCCCAGCGTCGCCGAATATTCCATCGCCTTCACCGCCAGGAACACCGATCCGACCGCCGCCGCCATCACCATCGCCCGGCGCGCCTGCGCCACGGCGCCGCGCCGGCCGGCGGCGACGCCACGGGCGGCCAGATAGCCGCTGGTCACCAGCACCATGGTGTTCAGCGCTCCCGCCGTGCCGTTCAGATGGGCCTGCCCCGCGGCGAAGATCGCCGGATCCAGCACGCGGGCGATTGCGAAGCCGATGAAGGCGGCGCCGAACACCGCGAGTTCGCTGAAGATCAGGATCCACATCATCAGGTTGCCGGGCAGGGCGGCGAGGCCGCCCGCCCGTTCCTCAGATCCCGTCAGTTCCAGATCCGTCATCTCGATATCGGCCATATCCAAGTCCCGTGTCCAAACCTTGTCATCACGTATGCGAATGATAATCCGGCGATCCGCCGGTCGGCTTGACCTCGGTCAAGGAATGACCTTCCGCCACGGTCAATTATTCGTCCGACCCGTGGCGGTAAGACGCTGCGACGCCCGGCTTCCGGACCTTCTGCATCCTGAACGCGGCATCGCGCACCCAACGCCTTCCGAACCGACCCCCACTCGACCGACAGATCGAGATTTCCAGGGATCCCGAGCGATGACCGAACGCTTTACCAAGGCGGCCGCGCGCAACATCTTCTACGGCGGATCGCTGTTCTTCTTCGCGACATTCGTCACGATGACCGCGCTCAGCCACAATTACATCGTCAACACCAGCACCGACAAGAAGGGGCTGACCGAGGCGGTCGCCCGCGGCAAGCATGTGTGGGAGAAGAACTCCTGCATCAACTGCCACACGCTGCTGGGCGAGGGCGCCTATTTCGCCCCCGAGCTTGGCAATGTCTGGCTGCGCTACGGCGGCGACAAGGACCCCGAAGGCGCCGTGATGGCGCTGAAGGCCTGGATGGCGGCCCAGCCGTCGGGGATCGAAGGCCGGCGCCAGATGCCGCAGTTCAACCTGACCGAAAAGGAGGTCGAGGATCTCGCCGCCTTCCTGGAATGGACCAGCCGCATCAATACCCAGAACTGGCCGCCCAAGCTGTCGGGCTGAGGAGATTTCCGTCATGAAGTACGAATCGCAAAAAGTCGCCCTCTATTACTTCGCGGCGGCCATGGGACTGTTCGGTGTGCAGATCCTGGTGGGTCTCCTGGCCGGCACCGTCTATGTGCTGCCCAACACGATGTCGGAGCTTCTGCCCTTCAACATCATCCGGATGATCCACACCAACGCGCTGATCGTCTGGCTGCTGATCGGCTTCTTCGGCGCCGCCTATTACCTGATCCCGGAAGAGGCTGAAACCGAACTGCACAGCCCGAAGCTGGCGCTGATACAGCTCGGCCTGTTCGTCTTCGGCGCGCTGGCCGCCGTCGTCGGCTATGTCTTCCGCATCCATGAGGGGCGCGAGTTCCTTGAACAGCCGATGTGGATCAAGGCCGCCATCGTCGTCGTCGCGCTGATGTTCCTCTACAACGTCACGCTGACGGTGCTGAAGGGCCGCCGCACGGTCATCACCAACATCCTGCTGGTGGGCATGTGGGGCATCGCCATCTTCTTCCTGTTCTCCTTCTACAACCCGGCCAACCTGTCGCTGGACAAGATGTACTGGTGGTACGTCGTCCATCTGTGGGTCGAGGGCGTGTGGGAACTGGTCCTGGCCTCCATCCTCGCCTTCCTGATGATCAAGATGACCGGCGTCGACCGTGAAGTGGTCGAGAAGTGGCTGTACGCCATGGTCGGCCTGGCCCTGTTCAGCGGCATCCTCGGCACCGGCCATCATTACTACTGGATCGGCACGCCCGGTTACTGGCAGTGGATCGGCTCGCTGTTCTCCACGCTGGAAGTCGCCCCCTTCTTCACCATGGTCGTCTTCGCCTTCATGATGGTGTGGAAGAGCGGCCGCCGTCATCCGAACAAGGCGGCGATGTTGTGGTCGCTGGGCTGCGCGGTCTTCGCCTTCTTCGGCGCCGGGCTGTGGGGCTTCCTGCACACGCTGGCCCCGATCAACTACTACACCCACGGCACCCAGGTGACCGCGGCGCACGGGCACCTCGCCTTCTACGGCGCCTATGCGATGATCAACCTCGCCATCATCACCTACGCCATGCCCTACCTGCGCGGTCGGGCGCCCTACAACCAGACCCTCAACATCTGGAGCTTCTGGCTGATGAGCGGCGGCATGGCCTTCATGACCTTCGCCCTGACCGCCGCCGGCATCGTGCAGACCCATCTGCAGCGCGTGATGGGGCTGGGCTACATGGAGGTCCAGGAACAGATCGCCATGTTCTATTGGCTGCGTCTGGGCGGCGGCGTCGCCGTCGGGATCGGCGTGTTGGTCTACCTCTACGCCATCTTCGGCCCGGCCCGTGAAGAGCGTCCGGTTGCCGTCGCCGGCGGCCTCCAGGCGGCCGAGTAAGCCTCGAACCTCCGGCCCCCGTTCGCATCCGCGGCGGGGGCCGTCCGTTTTCCAGGAGTTTTCCATGATCCGCAGCGCCGCCACCCTCGCCGCCCCCCTTGCTGTCGTGCCTGAGACCGTCGATGCCGCCAACAGCGCCGATCTGCCCTTCTATCAGCCGACGGGCGACGAGTGCGCGCTGTTCGAGCATGCCTACACCCACCGCCTGCCGCTTCTGCTGAAGGGGCCGACCGGCTGCGGCAAGACCCGCTTCGTCGCCCATATGGCCGCAAAGCTCGGCCGACCGCTCTACACCGTGTCCTGCCACGACGACCTGACCGCCGCCGATCTGACCGGCCGCTATCTGCTGAAGGGCGGCGACACCGTCTGGGCGGACGGGCCGCTGACCCGCGCCGTCCGCGAAGGCGCGATCTGCTATCTCGACGAGGTGGTTGAGGCGCGCAAGGACGTCACCGTCGTGCTGCACCCGCTGACCGACGACCGCCGCATCCTGCCGCTGGACCGCACCGGCGAAACGCTGGAAGCGCCCGCGGGCTTCATGCTGGTGGTGTCCTACAACCCCGGCTACCAGAATGTGCTGAAGGCGCTGAAGCCCAGCACCCGCCAGCGCTTCCTGGCCGTCGAGTTCGATTTCCCGGCGCCCGAGCGTGAGATTCCCATCGTCGCCACCGAAAGCGGCCTGCCCGAGAACCGCGTCGCCCCGCTGGTCCGCCTCGCCAACGCGCTGCGCGCCCTGAAGGGCCAGGATCTGGAAGAGGGCGTGTCGACCCGCCTGCTGATCTACTGCGCCACGCTGATCCGCTCCGGCATGAAGCCGGAACGTGCCATCCGCGCCGCCCTGATCGAGCCGCTGACTGATGACCCGGACATCCGCGCCGCCCTGCTGCGCGTGGCCGAGGTCACGTTGGGGTAAGGCGGCCGACAGGGGCTGTGGATTTGGGCCAGTATTTGGGAGTGCGTGCGCGATGCTGGAGTTCTTCGAACCGGAAGAGACCGTCGGCCGTCTGTGGCACCGCCTGATCGGCGGCCGGTCGAGCTATCCGCATCATCCGGACGCCGCGGTGACGCTGGAAACCATGCGTCCACGGCTGGCGGTGTTCTTCCGGGCGCTGGGCGGCGATCGCGGGGTGCGGCTGGCCGCCGGGACCGCCGCGGTGTCGGGACACCGGCTGTCGCTGCTGGGCCGCATCGGGCTGGGGGAGGAGCGGGTGGAGCGGGCGTCGCTGGACGGCAATGTGCTGCAGCTGCCGACGGCCATCGACCTGTTTCCCGATCCGGCGCTGAACGAGCGGCTCTATGAATGGCTCGCCGCCTTCTTCGCCCATGCCGAGGCCGAGCCGGTTCCTGCCGACCCGCTGCAGGCCGACCTGCAGGCGCTGCGCAGCGCGGCGGCCACCACGGTGCGGGTGCTGACGCGCTGGCCCGGTCTGTCCGGCATGCACGAGACGCTGGCCCGCGCCGCCGCCACCACCCGGCCGGCCCGCCACCTGCCGCCGGTGGAAGCCGATGTCGAGCGCGCCGCGATGGCGCTGCTCGGCGCCGGTGCCGCCACCAGCGAAGGCGCGCGCATGCTCGCGCCCACCATCCCGCTGTCGGACTTCACCGCCCCCTATGGCTATGCCCGGCTGCTGCCGGTGCCGCTGTGGGGCCTTGTCGCACCGGGTGCCGAGCGTGACGCCGCGGCCGCGGTCGACAGCCCCGGCGAGGGCGGGCAGGCGGCGGAGGGTGACCAGCGCCGCCGCGCCGCGACCCGCCGCCAGACCGACCAGATCCAGCGCAACGACCCGCTGATCCTCAACCGCTTCGAAAAGATGCTGAGCCTCGCCGAGGCGCTGAACATCCCGCGCGCGGTTGATGACGACGACGCGGAGAATGCCCGCAAGGCCGCCGACGACCTCGACGAGATCGCGGTCGGCGCGCACCAGCGCAAGGCATCGACCACGCTGAAGCTCGACCTCGACCTCGGCGCGCCGGTGGTGGACGACACGCCGCTGGTC
>CBFGPE010000022.1:0-58837 GCA_965650625.1 uncultured Azospirillum sp. | reverse complement strand
GGATGGCGTCGAGCGGACCACGGGCGGTCGCCTCCAGCGTCGCCGCCCCTTCCATCGGCGTGCCGAGCGCCGTGCCCAGCGGTTCTAGCTTCGCCACCGTCAGGGTGGTTCGCGCATCGACTTTGTTGTCCGCCAAAGCCGCAGTGCCGGTCAGCTTGCCGTTGCGCCCGTCCACCGTCAGGTCGGTCAGGCGCATGGCGCCGTCGGGCTCCATCCGCGCCGCCAGCGCCAGCGTCGCCTTGTCGCCCAGCACGGCGTCGGCCGGGGTGCCGGTGGACAGCCGGTCGATGGCGCCGGTCAGATCGGCGGTCAGCGTGCCGTCGGCGACGCGCTTGACCGGGCCCGACAGAGCCACGGCGCCTGCCAGCGGGCGGCCGGCGAGTCCGGACAGCGGGGCGAGGTCGTCGGCGCTCGCGCTCAGGGACAGATTGGCGGTCTGGCCCCAGCCGCCGATGGTCCCCTTCGCCTCGGCCCGCGCGGCGGCGGTGTTCAGCGCCAGCGTCTCCAGCCCGATTGCGCCGCTGCCGGTGTCGATCCGCGCGCGCGCGGCCAGGGTGGTCTCCGGGCCGGTCAGGCGGGACAGGGCGGGATCGTCGGCGGCTAGGTCGCGCAGGGTGGCGTTCACCGCGACGTTCAGCGCGCTCAGCGCCCCTTCGGCGGAGCCCTCCACCACGCCCTCGCGCCAGGACAGCGGCACCAGCGGATGCAGGGTGGAGTCCGGCCCGGCCTGGACGGTCCAGCGCAGGTTGAGGCTGTTGTAGTCGGCGCCGATGTCGCCATTCACCGTCGCATTCGCAGCGGCGACGGTCAGCGCCAGCGGACGCAGGGTGATGGCGCCGGACGGCGCCCGCAGCACGGTCGCGTTCAGCGTCGGGCTGGGACCGATCAGCGGCGTCACCGTGTCGCCCGCCAATCCGGCGATCAGCGGCGCGAAATTGCCGCCGGCCACGAGCGTCAGGAGATGCCCCTCCGGCGCCTTCTTGATGGTGACGTCGGCGTTGAGCTTGCCGGTGGGGTTTGCGGCCTCGCCAGCGGTGGCGGTCAGCTTGCCGGTCCAGTCGTCCAGCGTGCCGTCACCCTTCAGCGCCAGCTCGACCGGCGGCAGGCCGGGCATCGACAGCGCGCGGGCCATGACGCCGCCCGCAGGCTCCGACGCATTGACCGACAGGTTGAGCGTGTTCTTGCCTGGATCGAAGGCGGCGACCAGATCGGCTTGGCCCGGCTTATCGTCAATGCGCGCCACCGACAGGTTGGCGTTCAACGCTCCGCCGCCATGCTCCAGCAGCACCGAGCCGGCAATGCGCAGCACGGCCTGTTCGCCCAGCAGCGCCGGCGCCAGTTCCAGCCGTTCCACCACCAGCTTTTTCAGGTCGATGTCCACCGGCAGGCTGGGCAGCAGCGAGCCGTTGGGGTCGGACGGCGCGGCGGGCTGGGTGCTGACCGGCGCGCGGGTCACCGTCACCGATGCCGCCTCCAACGCATCGATCTTGGCGCTGCGGAGGAACAGGGCGGAGGGCGACATCACCACATGCAGCCGATCGATGGTCAGCCAGATGCCCTGACTGTCGGCCAGCGTGACGGTGGCGATGGTGAAGTCGGTCGGAATGCTGCCTTCGATGGCGCCGAGCTTCAGATGCATGTCCGGCGATTCGACCGCCCCCTCGATCTTCTCCGTCAGCCACTCGCGGGCGGAATCGCCGGAGAACAGCGAGAAGGCCCGGACGGGCTGCGGACCGGCCAGCAGGCCGGTGAGGATCGTCAGACCGACCAGAAAAAAGCGAACCGCCGTCACACCATGCCCTTTCACCAGCGCTACCGTTGTCTCAACCGCAATAAACGGTCATCGTCCCGCAGGATTGGGACGAAATTGCGCCATCAGAACGCCTGCCCCAGGCTGAGATACAACTGCCAGCGCGAATCGCCACTGGCGGGGTTGAGGGGAATGCCGACATCGACGCGCAACGGGCCGAAATCGGTGTAGTAGCGCAGGCCCAGCCCGGCACCGACGCGCAGAGGCTCGCTGAAGTCGGGATAGGCCGAATCATAGACGGTACCGGCATCGACGAAAGGCACGATGCCGATGCTCTCCGTCACCTTGATGCGCAGTTCCGCCCCGATCTCGAACAGCGACCGACCACCGACCGGATCGTCATAGCGGTCGCGCGGCCCCGCCTTCTGGAAACCGTAGCCGCGCACCGACCCGCCGCCGCCGGCATAGAAGCGGTGGTCCGGCGGGATGTCGGTCAGCGAGGTGCCGAGGATGCTGCCCAGCCCGATCCGCGCCGCGGCGACATAGCGCCCGTCATTGCCGAGATCGTAATAGGTGGAGCCGTTGAACAACACGGAGGTGAAGGGCGACTCGGTATCCCCGCCCACCGGGAACCAGGGGGTCACCTGGAGCGAGGCCCGCTGGCCGGAGGTGGGGTTCAGCAGGTTGTCCGTCCCGTTCCAGGCCGCCCCCAGCGGCACGCCGATGAAGGAGGTCTGATAGGTCTTGTCCTCCGTCCGCACCCGTCCGCGCTCGCCGGTCAGGCCATAGCTGATGGTCAGCTGGTCGGTCAGCGGCCGTTCCAGCTTCACCGTCAGTTCCGACGCGACGCGGCTGTAGGCCGGCGGCTGGTCGTTCACCACGGCGAAATTGACCAGCAGCGACTGTTTCACCGCCAGGAAGTCGGGTTTGCGGAAATTGACGCTGAAGCGCAGGTCCGGCAGGTCGTTGCCCTTGCTCGACGTACCGCCGGACGATCCAGCCACACGCCCGACATCGACGCCGACGCGCAGTTGCTCCGCTCCGCCGAACAGGTTGCGGTGGCCCCAATAGGCATTCGCACCCACCCCGTCCTGCGTGGAATAGGTGACTCCGCCGCCAATGAAGCGGCGCTTGCGCTCACTAACCGTGACGATCACCGGAGTCACGCCGTCCGGCCCCGGTTCGTCCGCCATCCGCACGCGGACGGTGTCGAAGACCTGAAGCGCGGCGATGTCCTGGCGCGCCCGGTCGGTGGCGGCCGGATCGAAGACCTGCCCCTCCTTCCAGGCGAGGCGCCCGCGCACCAGATCCTCGTCGACCTTCTGCAGCCCCTCGATCCGGGTGGCACCGTAACGGGTCAGCGGACCGGGATCGACGGTGTAGGCGACATCCATCGTCCGGTCGGAATGATCGACCACCACCTCGCGGTCCGATGCCTTGGCAAAGGCGTAGCCGCGCTTGGTCAGCCGCCCGACCAGCTCCGATTCGGCGTCCAGCACCTTCTGCGCCACGGCCGGGGCGCCGGCGGCGAGGCCGAGATCGTCGGTCGCGACCTCCTTCGGCAGCGTGGAGCCATTGGTGCCGCGCACCGTCACCGTCTTGATGTGATAGAGCGGCCCCGGCGTTACTGCCACCGTCACCTTGACCGGCGGCGCCTCTCCCCCGGCGGGCAGGGTGCCGGCCGCGGCCGGGTCCTCGATGCGGATGTCCAGCTTCGCGTCGTAATAGCCGGTGGAGCGCAGCGCCGTCTGCAAACGGTCGCGGTCGCTGTCGGCCCGCCGCTCCAGCCCGATCAGCGACGGCGGATGGTCGTCCTTCAGTTCCACCAGGGTGGAGGCGTCGCGCAGCGTGCCGCGCAGCCCGTCATCCTCGACACCGGTGATGTCCACCTCATAGGTGATGCCGGCCGGCCGCACCTCCTCATCCGTCGGCGCGCTCTCCGGTGACACAGCCTGCGGCGGCACCGCGGGCACGGCGCCGGGGATGCTGTCGGGAGGCGAATCCTGGGCATGCCCGGCACTTGCCGGCCCCAGCATCAGCAGGGCGGCGACCAGCGGAGCGGCGATGGGGGCCTTGAGCGGCACGGCTGCAATCCTCGTTGCGGCGGCCGCACGGCGGCGGGAAGCGGAAGCGAAGCGGATCATCGTTCCCAATGTAGGGTCCAATGACGCATGGCTCCATCCCGGAAATTCGCGTTAGGCCAAAGGGCACGGCGCTTGCGTTTTTGCTGAATATCCATATATTGCGCCGCAACAGTTTCCCCGACAGCGCCCACCGATATTCTTCGGCGGGCCTTTTTGTTGTTTGTGGCAAGGTGCTGCGTGTCGGGGGTGCCATTGCGAGACCAAGGCTCCATGAATCTCCGTAACGTCGCCATCATCGCCCACGTCGACCACGGCAAGACCACGCTGGTTGACCAACTCCTCAAGCAGGCCGGCTCGTTCCGCGAGAACCAGCAGGTGGCTGAGCGCGCCATGGACTCCAACGATCTGGAGCGCGAGCGCGGCATCACCATCCTGGCCAAGTGCACGTCCGTTCTGTGGAACGACCTGCGCATCAACATCGTCGACACCCCCGGCCACGCCGATTTCGGCGGCGAGGTGGAGCGCATCCTCTCCATGGTCGACGGCGTCGTCCTGCTCTGCGACGCGGCCGAAGGCCCGCTGCCGCAGACCAAGTTCGTGCTGGGCAAGGCCCTGAAGCTCGGCCTGCGCCCGATCGTCGTCATCAACAAGGTGGATCGTCCCGACGGCCGTCCGCACGAGGTGCATGACGAGGTGTTCGACCTGTTCGCCTCGCTCGACGCCTCGAACGAGCAGCTGGACTTCCCGACCCTGTTCGCCTCGGGCCGCAACGGCTGGGCGACCACGGACCTGGAGAACGGCGCCCGCGAGACGCTGACCCCGCTGTTCGAGCTGATCCGCGACCATGTCCCGGCCCCGAAGGTCGAGGAAGACCTGCCCTTCACCATGCTGGCCACGACGCTGGAAGCGAACCCGTATCTGGGCCGCATCCTGACCGGCCGCATCCAGACGGGTTCGGTCAAGGTCAACATGTCCGTCAAGTCGATGAGCCGCGACGGCAAGCTGGTCGAGAACGCCCGCATCAGCAAGGTGCTGGCCTTCCGTGGCCTGGAGCGCGTTCCAGTGGAAGAGGCGCATGCCGGCGACATCGTCGCGCTGGCCGGCCTGACCAACACCACCGTGGCCGACACCATCTGCGCGCCGGAAGTTGCCGAGCCGCTGGCCGCCCAGCCGATCGACCCGCCGACCCTGGCGATGACCTTCTCGGTCAACGACAGCCCGCTGGCCGGCCGCGAGGGCGACAAGGTCACCAGCCGCATGATCCGCGACCGCCTGTTCCGCGAAGCGGAAGGCAACGTGGCTCTGCGCATCGCCGACACCGAGGGCGGCGACGCCTTCGAGGTGGCCGGCCGCGGCGAACTGCAGCTGGGCATCCTGATCGAGACCATGCGCCGCGAGGGGTATGAGCTGGCGATCAGCCGTCCGCGCGTGCTGTTCAAGACCGACCCGCTGAACGGCCAGCGCCTGGAGCCGATCGAGGAAGTCGTCGTTGACGTCGACGAGGAGTTCTCCGGCACCGTCGTCCAGAAGATGTCGGAGCGTAAGGCCGACCTGATCGAGATGCGCCCGAGCGGCGGCGGGAAGACCCGCATCGTCTTCCACGCGCCGTCGCGCGGCCTGATCGGCTATCAGGGCGAGTTCCTGACCGACACCCGCGGCACCGGCATCATGAACCGCCTGTTCCACGGCTACGCCCCGTTCAAGGGCGCCATCGCGGCTCGCCGCACTGGCGTGCTGATCTCCAACAGCGACGGCACCGCGGTGGCTTACGCCCTGTGGAACCTGGAAGATCGCGGCCCGATGCTGATCGATCCGGGCGTTCCGGTGTACCAGGGCATGATCATCGGCGAGCACACCCGCGGCAATGACCTTGAGGTCAATGTCATCAAGGGCAAGCAGCTGACGAACATCCGCACCACCAGCAAGGACGAGGCGGTTCGCCTGACCCCGCCGATCCAGATGACCCTGGAAAAGGCGCTGTCCTACATCTCTGATGACGAGCTGGTGGAGGTGACTCCGAAGTCGATCCGCCTGCGCAAGCGCTACCTCGACCCGAACGAGCGCAAGCGTCACCAGCGCGCTGCCGAAGCCAGCTGATAACGGTTCGCATATAGTGTAGAGTACCGGCGGCGTCTGCCCCCTCACCAGGGAGCAGGCGCCGCCTTCTTTTTGCCCCCTCTGTTTGAACCGGTGCGAGGATGTTTCCGCATGGCGATGGCGACCGACGCGAAGTCACCCGGCTCCCCGTCCTTCTCTCTCCGCCAGCTGTGGCCCTTTAGACTATTGTCCGGCATCGGCCTGACCGGCCTGTTCGCCCTGATCCTCGCGCTGCTGATCGCCCTGCCGATCCTCGCCGTCTTCGTCCAGTCTGCCGGCGTCTCCACCGATCTGTGGGGGCACATGGCGCGGACGGTGCTTCCCGGCTATATCCTTAACACGCTGATCCTGCTGGGCATCGTCGGCAACGTCACGCTGGTGACCGGTGTCGCCTGCGCCTGGACCGTCACCATGCACGACTTCCGCGGTCGCGGGGTCCTGCAATGGCTGCTGCTGCTGCCGCTGGCCATGCCGGCCTATGTGCTGGCTTACACCTACACCGACTTCCTGCAATATGCCGGGCCGCTGCAGTCCTTCCTGCGCGCCACCTTCGGCTGGCGGCGTGGCGACTACTGGTTCCCGGAGATCCACACCGCCTGGGGCGCCGGGCTGGTGCTGTCGTCGGTGCTCTATCCTTACGTCTATGTGCTGACCCGCGCCGCCTTCCTGGAACAGTCGGTCTGCGTACTGGAGGCCAGTCGGACGCTGGGCTGCACCGCCTTCGGCGCGTTCCGCCGCGTGGCGCTGCCGCTGGCCCGCCCGGCGCTGGTCGCCGGCGTCGGCTATGCGCTGATGGAGACGCTGGCCGACTTCGGCGCGGTGCGCTATTTCGGCATCGACACCTTCACCGTCGGCATCTACCGCACCTGGTTCGCGCTGGGAGACCCCGCCGCGGCGGCGCAGCTGGCCGCCGTCCTGCTGCTGGTGGTGCTGGCGCTGGTCGGGCTGGAGCGGCTGTCGCGCGGCAGGATGCGCTTTCACCAGACCACCGGCCGCTACCGCGCCCTGCCCGCTCCGCGCCTGTCGGCCCGCGGCACGGTGCTGGCCTGGATCGTCTGCCTGACGCCGGTGCTGTTCGGTTTCCTGCTGCCGGGGGCAGTGCTGATCCGCATGATCCTGCGCGGCGGCACGGAGCTGACGCTCGCCCGCTTCACCGACCTGACGGTGAACACCTTCATTCTCGGCGCCAGCGGAGCGCTGCTGGTGGTCACGGTGGCGCTGATGGTGATCCATGGCGTGCGCCACGACCGCAGCGGCTTGGCCACCGGCGCCGCGCGCCTCGCCTCGCTCGGCTACGCCACGCCGGGCACCGTCATCGCGGTCGGCATCCTCATCACCGTTGGGCTGACGCGCGACTGGACCGGCTGGCCGATGGGCGCCATCCTCGGCACCACCATCGCCGGCATCCTTTACGGCTATCTGATCCGCTTCTTCGTCGTCGCCTATGGGCCGCTGGAGTCCGGATTCGCCAAGATCGGCCCGAATCTGGAGGGGGCGGCCCGCTCGCTCGGCCACACGCCGCTGCAGGTATTGCGCCGGGTCCATCTGCCTCTGCTGCGCCCCAGCCTGCTCAGCGCCGCCATGCTGGTCTTCGTCGACATCACCAAGGAGCTGCCGGCGACGATGATCCTGCGGCCCTTCAACTTCGACACGCTGGCGATCGAGGCCTTCCGCATGGCCTCCACCGAGCGGCTGGACGATGCCGCCCTACCCGCCCTGGTGATCGTGCTGGTCGGATTGGCGCCGGTGATCTATCTCAGCCGCACCATCGCCGCGTCGCGGCCGGGCCACCAAGGCTGACCTCAGGCGTCGTTTCGGCTTTCCACCCGTTCCTCGCGCTTCGGTTCAGTTGGCGGCGGCAGCGCCTCCGGCCGGCGTGCCCTCAGCTTCTCGCGTTCCTTCCAGCGCCGGAAGGCGTGTTCGTTCCACCAGCCGCGCAGCCGTCCGCCGACATTGGCGATCCGCTGGTAGAGCGGCCGCCGCCGGCTGGTCACGCGGGCCGGCTCCAGCGCCATGCCGACGGAGGTGATGGTGTCGTCCTCCATGTCGCGCACGATCAGCTCGACGCCACCCATGCGCACCCGGTCGCCCAGTTCGCAGGAGCCGCCAAACTCGTTGCGCAGCAGGTCGCTCAAGGTCAGGCGGGCGTTCGGCAGCGACAGCGGCAGGCCGTACATCTCGGCGATCTGCTCCACCGTGGCGTCGGGGCTCAGCACCAGATCGCCATAAAAATCCCGGTCATTCTGGTCGAGCGCCCGGCTGCCGCCATAGAGCTTGTCGATCAGCGGCAACCGGTGCTGAGGCGTGAACAGATAGACATGGTCGCCGGGCTGAAGCGGCTTGGCCTTGTGCAGCGGCACCACCGCGCCAGACCGAATCACCAGCGACGGCTTGGCCCAGCGCGGCATGCGCTGGCCGCGCGCCGCCGGGCTCTTGCCATGGACGGTGTAGGCCACCAGCTCCTGATCGGCGTTGCCGGGAAGCTCAAGCTCCACGCGCTCCACGGGACCGCGGCGCGGCGGCACGATCAGCTCAAGCGCCCGCGCCATGGTGCCGATGGTCCAGCCCTGCACCAGCAGCGAGACGACCACGACGACGAAGGCGGTGTTGAAGATCAGCTGGCCATTCTCAAGCCCGCCCAGCACGGGCACCAGCGCCAGCAGGAGCGACACCGCCCCGCGCAGGCCGACCCAGGCGATGAAGCTGGTCTCGCGTACGGAAAAGCGGAAGGGCAGCAGACACATCCACACCGCGGCCGGACGGGCGACCAGGATCAGCACCGCCGCCACCCCCAGCGCCGGGAGGATCATGCCGGCGAACTCCCGCGGCGTGGCGAGCAGCCCCAGCATCACGAACATGACGATCTGGCTGAGCCAGGTCAGGCCGGAATGGAAGCGCCGCAGTTCCAGCGCCCCGCGCAGCCTGACATTGCCGGCATAGAGCCCGGCGGCATAGACGGCCAGATAGCCACTGCCGCCCAGCACGTTGGTGGCGGCGAAGATGAACAGGGCGAAGGTCAGCGTCACCACCGGGTTCAGCCCGGATTCGAAATTCGCCTTGTTGATGAAGGCCACCAGCAGCCAGCCGCCGGCCAGCCCCATCACCCCGCCCAGCGCGAAGGCCAGCGCCAGTTCGCCGACGATGGCGGCGGGCGAGGCCAGACCGTGGGTCGCCGCCTCCACCAGCAGGATGGTCAGCATGATGGCGACCGGATCGTTGCTGCCCGATTCGATCTCCAGCGTGGAGCGGACGCGGTCGCGGAGCGTGATGCCGCCGACGCGCAGCAGGAAGAACACCGCCGCCGCGTCGGTGGAGCTGCAGGCCGCCCCCACCAGCAGCGCCTCGGTCCAGCCCAGCCCCAGCAGCCAATGGGCGGCGACCCCGACCACGCCGGTCGTCACCGCCACGCCGACTGTCGCCAGCGTCATCGCCGGCCAGGCCGCCGCCTTGTAGCTGGCGAGCTTGGTGTCGAATCCGCTCTCGAACAGGATCACCGCCAGCGCCATCGACCCGATCAGGAAGGCGGAGCCGGCATCGTTGAAGGCGATCTGTCCGATCCCATCCTCTCCGGCCAGCAGGCCGATGCCGAGGAAGATCAACAGCAACGGTGCGCCGACCCGCAGAGCAAGGTAGCTGGTCAGCACACTGACGATCAGCAGGGTTGATCCGATGAGGATGATGTAGCTGACCGCCTCCATAAGCCCCGCACGCCGTTCGCATCAGGCCGCCATCCGGCGGAACTCCTTGATTTTGACGGCAACTCCGCACATCCGCAAGGCGTAGGACCCGGAGGCGATCATTCGGATAGGCTGTACGCTTACGATACCAGCCTCCAGCTTCCGTCAGGCTGGCGGCAGGCGGTGCCGCGCGCGACCTCGGTCTTGCCGTCGATGACGACCGTATGGTTGTAGTCGCGGCAGGTCTGGCCGTTGCTGCCCTGATAGGTCTTCACCGGCTGGATGGTGCCCCGGTTGCCGGATTCCGGATTGTTCCAGGTGATGGTCTGGTTGTTGGCGACCGCCCGCTCCTCCGCGTCCGACGCGCGATTCTGGTCGGCCGCGGTGAAGTGGCGGGCCAGTTGCTGGCCGGCATAGGCGCCCACCAGCGTGCCGATGGCGGTGGTCGCCAGCTTGCCCGCCCCGCCGCCGAAGCGGGAGCCCAGCAGCCCGCCGGCCACGGCGCCGCCCAGCGTGCCGACGGTCTCCGATGTGTTCATGCCGCCGATGCCCCCCATGCCGCCATTGGGGTTCTGGCAGGCGGCCAGCGACAGGGCCGCGGTGGCGGCCAAAGCGGTGGTGCGCAAATGCTTGGTGATCGACCGCATGGTTGTTCCCCCGATTGAACGTTGCAGGGTTAAAGTCCGGTCAACGCTTGAAAGGGGAAGTGGTTCCGCCCGAAAGTATCAGAACGGAAAGATCAGGGGGCGATGGAAGCAAAATGCGATCTTGCGTGTTTAGACACCGAACAGTCAACACGAGGAGGGTTGCATGATGTCCCGTTTGCGTCTGATCGGTGCGGTGTTCGCGCTTCTTTCCGTCACCGCCTGCTCGACTGGCGGCGTGGTCGGCGGTGCGGCCGGTGCTGCCGGCGGTTACGCGGTGGACGGCACCCGCGGCGCCGTGATCGGCGGCCTGGGCGGTGCGGCGCTGGGCACCGCAATCGACCACTAAACCACTAAGGCAGGCAATCAGTCCCGCCCCTGCCCGCGCATCGATTCGCGCGGGCCGGTGGCGAAGACGGCGAGCGCGTCATGCAGATCCGGCAGGATGCGCTCCACCGCCGCCTCACCCTCGCGGATGCAGTCGTCCGCACGGTCGAACTCTGTCAGGCCGATATGGCCCAGCCTCGGCACGATGTGGACGTCCGGCGGGTCGCCGGCCAGCCGCGACCGGGTGATGCGGTCGGTGACGATGCCCAGCGACGAGACCATCACGCCGAACAGACTCGGCCCCTCATAGTCACGGCGGAAGATGCGGCGCGTCAGAGCGCCGATTCCGCTCAGCGGGCGCTGCCCCGGTGCCTCGTCCTCCACCAGCCGCAGCAGGTCGAAGCCGGCGGCGGTCGGCACGCTGGCGCCCGGCTTGCGCGCCTTGCCCAGGATGTCGCCGGACAGATTGACGGCGATCACCATCTGCGCGCCCAGCGCCCGGCAGGCCGACACCGGCACCGGGTTCACCAGGGCGCCGTCGATCATCCAGCGCCCGTCAATGGACACCGGCGGAAACACGCCCGGCAGCGAGAAGGACGCCCGCATGGCGTCGACCAGTTCGCCCCGCTGCAGCCACACCTCGTGGCCGGTCACCAGATCGGTGGTGACGGCGGCATAGGGGCAAGGCAGTTCCTCGATCCGCACGTCGCCGAGATGCAGGCGCAGTTCCGCCAGCAGCCGGTCGCCGCTGATCAGCCCGCCGCCCTGGCGCAGCCGCAGATCCAGATAGCCGACGATCTTCATCCGGGTCAGCGTTCGCACCCACTCTTCCAAGATGTCGAGTTTTCCCGCCAGATGAACGCCGCCGACCAGCGCGCCGACCGACGAGCCGCAGACGATGTCGGCCTCGATGCCATAGCGCTTCAGCGCCCGCAGCACCCCGATGTGCGCCCAGCCGCGCGCCACCCCGCCGCCCAGCGCGAGGCCGATGCGCGGACGCCGCGTTCCTCCGCCATTAAGTCCGCCGTTGAGGCCAAATCCGTTCGGCATGGGCACTCCCCCTCTTCCCCGGCGGCACGATGTTCGCCGCTCCGATCATCCGCAGCTTCGCATGAAACCGGTAAAGGAAGCCTGTAACCAGCACCGGCGGCACCGCGTCGACCGGTGGACAAAGCCGAAGCCCATGGGCTAAGCCATCCCTATCGGACAAGAGCCCGTCGGACAAAAGATCGGATGCGACCGTGACGAACAAGAGCGGCAAGCCCCTGCGCCTGGATGCGGCGACCGAACGCCTGGCGGCCCGGATGTGGCGTGAGTGGGTGCGCCCCTATCGCGGCAAGCTGTTGCTGTCCTTCGTGCTGATGGCGATCGTGGCGGCGACCACCGGCGCCTATCCGCTGCTGATCGACCGCTCCTATGCCATGTTCTCCGCCCAGGACCGCGGCATGCTGCTGGCGATCCCGCTGGCGATCATCGCGGTGACCGTCATCAAGGGCGTGTCGCTCTATTCCCAGACCGTGGTGACCAGCGACATCGTCCAGCGCGTCATCGCCGACGTCCGGCTGGCGATGTTCACGCATCTGCAGACCGCCGACATGGCGCAGCTTCACGCCACCCCGACCGGAGCGCTGACCTCCCGCTTCATCAACGACGTCGACCTCATCCGCAACGCGCTGACCCGCACGCTGACCGGGCTCGTGCGCGACATCCTGACGGTGATCGCGCTGGTCGGGTCGATGTTCTATCTGGATTGGCTGCTGTCGCTGATCGTCTTCATCATCTATCCCATCGCCGCCGTACCCATCGTGCGCATCGGCAAGCGCCTGCGCCGCGTCTCCCGCGATACCCAGGCGCAGATGGGCGACATGACCTCGCTGCTGACCGAAAGCCTGTCGGGCGCGCGCATGGTCAAGACCTACAATCTGGAAGATTACGAGCGCGCCCGCGCCGGCCGCGCCTTCCACGAGAACTACCAGCTGACCATGAAGGCGGTGCGCGCCCGTTCACGCATCGACCCGATGATGGAGGTGCTGGGCGGCGTCGCGGTGGCGGGGGTGATCGCCTTCGCCGGTTACCGCATGACGCTGGGCGAGGGCTCGGTCGGCGCCTTTTCCGGCTTTGTCGGCGCGCTGCTGATGGCGGCCCAGCCGGTGCGCGCCATCGGCACGCTGAACGCCGCCCTGCAGGAAGGCATGGCCGCCGCCCAGCGCATCTTCGAACTGCTGGACCAGCAGCCGACCATCCTGGAACAGCCGGGCGCCAAGCCGCTGTCGGTTTCCAAGGGTGCGGTCGCGCTGCGCGGCGTCCGTTTCTTCTACGAGACCGGGGCCGACACGCTGAAGGGCATCGACCTCGACGTGCCGGCCGGCAGCACGGTGGCGCTGGTCGGGCGCAGCGGCGCCGGCAAATCGACGGTCTTCAACCTCATCCCGCGCCTCTACGACGTGACCGGGGGCGAGGTACTGATCGACGGCCAGGACGTGCGCGGCGCCACCCTGCGCAGCCTGCGCGGCGCGGTCTCCATCGTCAGCCAGGACACGGTTCTGTTCAACGACACGGTGCGGGCGAACATCTGCTTCGGCCGCCTGGATGCCGGAATGGATGACGTGATCGCCGCCGCCAAGGCCGCCGCCGCGCATGACTTCATCTCGAAGCTGCCGGAAGGCTACGACACGGTGATCGGCGACCGCGGCGTCAAGCTGTCGGGTGGCGAACGCCAGCGTCTGGCGCTGGCCCGCGCCTTCCTGAAGGATGCGCCGATCCTGCTGCTGGACGAGGCGACCAGCGCGCTCGACAGTGAATCGGAGCGTCTGGTTCAGGCGGCGCTGGAACGGCTGACGGAGGGTCGCACCACATTGGTGATCGCCCACCGTCTGGCGACCGTGCGCAACGCCGACCGCATCGTGGTGATGGAAGGCGGCCGCATCATCGAGCAGGGCACGCACGACGCGCTTCTGGCCGCCGACGGCGCCTATGCGCGGCTGTGCCGGCTGCAGTTCGGCGAGGATGAGGTGCGGGCGGGGGCGTGAGGGGTCTAACCTCCCGAAAATCCTAGCCCCTCACCCTGCCGGAAACACCATCACCCGCTCGGCCGCCATCGCAGCGGACAGTTCCTCACCGGCGCGGACGTCGACATGCCCCGGCAGGCGCGCATGAACCTCCGCCCCGCCCAGGTCCAGGCAAACCCGCGTCGCCGGCCCCAGAAAGCTGGAATGCCGCACCCGCACCGGAACGGCGTCGGGCCGGGCGCCCAGCGGCACCAGTTCCAGATCCTCCACCCGGCAGGCGACCTCGACCTTCGTCCCGCCGGGCAGGCCTGGCGCCATGACCCGGCCGAGCGGCGTGACGATCTGCCCGTCGCGCACCGTCGCCTCGAAGCGGTTCACCTCGCCGAACAGGCGGGCGACGAAGCTGTTGGTCGGGCGCTGGTAGAGGTTGACCGGCGTGTCGGCCTGGACGATGCGCCCGGCCTCCATCACCACCACGCGGTTGCCCATCTCCATCGCCTCTTCCGGGTCGTGGGTGACGACGATGGTGGCGATGCCGCTGGCGCGGATGATCCGCACCACCTCCTCCCGCACCGAGCGGCGAAGCTGCTCGTCCAGTGCCGAGAAGGGCTCGTCCAGCAGAAGGACCTTGGGATCGCGCGCCATGGCGCGGGCCAGCGCCACCCGCTGCTGCTGGCCGCCCGACAGGGTGTGCGGGTAGGCGTCGGCATAGCGGGTCAACGCCATGGTCTCCAGCAGTTCCTCCACCCGGCGCTTGCGTTCGGCGCGCGGACGGTCGGTCTGGCCGAAGGCGATGTTGCCCGCCACCGTCAGGTGCGGGAACAGCGCGAAGTCCTGGAACATCATGCCGACCGGCCGCTTTTCCGGCGGCAGCGACCGGCCCGCGGTGGCGAGCTGCTGCCCCTCCACCGCGATCTCGCCCTTCTGGACCGACTCCAGTCCGCTGATCAGGCGCAGCAGGGTCGACTTGCCGCAGCCGGACGGGCCGACGATGCACACCACCTCACGCGGGGTGACCGACAACGAGACATCGTCGACCGCCGTCAGTTGCCCATAGCGGTGGGTGATGCCGGACAGGATGACGGAAGGAGAAGGAGCGTCGGTCATCTTACTTCCAGCCGGCACGGTCCATGATGCGCAGAGCCTGCGGCGTGTGGGCGGCGAAGGAGGCGGCATTCACCTGGGCCGCCTTGAAGCTGCCGAGCTTCACCAGTTCCGGATGCGGCTGGACCGCCGGGTTGACCGGATACTCCATGTTGCCGTCGGCGAACTGGCGCTGCGCCTCCGGGCTCAGCAGATATTCCAGCAGCTTGCGGGCATTCTCCTGGTTCTTGGAAGTCTTCACCACGCCGGCGCCGCTGAGGTTCACATGGGTGCCGCGGTTGCCCTGGTTGGGGAAGATGACGCCGACCTTGGACGCGACCTCGCGATCCTCCTGCTTGGCCGAGGTGATCATCTTGCCGACATAATAGGTGTTGGCGATGGCGACGTCGCCCTCGCCCACCGCGACCGCGCGGATCTGGTCGGTGTCTCCGCCCTGCGGCGGACGCGCGAGGTTGGCGACGAGGCCCTTGACCCACTCCTCCGTCTTCTCCTCGCCCAGCGCTTCGATCATCGATGCGGTCAGGGCCAGGCTGTAGGGATGGGTGCCGCTGCGGGTCAGGACGCGGTGCTTCCATTCCGGCTTGGCGAGATCCTCGTAATCCTTGATCTGCTCCGGCTTCACCCGGTCGCGGGCGTAGACGATGATGCGGGCGCGGCTGGACAGGCCCCACCAGGCGCCGTCCGGATCGCGCAGGTTGGCCGGAACCTTGACCGCTTCCAGCTCCGGCGAGCTGACCGGGGCGAGCAGCCCTTCCTTGGCCGCGGCGGCCAGACGGCCGGCATCCACGGTGATGAACAGATCGGCCGGGCTGCTGGCTCCCTCCGACTTCATGCGCTGGATCAGTTCATCATGGTTGCCTTCAATGATGTTGACCTTGATACCGGTCGACTTCGTGAAGGTTTCATAGATCGCGCGGTCGGTATTGTAATGACGCGAGTTGTAGACATTGACTTCCTGAGCCTGAACCGAAAAGGCGGTCAAGGCGCCAACGGCGAAGGCGACACCAGCGATCTTGTCGATGAACATCCATCACTCCCGGACTGCGAATGGCTCTCAATTCCGTGCGAATGGATATCAGTTGCAGCTGGCGCTGTCGAGACAGGATTCACCCCAAGGAGAGGGATCAGGCAACCGCAGGCGTGGCTTGGGAGCGCACCATGTCGGCCAGCGCCTCGGGCGGCATCGGGCGGCCGAACAGATAGCCCTGCATCAGGTCGCAGCCGACCGACACCAGGAAATCGCGCTGCTCCGCCGTCTCCACCCCTTCCGCCACCGTGGTCAGGCCCAGGCCGTGCGCCATGCCGACGGCGGCGCGGACCAGCGCGTTGCTTTTGGGATTCTCCGGCACGTCGATGACGAAGGCACGGTCGATCTTCAGCTTCGCCACCGGCAGCTGCTGCACATAGCTGAGGGAGGAATAGCCGGAACCGAAATCGTCGATGGCCGCCTGGATGCCCAGATCGGCCAGTTCGCTCAGCGTCCGCACCGCCACCTTCAGGTCGCGCACCGCCGCCTGTTCGGTGATCTCCAGCCCCAGATGGCTGCGCAGCGACGGATGCTCGCCCAGCAGTTCCTCCAGCCGGAGGGGCAGATTGCCGCGCAGGAACTGCTGGCCGGAGATGTTGAGGAAAACGCGGTCGGGCAGCACGCCGTCCGCCTCCCAGACCGCCATCTGGGCGACCGCGGTGGACAGGACCCAGTCGGTGATCGGCACGATCAGGCCGCTTTCCTCCGCGACCGGGATGAACTCGCCGGGCGAGACCGGCCCCAAGGCATGGTGCTCCCAACGCAGCAGCGCTTCCGCCGACCGGACCCGCCCGGCCTTGTCGACGATGGGCTGGTAGACGAGGCGAAGCTCGTTGCGCTCGATGGCGTGGGTCAGATGCATGGTCAGCATCATCCGCCGGGTCGCCGCCGCCGCCATTTCCGGCGTGTAGAAGCAGACGGCGTTGCCGCCGTTGTGCTGCACCGCCTGCAGGGCCAGCTTGGCCTTGGCGTTCAGGTCCTCCAGCGTGGTAACCGTGTCGTCCTGCACCGCGGCGCCGACCGACAGCCGCAGCCGCACCCAATGGCGGTCGGCGTAGATCGACGCGGTCAGCCGGTCGTGCAGCACGCCGGCCAGCGTGCGTGCGTGGTCGGCGTCGGTCACCCGTGACAGCGCTGCGAATTCGTCGGCGGCAATGCGGCAGATGATGGTGTTGGGCGGCAGCACCTCCGTCACACGGCTGACCATCGCCTTCAGCGCGGCGTCGCCGACATGGAAGCCGAAGGCTTCGTTCACGTCGCTGAACTGGTCGACGTCGAGCGAGAACAGGGCGAACAGGCTCCCGCTCGAAGCCACGTCTTCCTCCTCGGCGCGGCTGCCGGCGAACAGAGCCTCACACTCCTCCAGAAAGGCGGTGCGGGTCAGGACCCCGGTCAGGGGATCGTGCCGCGCGAGGTAGGAGGCGCGCTGCTCTGCCGCGAGGCGTTCGGAGATGTCGCGGATGATGCCGACGAAGGTCACATCCTCTCCCAGCCGCGCTTGGCCGACGCTGAGATGGATGGGGAACACCGTGCCGTCCTTGCGCTGACCCAGCGTTTCGCGGCCGATGCCGATGATCTTGGCCCGGTCGGTCCGCATATAGGTGTCGACGTAGCGGCCATGGTCGCGCGAAAAGGGCGGGGGCATCAGGATCGACATGTTCCGCCCGACCAGTTCACCCTCCTCATAGCCGAACAGGCGGCAGCAGGCGCGGTTGATGGAGCGGATGATCCCGCTGCGGTCAGAGACGATGATGCCGTCCACCGCCGCGTCCAGCAGGGTGGCGATGAAGGAATCCCGACAGGTCACGAACTCCGCGATGCGGTCGGGGTCGCCGGTCAGGTGGAAGGTGCCGAGATAGCCGACCGTCGCCCCGGCGGCATCGCGGTGGGCGATCACGCTGCCGCTGAGGATCGAGCGCCGACCGTCGCAGCCGACCGTCGGGCAGTCGACCGGCGCGGAGGTCTGCACCGGCGATCCGCTCAGCGCCGCAACGGCTGCGGTCAGCGCCGCGGTCACGGGGTGGTCGATGCCGGTCAACTCGCGGCCGATCAGGTCCGCCGGCGAGCGGTCCAGGACCGCCGCAAAGTGCGGATCGGCATGGCGGCACAAGCCGTCACGGTCCAGATAGACCAGCGCCATCCCGCCGTCGTCCAGCAGGCTGGCGGCCAAAGAGGCCAGAAAGGCGGAATCACGCGGCATCGCGGCGGAGTGATCCCCGCTGGAACCGCTGCTTTCGGAACCGTTCATCTGATCCGCCGGTTGTAGGTCCACGAAACGATCCGCTTTTCTCTGTCCAGCCGGAAAGGCCGGCCTGATGATGCACCGACGGCCGCCCGGCGGCTGAATCGGATACCCGACGGAGGTATTATGACCCCGTCCGGCTTGATTTCCAACGCCAAGCGATTCCGCAAATGCCAAACATTTGCGCAATCCGCCGCCCGTGATGCCGTCGCACTCTAACGGTTAGAGGCCGGTACACGATTGACATGGTTCAATCCGCGGCACCGTTCCCGGAATAATCGGTCGCGCCCGGCAGCACCACCACAGCTTTTGCGCGTGTGGTCTGCGACAATTCGGTGGCATTCGCCACGGCGGGCTGGACCTGCGGCGGTATCGGCCCCAAGATTCTCTCCACACATTCCCCGCACGGGAAGCAATTCGCCTCACAGCCCGCGATGGAGGAATAAACCGGACGTCCCAGGCGTTTGTCCGACAATGGCCGCAGCCACAGGCGTGAACCACCAGCGTCACGCCGGATGCTGCCGTCGCTTCGGGTCCGCCAACGGTCCGCGGTTCAAGAAATCGATTGGGAGCATTCAGACATGACCAACGCATTCAGCCAGATCAGCCACGCCGACGGCCGTGCGTACTACCAGGGCACCCCGCTGTCCCTGGCCGATGCGCAGATCATGCTCAACGACGACATCCTTCGCCGGACCGTGCGCGTCGGCGCCTACCTGCGGGTGGACGATGCCGGCCGCCTCGTTCTGGTGAACGGCCCTGCCCTGCGGCGCTCGGTCAACCGGCCGGTTCCGCCCAACCTGTCGCCCACCTTCAACTCCCGCGCGGGCCGGCAAGAATAAGCGCCGCCCCGGCAAGACAGACCAGTGCGCCGGCCGCGTCCCAGCGGTCCGGCCGCACACCCTCGACCAGCCAGAGCCACAGCAGCGACGCCGCGATGTAGACGCCGCCATAGGCGGCATAGGCGCGTCCGGCAAAGTCGGCGTCGGCCCGCGTCAGCAGCCACGCGAACAGGCACAGGCTCGCGATACCGAGCAATGTCCACCATGCGCTCCGGCCCAGCTTTATCCAGGCCCAGAAGGCGAAGCAGCCGGCGATCTCCGCCAATGCGGCCACACCATAGACGGCCAACGTCGCCCCCAGCGCCCGCGCCATTCCGCCTCCGTTTCTTCCCCGTCATCGACCGGGCCGATGCTGCCCATCGCCGATTGCCGCGTCAATGCGGTGCGCGCCGGTGAATGGCGCCACAGCTCGTTTCAATTTGCTGCCGTAATATTACAGCGCATTCATGGACTTCATTAGGGGTGCGTCATAAGTTCGCTAGGAACGGAGGCATACGGCGATGTTCATAGACGCGACCAATCCTATGCGGGACGCTTTCGAAACGATCCAGGCCACCGACGTGATCTCGGATGCGAAGAAGCACGTCCTGTTTCAAGGGTTGGAGGCATTGCGCCGTCAGCATTGCCCGCAGCCGGTGCAGGCCATCGGATGTTGCGAGGAGTGCCTGGCCCGTCACCGCTGCCTGACGGCTGTTCTCGACCTGCTCGGTTCCTGACCATCAGCCCCGACGATCGGATTGGACGCGGCAGAGTGACGCTTACGCTCGACGACGAAGCAACGCTGTGTTCCGTCGAAATCCTGGCGGAGGCGGTCGAGATGGCCTTCGTTCCCGGCATCCTCGAACTGCGCACTCTGCGCGATTCCCTGAATGAGGCCCTGCGCACCCGCTCGCCAGCGGCGGTAAGGCTGGCCTACAGCGCCTTCAGCCGGGTCGACCCTGAATTCCGCGACAAGATCGCCCACCACGCCCTGCAGCTGGCGGCGCTGCGCCGGCACAGCGCCGGTCCGATGCGCATCGGCGGCGGCACCCCGCCGCGCGGGGCCGGCCGCGGCACCGACGAACCACGCCGGGCCTGAGCCACGACGCCTCCGGCCGAGCCGACGTGCCTTTCGTGTACTATTTTTAATGGACCCTTTCCCCTTCCGTCCTGTTGTTCCGGCATAACCAACACGCAAGAGGTTGCCACCATGGACAAGGACCGGATCGAGGGCGCCGCCCGCTCCGTCAAGGGCTCGATCAAGGAAGCGGCCGGCAAGCTGACCGGCGACACCAAGACCGAGGCCGAGGGCCGCGGCGAAAAGGCCGCCGGCAAGGTTCAGAACAGCATCGGCGGCGCCAAGGATGCCGCGCGCGACGCGCTGAAGTAACCCCGGCGCCCGCCAAGGGCTCTGCAAACGGTGAGTTTCCGACGCCCCGGGCCCACGTTTTCCGTGGAGCCGGGGCGTTCTTCTGCGGATTGCTCCTGCCGATTGAAGGAGGCCGGAGATCGGCCCAGAGATCGGCGGCGTGGAAATGGGCTGTTGCCGCCCCACCCTCCCCTATCTATGATGCGCCGCCCCGGCCGGATGGCCGAACGACGCGCTTAGATTCGGGTCCCATGCTCCAGTTCATCCGCAATTTCGCCGGCTCCTGGGTCGTCAAGATCCTGTTCGTGCTGTTGATCCTCAGCTTCGGCATCTGGGGGATCGGCGACGTGTTCCGCTCCACCACCCCGACCACCGTTGCCGAGGTCGGCAAGGTGGAGATCGGACAGCAGGCGCTGGACCAGGAATTCCGCCGGCAGATGGAACGGCTACGCCCGATGCTGGGCGGCAACCTGACTGCCGAGCAGGCCAAGCGATTCGGCCTTCTGGAGCAGTCGCTGCAATCGCTGATCCAGCGCACGCTGTTCGACCTCGCGGCGGCCGACATGGGAATCGCCGTCGGGCCGGAGGTGGTGCGCATGCGCATCGCCGAAGAGCCGGCCTTCCGTAACCAGCAGGGCCAGTTCGACCCCAACGTCTTCCGCTCGGTGCTGCGCAACAACCAGCTGACCGAAGACGCCTATGTCGCGATGATCCAGCGCGAGACGGCGCGCCAGCTGGTCGCCGGCGCGGTGTCCGCCGGCCTGACCCCGCCGCAGCCGCTGGTGCAGGACCTCTACCGCTATCGCGGCGAAAAGCGCGTGGCGGAGGTGGTGACCCTGCCCAACGCCGCCATCGGCGATGTCGGCGTGCCCGACGACGCGACGATCAAGCAGTCGTATGACGACCATCAGGTCCGCTTCACCGCCCCCGAATATCGCGCCCTGACGGTCGCCCGCCTGTCGCCCGACGTGCTGGCCAAGGACATCAAGATTGACGATGCCCAGCTGCGAAAGGCGTATGAGGAGCGCGCGAACGAGTTCGGCGCCCCCGAAAAGCGTACCGTGCAGATGGTGGTGGTCGACGACGAGGCAAAGGCCAAGCAGATCGCCGAGGCCGCGAAGGCCAAGGGTCTCGCCGAAGCCGCCAAGGATGCCGGTGTCGAGCCGGTGACCCTGGACAACATTGCCAAGGCCGACCTGCCGGAGATCGGCGACGCCGCCTTTGCGCTGGAGCCGGGCAAGCCCTCCGACCCGATCAAGAGCGCGCTCGGCTGGCATGTCATGGCCGTTACCGGCGTCACTCCTGCCTCGACCAAGAGCTTCGAGGATGTGCGTGGCCAACTGGAGGCCGAGTTGAAGAAGGAGCAGGCGCTCGACTCCGTCTTCTCCATCGCCAACCGGGTCGAGGACCAGCTCGCCAGCGGCGCCCCGCTGGAGGAAGTCGCGCAAGCCCAGGGTCTGGCCCTGACCAAGGTCGCCGCGGTCGACAGCACCGGCAAGGCGCCGGACGGCAAGGACGCCGCCCCCGACCTTCCCGGCCTGAAGGCGCAGTTGCCGAATGCTTTCCAACTGAAGACCGGCGCCACCTCCAACCTGACCGAGGGCGAGGGCAGTGTTTTCACCGCCGTCCGCGTCGACAGCGTGATCCCCGCCGCAGTTCGTCCGCTGGCCGACGTGCGTGATCAGGTCATCGCCGACTGGCAGCAGGAGCAGCGCGCCGAGCGCGCCGCCAAGAAGGCCGAGGAGATCGCCGCCCGGCTGAAGCAGGGTTCGGAAGCCGCCGCGCAGGACGTCGCCACCCAGGCCGGCGCCAGCTTCGCCATGACCGCCCCCTTCACCCGCGATGCCCAATCGGTGCAGGGGCTGCCGGCCGACATGGTCGCCAAGCTGTTCGCCGCCAAGCCGAACGAGGTGGTCACCGGCAACACCGCCGACGCCCAGGTCGTCGCCCGGCTGAAGGAGGTGATCCCCGCCGATCCGAAGGCAGCCGATGCCGATCTGGCGCCGGTCCGCGCATCGGTCGAACAGGGGATGGAGAACGATCTGGTGGCGGAATTCACCAACGCGCTGCGCGACAAGTATCCGGTCCGCATCCACCGCCAGCGCATCGACCAGTTCTTCGCCAGCAACTGAGTCTCCGGCTCAGCCGACAGCAACCCCGAGAGGTTCCGTGCCGTGAAGGTCCAGCCCGATACCACCACCTTCGATGCCGCTTACGCCGCCGGTCGGCCGCAGGTGGTGTGGACCACGCTGGTCAGCGATCTGGAGACCCCGGTTTCCGCCTATATGAAGCTGGCGGACGGACGTCCGTTCGGTTTCCTGCTGGAGTCGGCAGAACGCGGGGCCGGATCGCGGCGCGACCGCTATTCGGTGATCGGCTTCAAGCCGGACGTGGTGTGGCGTTCGCGCGGCAACCGGGCGGAGATCAACCGCGACGCCCTGCACGACCGCGACGCCTTCAAGCCGCTCGATCAGGCGCCGCTGGAGGCTCTGCGCGCGCTGATCAACGAGAGCCGCATCCCGCTGCCGGAAGAACTGCCGCCGATGGCCGCCGGCCTGTTCGGCTACATGACCTACGACATGGTCCGCCTGATGGAGCGGCTGCCGGACAACAATCCAGACGAGCTGAACATCCCGGACGCCATCCTGACCCGGCCCAGCATCGTCGCCATCTTCGACAGCCACACCGATTCGATCACGTTGGTGACGCCGGTGTGGCCGAAGGCCGGCAAGGATTCCGCCACGGCCTATGCCGACGCGCGGGAACGGCTGACCGATGCGCTGGCCGACCTGGAACGCCCCCTTCCCTACCGGCGGGAGCCGCGGACGGAGAACGGCCTGCCGCTGGCCTGGACCTCCAACACGACGCGCGAGGAGTATCACGCGATCGTGGAGAAGGCGAAGGAGTACATCCGTGCCGGTGACATCTTCCAGGTCGTGCCGTCCCAGCGCATCCGCTTCCCCTTCAAGCCGTCGCCCCTGGCGCTGTACCGCACGCTGCGCCGCCTGAACCCCTCGCCCTTCCTGTTCCATTGCGACTTCGGCGAGTTGACCGTCGTCGGCTCCAGCCCGGAAATCCTGGTACGGGTGCGCGACGGCAAGGTCACCGTCCGCCCGATCGCCGGCACCCGCAAGCGCGGCGCCACCACGGTGGAGGACGAGGCGCTGGCTGCCGATCTGCTGAGCGATCCGAAGGAATTGGCTGAGCACCTGATGCTGCTCGACCTCGGCCGTAACGACGTCGGCCGGGTGGCGAAGGTCGGCACCGTCAAGGTCACGTCCAAGATGATCGTGGAGCTTTACAGCCACGTCATGCACATCGTCTCCAACGTCGAAGGCGAACTCGATCCGAAGTTCGACGCACTCGACGCTCTGGTCGCCGGCTTCCCAGCCGGTACGGTGTCCGGCGCGCCGAAGGTCCGCGCCATGGAGATCATCGACGAGCTGGAGAAGGCCCGCCGGGGCGTCTATGCCGGCTGCGTCGGTTATTTCGGCGCGTCGGGCGCGATGGACACCTGTATCGCGCTGCGCACCGCCGTGCTGAAGGACGGCATGATGTATGTCCAGGCCGGCGGCGGCGTCGTCGCCGACAGCGACCCCGAGGCCGAATATCAGGAGACCGTCAACAAGTCGATGGCCCTGATTCGCGCAGCCGAGGAAACCCTGCGCACCACCGCCCGCGGGTAATCTTCGCAGTCACGCGCAACGAAAAATGGCCGCCTCGTTGGCGGCCTTTTTCATGCCGGCACAGATGCTGACATCCCAAGCTTTCTCCTGTGAATTGATTTATCCGCAGGAATTTGCACGTCACCGAACAGCAGCGCCGCACACATCTGCAACCATGCATTTATAGTGGGATTGTGTGAACGGGGTGGCGGACAGGCCGCCACCGCCGCACACAACAAGGGAGAGAAGAGGATGGAAAAGATCCTCACACTCCTGATCCTGCTGTTGCAGATCATCAAGGCGTGCCTTGATCTTCTGAACCGCTGATCGGATGGGTACGTCGGGGTGGATCAGACCCCGATGTACCTGTCCCTAAAGATAAGCCATTTCCCGCGCTTGCCAAGAGGCTTCCGCAAGCTCCCCGCGAGTTGACGGTCAGAGATACCGCCGCTCCAAGTGGCGCTTGAACACCGTCGCATCCAGCGGCCGGCCGGTCGCCGCGGTCAGCAACTCGTCACCGGAGGCGTGGAAGCAGCCGGTCTCATGCACATTCACCCGCAGCCAGTTTACCAGCGGCGCAAATTCGCCCCGCGACAGCGCCGGGACGATCTCAGGGTCGGCGGTGCGCGCGGCGTCGAACAACTGCGCCGCTGTCATCGCACCCAGCGTGTAGCTGGGGAAATAGCCCCAGCCGCCACCCGGCCAATGGATGTCCTGTAAGCAGCCAAGCCGGTCGTTCGGCGGCACCACGCCCACCAACTCGGCCATGCCGTCGTTCCAGGCGCCCGGCAGGTCCGGCAGGGTCAGGTCGCCGGCGATCAGCGCCTTTTCCAAGCGATAGCGCAGGATGATGTGGGCGGGGTAAGTGACTTCGTCGGCGTTGACGCGGATGAGACCACGCTCCACCCGGCTGTAGAGCCGGCGCAGATTGTCGGCCTCCCAGGCCGGCCCCTCCCCGCCGAAGGTCTCGCGCACCACCGGCGCCAGCCACGTGATGAACTCGGCCGAGCGGCAGGCCTGCATTTCCATCAGCAGCGACTGGCTTTCATGCACCGCCATGCCGCGCGATTGCCCCACCGGCTGGCTCAGCCACGCACGCGGGCGGTTCTGCTCGTACAGCGCATGGCCGGTCTCGTGCAGGATGCCCATCAGCGCGTCGGTGAAGTTCGCTTCATCATACCGGGTGGTGATGCGCACATCCCCGGTCGCCCCGCCGCAGAAGGGATGCAGCGACACGTCGAGCCGGCCGCGGCTGAAATCGAAGCCCAGCCGCTCCATCATGCGGACGCCAAGCTCGCGCTGCTTCTCCACCGAAAACGGTCCCTGCGGCTCGATCACAGCCGGCGCCGCAGCTTGGCGGTCGAGCACGCGGCCGATCAGGTCGGGGAGGAAGCCGGAGAGATCGGCGAACAACGCATCGATGCGCTCCGCCCGCGCACCCGGGTCGTGGCTGTCGAGCAGCGCGTCATAGGCGCTGATCCCCATCACGGATCCCAACGCCTCCGCTCCCTCGCGTACGCGGGCCAGCACCTCGGTCAGGGATGGCAGCAGCTTGGCGAAGTCGCTCTCCGCCCGCGCGGCGCGCCAGGTCATTTCACAGACCGACACCGCCTTGCTGGTCGCCTCCACCAGATCGGCGGGGATGGCGGTGGCGTGGACGTGATGCCGGCGCATCTCGCGCAGGTTGGCGCGCTGCCAGGGGTCGAGGCTGTCGTCGCTCTCGGCCTCGGCCAGCAGGTCGGCCATGCGCGGGTCGGTCGCCAGTTCGTGCGCTATCACCGACAGGGTTGCGGTCTGTTCCGCCCGGCCGTCGTTGGCGCCCTCCGGCATGATCGTCTGGGTGTCCCAGCCGAGGATGCCCAGCGCGTCGCCGATGGCGGCGATGCGGGCGTGTCGGCGTTCAAGCTCCTGATATGCGGTCATCGGGTCGTCCGTCGGTTCCGGTGTCGGCGCGCTTGCGCTGTGACAGCACGTAGATTCCGGCGAGCGTCACCGCAAGCCCATACCAGGTCAAGGCATACTGCAGGTGGTTGTTCGGCAACTCCACCCGTGGCGCAATCCCCGCCAGCGTCCCGGCCGGCGCACCCGGCAGACCGGCCCCCTGCCCCGGCAGCATCTCCACCACCACAGGAGCCACATCGCTCAGCGACAACGCAGCCGCCATCGCCGGCGGATCGGCGCGCATCCAGGCGGAACCCGGCGCCGGCGTTCCGTTGCCGGGTTGGAAGAAGCCGGGCGGCTGCGGTACGCGGACGATGCCCTTGACGCTCACCTCCCCCTCCACCCGCGCGGTGGAGCGGGTCGCCGGATCGCGGCGGTCCATCGGCACGAAACCGCGGTTGACCAGCACGATGCCGGCCCCATCCGCCCGCTGGAATGGCGTCAGAACCTCGTAGCCCACCTGCCCCTGGTGCGGGCGGGCGATCAGCAGCATTTCCTTGTCGTTCAGAAAGCGGCCGGCCAGCGTCACCGGGCGGAACTCCCACGCAGAGGGATCGTCGATGCGGGCGGGCAGAGGCACCGCGGGCTCAGCCATTTGCCGATCGATCCGCGCGATCAGGTCCTGCTTCCACTGCAGCCGCTCCAGCTGCCATGTGCCGAGCCCGATGGTCACCGTCAACCCGACCAGGGTGACCAGCGTCGCCCCAAGCGAGGGGCGGAAACGGCGTCGCTCCCCCGTCTCGACGGCAGTGGTGCTCACGACCCCTTCTCCACTTCGCTGCGGCGATAGCGGTACTGCAAGGCGACGATGCAGCCCTTGGCCGGCCGCAGCATACCCAGCGTCAATGCCAGCACGACGATGCTCCAAACGATGGCGTGCAGCCACAGCGGCCAGTCCACCGTCATCGACACCCAAAGCGCGATGGGCACCACCAGAAAGCCCAGGATGAAAATCAGGAAGACGGCAGGGCCGTCGCCGCTGTCGACCTGGGAGAAATCCAGGTCGCAGACATTGCAGCGCTCCGCCACCGTCAGATAGCCGTCGAACAGCCTCCCCTTGCCACAGCGCGGGCAGACGCTGCGCAGACCCGCCGATAACGGGGAAACTCTTGGGTACAGATCAATCACGCCATAACCTCCCGTTCGGGCCGTTCCGGCAGACATATAAGCCGCCGGAACGGCTCGGCACCGGTGGCGTCAGTGGGCGGCGATCACGCCGCCATGACCACCCCACCAATAGACCGAAACGAACAGGAACAGCCAGACGACGTCGACGAAGTGCCAGTACCAGGCCGCCGCCTCAAAACCGAAATGGCTTTCCGGAGTGAAATGCCCCTTCACCGTGCGCACCCAGCAGACCGCCAGGAAGATGGTGCCGACCAGCACATGGAAGCCGTGGAAGCCGGTCGCCATGTAGAAGGTTGACGGGAAGATGCCGTCGGTGAATTTGAAGGCGGCGTGGACGTACTCGTAGCCTTGGAAGAAGGTGAACAGCGCGCCCAGCAGAACGGTCAGGCCCAGCGCCTTGGCGGCCGTCCGGTTATGCCCCTCCAGAATCGCATGGTGCGCCCATGTGACGGTCACGCCCGACAGCAACAGCGTCAGCGTCATCATCAGCGGCATGTCGAACGGGTCGATGACATGCACGTTCGGCGGCGGCCAGATGGCGTCGGGATTGATCGGCGAAACCTTGGGCTCCAGCGCCGCATGGAAGAAGGCCCAGAAGAAGGCGGCGAAGAACATCACCTCCGACGCGATGAACAGCGCCATGCCATAACGCAGGCCGATCTTCACCACCGGCGTGTGCGCATGCTCCACCACAGATTCCCGGATGACGGAACGCCACCAGCCGAACATCGTCACCAGAATGGCCAGTATGCCCAGCACCAGCAGGAACTTGCCGCCGCCATGCATGAAGATGACCAGCCCGGTCGCCAGAAGCCCGCCGGAAAATGCGCCGATCAGCGGCCAGGGGCTGGGCTTCAGCAGATGGTAGGGATGCGGGATGCCGGCGCCCGGTTCATGGGCTGATGGTTCGGCGTGCGGCATTTGCCCGTGGGTGATGTCGGCCATCGTCTCACTACCCCATATTGTTCAGTTTGTGGCGGTCGCCCCCGGCTCCGCCTTTTGTTTGCTTGCCCCCGTATCCGAAGACGTGGCGGTGGCCGTGTGCTGCGCAAGCTTGGCCTCGCTGTCCTTGGCGCGGAAGAAGGTGTAGGACAGCGTGATGGTGCTCACGTCGTCCATGTTCGGATCGTCAGCCATCGACGGGTCGACGAAGAATGTCACCGGCATGTCCACGACTTGGCCGGGCTCCAGGATCTGCTCGTCGAAGCAGAAGCACTGAATCTTGTTGAAATAGGCACCCGCCTTTTCAGGCGTAACGTTGTAGACGGCGGTACCGACTGTGGGCTTTGCCGCACGATTTTCGGCACGGTAAGCGGCGAACCCGGTTTCGCCCAGCTTCAGCACCAGTTCTTTCTGCTCCGGCTTGAAGGTCCAGGGAAGGGCGGAGTTGGTGTCGGCGTTGAAGCGGATGGTCACCTTGCGGTCGACGACATGCGCCGCGGCCTGTTCCGCCCGCTTGGTCGTGCCACCGAAACCGGTGACCGAGCAGAACAGGGTGTAGAGCGGGACCGACGCATAGGTCAGCCCGATCATCCCGGCCACCATCCCGAACAGGGTGCCGAGGATGAGGCGGTTGCGGCGGCGCAGCTTGTCGTCGCGCCCGGCCATCAGTGCGCCCCACCCATCCGCACGACCGTGATGGCGTAGAACAGGGCGACCAGCGCCAGCAGCGCGGCCAGAACCGCCAGATTGCGGCCCCGCAGCTTTTTGGCGCGAAGGTCGGCCTCCTGCCGCCTCTGCTCTTCGACCGAGGTACGGGTATCGGTCAGGCCATCGCGTTCCATCACCGTCATGCCCACCCTCCGAGGATCATCTGCTCGCCCATCATCACGGCGAACAGCAGGAACAGGTACAGGATCGAGAAACCGAACATCTTCTTGGCCGGCTTGTCGTCGCTTGCCCGCAGGACGCGGACGGCGCAGCCGACGAACATCAGTCCGAGGATGGCCGACACCGCCAGATAGACCGGCCCGGCGATGCCGACGAAGTACGGCGCCGCGGCCACCGGCAGCAGGATCAGCGTGTAGAGCAGCATCTGGCGCTTGGTCGCCGCCTCTCCCGCCACAACCGGCATCATCGGCACGCCGGCGCGGGTGTAGTCGCCGTTGCGGAACAGCGCCAGCGCCCAGAAATGCGGCGGCGTCCACAGGAAGATCAGCAGGAACAGCAGGATGGAGGGCAGATCGACCGTCCCGGTCACCGCCGCCCAGCCGATCATCGGCGGGAAGGCACCGGCAGCCCCGCCGATCACGATGTTCTGCGGGGTCCGGCGCTTCAGCCACATGGTGTAGACGAAGATGTAGAAGCCGATGGTGACCGCCAGCAGCGCCGCCGCCGTCCAGTTCACCGCCAGCCCCATCACCACCACGGACAGAACCGACAGGGTGACGCCGAAGCCCAGCGCCTCCGCCGGCTCGACCCGGCCCGACGGGATCGGGCGCTTCACCGTGCGGGTCATCACCGCGTCGATGTCGCGGTCGTACCACATGTTGATGGCGCCCGACGCCCCGGCGCCGACGGCGATGCACAGCACGGCGACCATCGCCAGGAAGGGGTGGATGTGGCCGGGCGCCAGCACGATGCCGGCCAGCCCGGTGAAGACCACAAGCGACATGACCCGCGGCTTGAGCAACTCGATGAAATCACCGGCCGACGCCCCTCCGGTCTGGTTGAGCGTCAGTTCGTTCGTCACGTCCGTCATATCATGTCCTTGTCTTCTAACCCCGGGCCTTCCAACCACAAGTCGTCACCCCGGCGCCCCTCCTGCCGGCGCCCATTCTTCGGGCTGCTCGGCCTGGTACCCTTCCTATCGGGTGGGCGCTTCCTCGCGGCGACGCCCGCCCGTTAGCATGCTTACTTCACCTGCGGCAACGTTTCGAAAGCGTGGAAGGGAGGCGGCGAGCTGACCGACCATTCCAGCGTGCCGGCCTGCGGACCCCAGTAGGCGCCCGGCACCCGTTCGCCGCTACGCAGGGTCTTCCAGGCGATCCACACGAACAGCAGCGTCGAGGCGAAGGAGATGTAAGCGCCCAGCGACGAGATCATGTTCCAGCCCCAGAAGGCGTCCGGGTAGTCAGGGATGCGACGCGGCATGCCCGACAGGCCCAGGAAGTGCTGCGGGAAGAACACCAGGTTGACGCCGATAAAGGTGGTGTAGAAATGGACCTTGCCCCAGAACTCCGGATACTGGCGCCCCGACATCTTGCCGATCCAGTAGTACCAGCCGGCGAAGATCGAGAACACCGCACCCAGCGACAGCACATAGTGGAAGTGCGCGACGACGTAGTAGGTGTCGTGCATGTAGTTGTCGAGACCGCCGTTCGCCAGCACCACGCCGGTGACGCCGCCGACCGTGAACAGAAAGATGAAGCCCAGCGCCCACAGCATCGGCACCCGGAATTCGATCGACCCGCCCCACATGGTGGCGATCCAGGAGAAGATCTTCACGCCCGTAGGCACCGCGATGATCATGGTGGCGGCGGTGAAGTAGGCCTTGGTGTCGACGTCCAGGCCGACCGTATACATGTGATGCGCCCACACGACGAAGCCGACCACGCCGATCGCGACCATGGCGTAGGCCATGCCGAGATAGCCGAACACCGGCTTCTTGGAGAAGGTCGACACGATGTGGCTGATGATGCCGAAGGCCGGCAGGATCATGATGTAGACTTCGGGGTGGCCGAAGAACCAGAACAGATGCTGGAACAGGATCGGGTCGCCGCCGCCTTCGGGATTGAAGAAGGTGGTGCCGAAATTGCGGTCCGTCAGCAGCATGGTGATGGCGCCGCCCAGAACCGGCACCGCCAGCAGCAGCAGGAAGGCCGTCACCAACATCGCCCAGACGAACAGCGGCATCTTGTGCAGCGTCATGCCGGGAGCGCGCATGTTGAAGATGGTGGTGATGAAGTTCACCGCACCGAGGATCGAGCTGGCGCCGGCCAGATGCAGGGCGAAGATCGCCATGTCGACCGATGGCCCGCTGTGGCCCAGCGTCGATGACAGCGGCGGGTAGATCGTCCAGCCGGTGCCTGCACCGGTGCCGACGAAGGCGGAGCCCAGCAGCAGCAGGAAGGCCGGCACGATCAGCCAGAAGCTGATGTTGTTCATGCGTGGGAAGGCCATGTCGGGCGCGCCGATCATCAGCGGCACGAACCAGTTGCCGAAGCCGCCGATCAGCGCCGGCATCACCACGAAGAACACCATGATCAGGCCGTGCGCCGTGATCAGCACGTTCCACATCTGGCCGTCGGAGACGAACTGCAGCCCCGGCGACTGCAGTTCCGCCCGCATGATGACGGAGAACAGGCCGCCGATCAGCCCGGCGATGACCGAGAAGATCAGATAGAGCGTGCCGATGTCCTTGTGGTTGGTCGAATAGAACCAGCGCTGCACGAAGCCGGGGACGTGATGATCGTCATGCCCGTGCCCATGATCGCCAGCATGCTCCCCATGTCCCGGTGTGGCGTTTGCCATGTCTCTACCCTTTGTCGCTGTCCCTGGCCGCCGTCCGATCCGGTTCCTTCGGACGTCCGGCGGCTGGGTAGGTTCTTCTTATCGCGTCGTCCCTCTGGCGGGCGTTGCGAAGTCCGCTTGTTCGACCTGCGTTACTCGACCAGCGTGCCGGTCGGGCGCTGCGCCACGTCGCGGTCTCCGTCCTTCGGCGCGAAGGCGGTCTTGGCCTTGGCGACCCAGGCGTCGAACGCTTCCCGGGACACGGCTTCCACCGCGATCGGCATGAAGCCGTGGTTGGTGCCGCAGATCTCCGAGCACTGGCCGTAATAGACGCCTTCGCGCTCGGCCTTGAACCAGGTCTCGTTGATGCGGCCGGGAACGCCGTCCTTCTTCATGCCGAAGGCGGGCACCGCCCAGGAATGGATCACGTCGCCGGCCGTCACCAGCACGCGCACGGTGGTGTTCACCGGCACGACCACGCGGTTGTCGACCTCCAGCAGGCGCTTCTGGCCGGGCTTCAGATCCGTCTCGGGGATCATGTAGCTGGAGAAGGTGATGTTGCCGTGGTCGGGATATTCGTAGTCCCAGTACCACTGGTGGCCGGTGACCTTAATGGTCATGTCGGCCTGCGGAATGCGTTCCGCCGCATAGAGCAGCTTGAAGGACGGAACGGCGATCACGATCAGGATGATGACCGGGACCACAGTCCAGGCGACCTCGAGCAGCGTGTGGTGCGAGGTCTTGGACGGGACCGGGTTCCTCTTCGCGTTGAACCGGACGACGCAATAGGCCAGCAGGCCCGCGACGAGGATCACGATCAGCGTGATGATGACGGTCAGCAGGTCGTTGAACGAGGTCATCAGGTGCTTGACCGGCGAGGCGGAGGGCTGCATGCCCATCTCCCACGGTCGCGGCTCGTTCGCCAGAGCGGTCGTCACGCCCCAGCCCCCTACCATCGACAGCACAGCCGCCAGGCCGGCGGCGTACAGGCTTTGCCTTCTCATCCCCAACCCCTTCTTAGCCGCGACGCTCGTCATGGCACGCGGTCGTCTCTTCCCGCCGACGCTCCCTCCGCCCTGTTGGTCCGGACCCGTATCTGTTCGCGCGGTCCATAGTTGGGCTTATCAGCGAACGCCAGTTTATGCAGGGATCACGCCATCTTAGCGCGACATATACCCGCAGCCGGAGCTTATCCCCGCGCCCCGCTGGGTTACAAGCCTTTCCTCTCTCCCACTGTCTGCATAGACTTTTCCTCACATCCGGGTGGTTCGTGAGAACAAAGGTTGAGCCCGGATCGGGGTCATGCCATGCGACATTCCGCCGCAGTCCGTTGGGCAAGCGGATTTTTCTGGGGATGGGGACTGGAAAGGACGTGCTGGCGCTGAGGCTGCGGCGCGCAGGATTGTTGCGGCGCTTGGGGCGACTCACGGAATCAGGATGGGGGAGGTTCGGGCGTCGAGCCAGATGAGCGAAGGTGATAGCCGGCGCGGCCCCCTCCCCATCCCTCTCCCGCCCGAAGGCCGGTCCGATCGCGGGAAAGGGGGCAGGACGCTTGTCAGCGTCGTTTGATTGTCAGGGCGGCGGCAGTCCCCTCTCCCGCGAAGCTCTCGCACAAGCTTTGCTTTGTGCTGACGCGACAGGCGGACCATAGGTCCGCTGAGAGCGGGGGAGGATTAGGGAGAGGGTTATGCTTAAGGCAAGAGCAGAAACTCAATGCCCCCCGACCAGCACCTTGCGAATCCGCCTGACCCCCGACCAGACGAAGGCGATGACGATGGGGATCATCACCCCCACCAGCATGTCGGGATCGATCTTGAACCCGAAGCCCTTCAACCCTTTCGCCGCATAACCGACGATGCCGACGAGGTAATAGCTGATCGCCACCACCGACAGCCCTTCGACCGTCTCCTGCAGGCGCAGCTGCAATTGCGCACGGCGGTCCATCGACTGGAGAAGCTCGGCGTTCTGCCCCTCCACCGCGATCTCGACACGGGTGCGCAGCAGATTGCTGGCCCGCGCGACGCGCTGCGACAGCGAATCGAGACGCTGCTCCACCGCCTCGCAGGTGCTGATCGCCGGGTTCAGGCGACGGTCCATGAACTCCTGGATGGTCTGCAGCCCTTCGATCCGGATCTCGCGCAGTTCTTCGATTCGCCGCTCGACCAGCTCGTAATAGGCGCGGGCGGCGCCGAATCGATAGGCCGTCTCCGCCGAAATCTGTTCGGTCTGGGCCGCCAGCAGCGTCAGGCGGTCCAGCAGGTCGCGTTCGTCCTGCAGGCCGCGCAGGCTGGCGATCCGGGTGGTGACGTCGGACAGCCCGGCCTCGATCGGGCCGATTCGGGGCAGCACACCGCGCGCCATCGGCAGGGCCAGCAGGGCCAGCACGCGGTAGGTCTCGATCTCCAGCAGCCGCTGGACGACACGGCCGGTCTGGCGCGGCGTCATTGAATGGTCGGCGACCAGCATCCGGGAGAATCCGTCGCCATGGATGCGGAAGTCGGTCCAGGCGGTGGCCGACCGGCCGGCGATCCGCGACCCGACATAGCTTTCCGACCCGAACATCGCCGCCATCATGTTGGAGGACGGCTCCGGCTGGTCGGCGGAAAGCACGGCGACGTGGATGCCGACCAGCAGTTCTCCCGGCAGCCCGGCCAGCCAGTCGCGCGGCAGGGCGTGCAGCGCCGGTTCTAGGAAAGGATCGGCCAGGGAGCCGGCCGGCATCGCGCTGGGGCGGAAGACCGTCCAGGCCGAGAATTCGGTATGCCGCTCCCACTTCAGGTGGAAGCTGCCGAAGGACGCGCTGTGGTGGGTGGCGCCCTGCGGCGGCCGGACCACGCCGGCCCAGTCGCACAGCGCCTCCAGATGGCGGCGGTCGGCCTCCGCCGCGCCCTCCCCCGACAGCATCGCCAGCATGGTGGCGCGCACCGGCGCCGTCAGCGATTCGGGCGGCCGGGCATGGACCTCGTTGGTCAGCGTCTGGCGCAGCGGATGGTCCCGCAGCGGACGCGGCCCGGTCATGCCGGCGCCGACTCCGGAGGCGCCGGCGCGGTTCAGGGTATCCGTGGTTGTCCGCACCGCTCCGTCGCCCATGCTTCCCTCCGCCATCTCAGCACCGTACCCGAGAGGTTACACAATCTGGCATCGGCGAACTTGCCGGATCGCGCCAGCGTCGCCACACTATAGTCAGTCCGTTAGAACACATCGTACGGCGCGGCGCGAGACCGCCCGCTATGACACTGTGTCCTACCATGGAACAAGGCCGGCACAAGCCATCAGGCCGGGCAGACCGGGTTCCGCCCCATCACAGGTTCGGAGTTTTCATGAGCGCGCTTGCCGTCACCGACGATCTCTTCTTCAACCGCGCCGGCATGGACCGCGCCCGCGTGGAAGGCGTCGTGCAGGACGCCCTGCACAGTGCCGACGATGGGGAGCTTTATCTCGAATACGCCCAGAGCGAGTCGCTGGGCTGGGACGATGGGAAGCTGAAGTCCGCCAGCTTCGACACCACCCAGGGATTCGGCTTGCGCGCCATCGCCGGCGAGGCGACCGGCTACGCCCACGCCAGCAACCTGTCGGAAGAGGCGATCCGCCGCGCCGCCGCCACCGTGCGCGCCGTGCAGGCCGGCCACACCGGCACGCTGGCAGAGCCGCCGGCCGGCACCAACCGCGCGCTCTACATCCCCGACAATCCCCTTCACCTCGTTCCCTTCGAGGAGAAGGTGAAGCTGCTGGCCGACATCGACGCCTATGCCCGTGCCAAGGACGAGCGGGTGCGGCAGGTCAGCTGCTCGATCAGCGGCGAATGGCAGGCGGTACAGATCATGCGCGCCGATGGCGTCCGCGTCGCCGACCTGCGCCCGCTGGTCCGCCTGAACGTCTCCGTCGTGGTGGCAGAGGGCGACCGGATGGAGACCGGCGGTTACGGCGGTGGCGGCCGCGTCACCTACGAACACTATATCCAGCCGGAAACCTGGCGCGGCTTCGTCGACGAGGCGCTGCGGCAGGCTCTGGTCAACCTCTCTTCCGTCCCCGCCCCCGCCGGCGAGATGACGGTGGTTCTGGGCAGCGGCTGGCCCGGCATCCTGCTGCACGAAGCCATCGGCCATGGGCTGGAGGGCGACTTCAACCGCAAGAAGACCTCCGCCTTCTCCGGCCTGATGGGCCAGCGCATCGCCGCCCCCGGCGTGACCATCGTCGATGACGGCACCATCGAGAACTCGCGCGGCTCGATCAGCGTCGACGACGAGGGCACCCCCGGCCAGTGCACCACACTGATTGAGGATGGCATCCTGGTCGGCTTCATGCAGGACCGCATGAACGCCCGCCTGATGGGGATGCGCCCGACCGGCAACGGCCGGCGCCAGAGCTTCGCCTACAACCCGATGCCGCGCATGACCAACACGGTGATGCGCAACGGCAACCACACGCCGGAAGAGATCATCGCCTCGGTCAAGAAGGGCATCTATGCCAAGAACTTCGGCGGCGGTCAGGTCGACATCACCAACGGCAAGTTCGTCTTCTCCGCCAGCGAGGCCTACCTGATCGAGGACGGCAAGCTGGGTCCCGCCGTGAAGGGCGCCACCCTGATCGGCAACGGTCCTGACAGCCTGACCCGCGTGTCGATGATCGGCAACGACAGCCGCCTCGACCCCGGCGTCGGCACCTGCGGCAAGGATGGCCAGGGCGTGCCGGTCGGCGTCGGCCAGCCGACGCTGAAGCTGGAAGGCCTGACGGTCGGCGGCACTGCCGCGTGACGCCCAAGGGCATCCCTACTCCCCTGCCTTGAAGAGGGGCCGGACCGTAGCTGCGGTCCGGCCCCTCTTCATTTCAGGCTTGGAGCGTCCGATTGCATTGCTATCGTCTACCGGAGGATTTTCAACCTTCCAGACGGGATGATTGCCCATGCATTCGCTTTCGCGCATTTTTAAGGCAGCAACACTCGCATTGGGATTGGCGCTGGTTTCGGTGCTGCCGGGACACGCCCAGACCGCCCCCACTGCCGAGCAGGTGATCGCCGCCAAGTCCGCCGGCACCAAAGCGGATCAGTTGAACGCGCGCGTGGTGGTGGCGAGCTATTTCTACGCCTCGACCGACCTCACCTCTGCCCGCTACACCGATGATTCAAAGGGCATCGATTTCTCCAAGCCGCTGGAGGTGATTGATGTGGCCGCCGGCACGACTTGGTACCAGTATGTCCGCACCGGCTATGACAGCATCCGATTCGGCAACTTCTTCTCTCCGGTGGTGACGGCAACGCCCGACTGCCTCGGTATCTCCGGCACCGGCCGGGCCGAGTACAAGGCGGTTCTGCCGGCCGGCCAGGGGCTAAAGTCGGTCGCCGCCCCCATCGTCGACAGCTGGACCACCCCCGGCACCAGCGTGCAGACCAAGGGCGGCTGCGCCCAGGTCGTGGTGCCGAACACCGTCAAGGCTGGCGTCACCAGCGGCGGGCCAGTCCAGTAAGGTCGCACCCCGCCACCTATTGTAACGGAGCCCCGCCATGCCCGATATCGCCACCACCGACGAACTGCGCCGCCATATCGCGCAGGCCCAAGCCGGGGTTGCCGCGCTGGCACGGCGGGAGCCGGAGAACAGCTGGCTCACCAGCATCCAGCGCCAGCTCGACTATATCGACGGCGCGGCACGCGACGGGGCCAAGCGGCTGGACCGCGCCGACGACCTGAATTTCGGCCTGCTCGCCTCCCATTATGTCGACGATGTCGATTCGGCGCTGGCGGCGAAGCTTCATGCGATCAGCGCCGCCACCCGCCGGCTGTTCGGCGGCTGATTGAGGTCTAAGCGCCATTTTGTGCTGGCGTTCCCGGCACCCCGCTTCGATGATCGCCCATCCGGACGGCACGGCCGAACCCGTGCCCCTCGAAGAAAACCGATCACGGGAGACGTGCGATGGCGACGGAATCGACTGCTGGCTTGGCCCTGGTTTCCACCTTCTGCCCCGACCGGGTCGGTCTGGTCTCCGGCATCACCAGCCATCTGTTCGAACAGGGCATCAACCTGCGCGACGCCACCTTCGCCTCACTGGGCAGCGGCGCCGAGTTCTCCGCCGTCTGCGAACTGCCCGACGGCCTGACGGTTGCGGAGCTTCAGGCCAGCCTGTCGTCCCTGCCCGTCCTGGCCGGTGCCGAGGTGAAGGTCAGCCCCTTCGCCTTCGACCCGCAGCCTGGGCCGCAAGCGCTGATCACCCACCGCGTCGAGGTGTCGGGCGGCGATCAGCCCGGCCTCGTGGCGCGTTTGTCGGAGATTTTCACCCAGTTCGACGCCAACATCGTCCGCCTGGACGCGCAGACCCTGCCCGACCGCGCCGGCGAGCGCTACGTCCTGTGCTTCTCGGTGTCGATCCCGGCGGAGCGGGCGGAGGTTTGCCTGTCGGCGGTGGCGAACACTGCGGAGACGTTGGGGCTGACCTGCCGGACGGAGGCGCTTTGAGGGGAACCTCCCCCTCACCCATGCAGAACCTTCAGCCCCACGATCCCGCCGGTGATCGCTGCGATGCACAGCAGCCGCAGCGCCCCGGCGGGCTCGCCGAACAGCATCATGCCCAGCACCGCGGTGCCGACGGTACCGATTCCCGTCCACACCGCATAGGCGGTCCCCAGCGGCAGGCTCTTCAATGCAGCACCCAGCAGCAGGATGCTCGCCAGCATGGCCGCAGCGGTCAGCACGCTGGGCAGCGGGCGGGTGAAGCCCTCGGTGTATTTCAGGCCGACGGCCCAGGCGATTTCGAAAAGACCGGCGAAGAACAGCGTGACCCACGCCATGACGGCGACTCCGTCCTGGAATGGCGGGGTCGTCCCCACCCGGTTACCCTCATCATTCGGCGGGGTCGTCCCCGCGGGTCTGAGCGCAGATAGGACATCCCCTGCCCATGGTCAAGGCGCAGGCGTCAAGGCAGGCGGCCAAGGTTGCATCGCCGCGCCGGCCCGTGCAGGATGGGGTTCCTGAATGGTTCCCCCCTTCGCCGCTGGTGGCGCTGGGGGCTTTCGACGTTGGACAGCAATGACCGAAAACGGTACCGCACCGGCTCCCGAGAAGGCCGAATCGATTGAAAACCGGCGCAAGCGCCTGCGCTTCCGCTCCTGGCACCGCGGCACGCGCGAGATGGACCTGCTGATGGGCAGCTTCGCCGACGCCCATGTCGGCGACTTCGATCATGCCATGCTCGACCGCTTCGAGGCACTGCTGGAGCTTGGCGATCCCGACCTCTACGACTGGATGTCGGGGCGCGAGCCGGTGCCGGCCGAGCATGACAATGACGTGATGCGCCTGTTGACGGCATTCCGTTACACACCACGTCAAGGCTCCTGACGGGGCCGAGATCAAGGCTCCCCGACAAGCACTCCCCTTCTCCGAGGCATCCTCCTTTGGTCAGTTACGATCTCCAGCCCGGCCGCGCCGGCCGTCTCCTGATCGGCGGCGCGCCCGAGGGTCATGACGCCCGCATCCTGGCGGAGCTTGCGCAGAAGGCCGGGGCCTACGGCCTGCTGCATGTGGCGCTGGACGACACGCGCTGCGCCCTGCTGGCGGAGGCGCTGGCCTTCTTCACGCCGAAGCTGGAGGTGCTGACCTTCCCGGCCTGGGACTGCCTGCCCTATGACCGGGTATCGCCGAACGGCGGCATCGTCGCCCGGCGAATCGACACGCTGACCCGCCTGATCGCCCGGCGCGAGGCGGCGTCGAACCGCGACGGGCTGGCGCCCCTAATCGTGCTGACCACCGTCAACGCGGTGGTGCAGAAGGTGCCGCCGCGCAGCGCCTTCAAGGATGCGGTGTTCTCGGCCAAACTGCGCGACCGGATCGACCTGGAAAAGCTGCAGCGCTACCTCGCCGGCAACGGCTACACCCGCGCCCAGACGGTGCGGGAGCCGGGCGAATTCGCGGTGCGCGGCGGCATCATCGACCTGTTCCCGCCGGGCACGGAGGAGCCGCTGCGCCTCGACCTGTTCGGCGACGAGTTGGAGGGGGTGCGCGCCTTCGACCCAATGACCCAGCGCACCACCGACAAGCGCGACCGTGTCGAGCTGAAGCCGATGTCGGAGGTCTTCCTCGACGAGGCCGGGATCGCCCGCTTCCGCTCCGGCTACCGCGAGCTGTTCGGCGCGGTGACCGACGACGATCCGCTCTATGAGGCGATCTCCGCCGGCCGGTCGTATGGCGGGATGGAGCATTGGCTGCCGCTGTTCCACGAGAGCATGGACACGGTGCTGGATTACCTGCCGCGCGGCATCGTCAGCCTGGACCATCAGGCCAATGAGGCGCGCGACGCCCGCATCGCCCAGGTGGTCGATTTCCACGCCTCGCGCGACACGATGATGACCATCGAGAAGCGGGCGGGATCGCCGGTCTACAAGCCGGTGCCGGTCGCCTCGATGTTCCTCGATGCCGGCGTCTGGGACGCGCTGATGGCGGAGCGCGCTGTGGCGCAGCTCCAGATCTTTTCCACGCCCCCCGGCATCAAGGGCACGGTGGACGCCGGTGGCAAGCGCGGCCACGACTTCGCGGAGGAGCGCAACCGCCCCGACGTGAATGTCTTCGACGCGGTGAAGGACCACATCCGCGCGCTGCGCGCCGACGGGCGCCGGGTGCTGATCGCGGGATATTCCGCCGGGTCGCGCGACCGCCTGTCCAACGTGCTGGCCGACCACGGCATCCCCGGCCTGGAGCCGGCCGAGAACATGGAGGATGTCCGCCGCTTCGACCGCGGCATCATCGGCACCATCGTGCTGGGGATGGAGCATGGCTTCACCTCCCCCGACCTCGCCGTCATCACCGAACAGGACATTCTGGGCGACCGCTTGGTCCGCCCGGCCAAGAAGAAGCGCAAGGCCGCCAACTTCATCGCCGAACATTCGGCCCTGCATGAAGGCGACATCGTCGTCCATATGGACCACGGCATCGGCCGGTATGACGGGCTGGAGACGCTGGAGGTCACCGGCGCGCCCCACGACTGCCTGCGCATCATCTACGAGGGCGGCGACAAGCTGTATGTTCCGGTCGAGAACATCGAGGTGCTGTCGCGCTACGGCTCGGAGGACGCCAACGTCCAGCTCGACAAGCTGGGCGGCGCCGGCTGGCAGGGCCGCAAGGCGCGGGTCAAGAAGCGCCTGAAGGACATGGCCGAAGCCCTGCTGAAAATCGCCGCGGAGCGCATGCTGAAGAAGGCCGATCCGGTGCTGACCCCGGAGGGCGTCTATCAGGAATTCGCCGCCCGCTTCCCCTTTCCCGAGACCGACGACCAGTTGAAGGCGATCGAGGATATCTTCACCGATCTCGGCAGCGGCCGGCCGATGGACCGTCTGGTCTGCGGCGACGTCGGCTTCGGCAAGACCGAGGTGGCTCTGCGCGCCGCCTTCATGGTGGCGATGAGCGGCAAGCAGGTCGCCGTCGTCGTGCCGACCACCCTGCTGGCGCGCCAGCATTTCCGTACCTTCTCCACCCGGTTCAATGGGCTGCCGGTGCGTGTGGTCCAGCTGTCGCGCATGGTCACCGCCCGCGAACAGACGCTGGTGAAGAAGGAACTGGCGGAGGGCACGGCCGACATCGTCGTCGGCACCCATGCCCTGCTCGCCAAGGGTCTCGATTTCAAGCGGCTGGGCATGGTCATCGTCGACGAGGAGCAGCATTTCGGCGTGAAGCAGAAGGAGCGGTTGAAGGAGCTGCGCGCCGACATCCATGTGCTGACGCTGACCGCCACACCGATCCCGCGCACGCTGCAGATGGCGCTGTCCGGCGTGCGCGAGCTGTCGCTGATCGCCACCCCGCCGGTCGACCGGCTGGCGGTGCGAACCTTCGTCCTGCCCTACGATCCGGTGGTAATCCGCGAGGCGATCCTGCGCGAGCATTACCGCGGCGGCCAGAGCTTCTATGTCTGCCCGCGCATCGAGGATCTGGCGAAGGTGGCCGAGCGGGTGCGCGATCTGGTGCCGGAGGTGAAGATCGTTACCGCCCACGGCCAGATGCCGGCCAGCGAGCTGGAAGACGTGATGACCGCCTTCGACGAGGGCAAGTTCGAGGTGTTGCTCGCCACCAACATCATCGAAAGCGGCCTGGACATCCCCAATGCCAACACGCTGATCGTCCACCGCGCCGACCTGTTCGGCCTTGCCCAGCTCTACCAGATCCGCGGCCGTGTCGGCCGGTCGAAGAAACGTGGCTATGCCTATCTGACCTACGCGCCGAACAAGCCGCTGAACGCCACCGCCCAACAGCGCCTGCACGTCATCGAGACGCTGGACAGCCTGGGCGCCGGCTTCCAGCTCGCCAGCCACGACATGGACATCCGTGGCGCCGGCAATCTGCTGGGCGAGGAACAGTCGGGTCAGGTGCGCGAGGTCGGCGTCGAGCTTTACCAACAGATGCTGGAAGAGGCCGTCGCCAACGCCCGCGCCGCCATGCAGGAGGGGGCTGTCGCCGCTGCCGCGGCGCAGGAATGGGTGCCGCAGATCAACCTGGGCACACCGGTGCTGATCCCGGAAAGCTACGTCCCCGACCTGACGGTGCGTCTGTCGCTCTACCGCCGCATCGCCGATCTGGTCGACCGCGCCGAGGTGGACGGCTTCGCCGCAGAACTGATCGACCGATTCGGCAAACTGCCGGAGGAGGTCGAGAACCTGCTGGACGTCGTCACCATCAAGCGCTGGTGCAAACAGGCCAACATCGACCGGGTCGATGCCGGGCCGAAGGGGCTGGTGCTGGCCTTCCACGACAATTTCTATGCCGAGCCGGCCAAGCTGCTGACCTACATTGCCCAGCACCTGACGCTGATGAAGCTGCGGCCCGACCACAAGCTGGTCTATGTCCGCGAATGGCCCGATCCGCAGGCCCGCGTGCGCAGCGTGCAGAAGCTGGTCAAGGATCTGGCGGAAATGGCGTCGGGCGGCGGCGTGCCGCGCGGCGAAACCCCGCCGCCGCCCCCTCCCCCGCCGCCGCCCAAGCCGACCGGTGCCAAGATCGCCTCGCGCTTCGGCACGCCGTCCCGCTTCGGCCGTCCGACCGGGCGGCGCTGAGATGGATGAGCTGATCAGGAACGCCTCGCTCGCCCGCCGGCTGGCGATCGGCGACCGGCGGACGGTGGGCGACGCCCCCTCCGTCGCCGACGAGGTGTCGGCCGACCGCGGCAAGCTGGCGGAGCTGGTCGGCTGCCTGTTCGACCGCAATGCCAGCGTCCGCATGCGCGCCGCCGATGCGCTGGAACGGGTGTCGCGGGGCAATGCCAACTGGCTCGACCCTTATGTCGAGCATCTGCTGACCGACGCCGTCGCCATCGAACAGGCGGAGGTGCGCTGGCACCTCGCGCAGATCATGCCACGCCTGACCATGACGGAGGAGCAGCGCCACCGCGCCACCGTCCTGCTGGCCGACTGGTTCGAGAACAGCCCCAGCCGGATCGTCCAGTCCAGCGCGCTGCAGGCCGTGGTCGATCTCGCCGAATCGGATGCCAACCTGCGCGCCACCTCGGCGGAGATGCTGGGCCGCGCCATGCGCTCCGGCGTGCCGTCGCTGACCGCCCGCGCCCGGCGCATCCTGAAACCCTTCGAGGTGGATGAGGCGACGCTGACCGCCGCCCTGGTGCGCGAGCAGAGCGGCCTGACCCTGACGATCCTGCCCGACCGTCTGGCTGTGGCTCAGTTGCCGCCCGGCAGCGGCCTGCCCGACTGGCTCGACTGGACCGACCCGCTGGTCGGCGCCACCCGGACGGGAGAGGAACTGTCAATCCTCTGCCGCGAGGACCGGGTGCCCGACGGCGTGAAGGCCGAACGCGGCTGGCGCGCCTTCCGGGTGGAGGGCGTGGTCGATTTCTCGCTGTTCGGCATCCTGGCCCGCATCGCCGTTCCGCTGGCCCAGGCTCATCTGCCGATCTTCGCGATCTCCACCTACAACACCGACTATGTGCTGATCCGCGCTGACGATCTGGACAAGGCGGCGGACGTGCTGGCGCTGAGCTGCACGGTGAAGCGGTAGTATTCCCCTCTCCGCGGGTGGAGAGGGGATGTACATCGGCCATGGGGCAAGCGTTAGCCCTTTAAGCCCCTCCGCCTTCGCGCTGGGTCTGCTCAACGATGTCCTCCCGCCCGCCCATCTCCTCCCATTTCTTTTGGACGGGCTTGTCAGGATCGCCGGACGCCTTGCCGGTCTTGTCGACCAGCTTGTTCTCGATTCGCTGGGCTGCGTCCGATGGAGCGTCGGAGGTCACGGACTTGGAGCGGTTTTGGTCGGTCATGGCGGCGGTCTCCCAAAAAGATGGCTGACCACCCAAACACTCACCACCCGATAAAGTTCACGGCGTCGCGCGGAACGCCTCGGCCAGCCGGTGCAGCAAGGCATCGGCCTCCGCCGCCTCATACGGTTCGGCATGGCCGGAACCCCACACCGGTCCTGGCCATGCCGGATCGCCACGCGTCGGGCCGATCACGTGGACGTGCAGTTGCGGCACCATGTTGCCCAGCGCTCCGACATTCATCTTGTCCGGCGCGAACAGCCGCTCCACCACGCGGGACGCCTGTGCGATCTCGCGCATCAGAGTCACTTGGTCGCCCTTCTCCAGCCGGTGGATTTCCACGGCACCTTCTCGCATCGGCACCAGGATCAGCCAGGGCCACAGCCGGTTGTTCATCAGCAGCACCCGGCACAGCCCCAGATCGGTCACATGGCGGGTGTCGGCCCGTAGCCGTTCGTTAAGGGAAAACATGCTTCACTCCATTGATGGCCTGCGCCGGGTGCCGACGGGGAATAATCCGGAGGCTGCCCTGTTATAGCCGGCAGTGGCGGGGCAACCGCGAAGCTTGTATAGATTGCCGTGCGCGCCGGCCATACGGCGCAGCGGCATTCGTTGGACGATTGTAGAGTTCGGTCCGAGGACATGGTCGGGGCGGCAACGGTCCCCCTGCGCCATCTCCACGGGCCGTATCCATGTTTTCTGGTGCGGCGAGCGAGAACGACCCACATGCGCAAATCGGCCTTTGCGGTTCTGATCCTGGTGATCCTCGGCAACATCGCCTTCTGGGCGCTGTGGAACCGTCCGGTGGACGAGCGGTCCTGGGCCGGCGCCATCACCGGCGTCGCCTATACCCCCTTCCACTCGGACAAAAGCCCGTCGAAGGGCGACAAGGCGTCCGCCGAGGACATCGAAAAGGACATGGACGCGCTGGAGGGCGCGGTAAAGGCCGTCCGGACCTATTCGACCACCGACGGCTCCGAAATGGTGGCGGCCATCGCCGCCAAGCACGGGCTGCCGGTCACTGCCGGCGCCTGGACGACCGGCAAGCCGGAGATCGACGAACCCGAGCTGGCCGGCCTGATCAAGCTGGCCCGCGCCAACAGCAACGTCCGCCGCGTGCTGGTCGGCAACGAGGCGATCCTGCGCGCCGACCTGACCGTTCCGCAGGCCATCGACTACATCAAGCGGGTGAAGAAGAAGGTCAACGTCCCGGTTTCCATCGCCGAGCCGTGGCACGTCTGGCTGAAGCATCCGGAGCTGGCCGAGGCTGTCGACTTCCTCGCCGTCCACCTGCTGCCCTATTGGGAAGGCGTGCCGGTCGACCAGTCGGTCGACTACGCCATGTTCCGCTACAACGAGCTGAAGCAGAAGTATCCGAACAAGCACATCCTGATCGGCGAGATCGGCTGGCCGGCCGACGGCCCGTGGCGCCGTGGCGCCGAGGCCAGTCAGGTCAATCAGGCCAAGTTCATCCGCAACTTCCTGAACGTCGCCGCCCAAAACAAGCTCGACTACTTCATCATGGAGGCCTTCGACCAGCCCTGGAAGCGGGAGATCGAGGGCACGGCCGGCACCAGCTGGGGCCTGTGGGACTATCAGCGCAACCCGAAATTCCCGATGATCGGCGGGGTGCACGAGGTCCGCAACTGGGAGATCAAGTGCGCCACCGCAATTGCGCTGGGTTTCCTGCCGCTGGTGTTCTTCCTGTGGCGCCGCAGCGACCTGAAGATCGGCGGCCAGATCTTCTACGGCGCGCTGATCCAGGCGGTCGCCTCCGTCCTGGTCTTCACCGTCAGCGCGGCGTCGGCCGCCGGCCTCGCGCTCACCACCGAAATCGCCTGGGGCCTGCTGATCTTCTGCCAGTTGGTGCTGTTCGCGGTCATGCTGATCGACGGCATGGAGCTGACCGAGGTCGTCTGGCAGCACAAGTTCAAGCGCAAGTTCATCCCCTGCTCCGCCGCCCCGCTTCCCAACGCGGCGAAGGTGTCGATCCATGTGCCCTGCTACAACGAGCCGCCGCACATGGTCATGCAGACGCTGGACGCGCTGGCCAACCTCGACTACCCGAATTATGAAGTCCTGCTGCTGGACAACAACACCAAGGACCCGGCCGTCTGGCGCCCGATCGAGGAATACTGCAAGAAGCTGGGACCGAAGTTCCGCTTCTTCCACCTCGATAACTGGCCGGGCTTCAAGGCCGGTGCGCTGAATTTCGGTCTGGCGCAGACCGCTCCCGACGCCGAACACATTGCCGTCATCGACAGCGACTATCAGGTCCATCCTGACTGGCTGAAGGCGACCATCCCGCATTTCAACCGGCCGGAGGTCGGCTTCGTCCAGTCGCCGCAGGACTATCGCGAGTGGGAACACGACCTGTTCCAGCGCATGACCAACTGGGAATATGCCGGCTTCTTCCACATCGGCATGATCCAGCGGAACGAACGCAACGCGATCATCCAGCACGGCACCATGACCATCATCCGCAAGTCGGCCCTGGAAAAGGTCGGCCGCTGGGGCGAGTGGTGCATCACCGAGGATGCCGACCTTGGCCTGCGCCTGTTCGAGCATGGCTATGAGGCCGTCTATATGCCGGAGAGCTACGGCAAGGGCCTGGTCCCCGACAGCTTCTCCGCCTACAAGACGCAGCGCTTCCGCTGGGCCTATGGCGCCGTGCAGATCCTGAAGCACCATTGGCGTCAGCTGTCGCCGGGTGCGAAGGAACTGACCACCGGCCAGAAATACCATTTCATCACCGGCTGGCTGCCCTGGTTCGCCGACGCCGCCCATATGGTGTTCGGCATCGCCGGCATCATCTGGTCCATCGGCCTGATGGCCTTCCCGAAATATTTCGAGTTCCCGCCGAACGTCTTCATGATCCCGACGCTGAGCGTCTTCGCCTTCAAGGTCGGCGCGTCGCTCTGGCTCTACGAGGCGCGCGTGAAGTGCGGCTTCTGGGACAAGGTCGGGGCGGCGGTGGCCGGTATGGCGCTGACCCATACGGTCGGCCGCGCCATGTGGCTGGGCATCTTCACCTCCGGCCGGCCCTTCGTCCGTACGCCGAAATGCGAGAACCAGCCGGCGCTGATGCAGGCCTTCCTGATGGCGCGCGAGGAGCTGGTGCTGCTGGTGTCGCTGTGGGGCGCGGCGCTGGCCATCGTCATGGTCTTCGGTCACGAGAACCGCGACGCGTTCATGTGGTCGGGCCTGCTGGTGGTGCAGTCGCTGCCCTATCTGGCCGCCTTCATCACCGCGCTGATCAACGTCTTCCCCACCATCGGCTTCGGCAAGAGCAAGCCGGAAGCCGCCGACGGCGCCGTCGGGGCCGGGGCTGGGGACTGATGGGACAGCCGGCGCTTTCGCATTGACGAAAGCGCCGGCTCTGCCAGACTTGGTAGCTCAGGGGATCATTTCCCGGGAGGCGGCCCATGTCCGGCAATCTCACCTCCGGCCGCGGCATCGGGCCGCCGGAGTTCAGCGTCCGCACCACCGCGGGCGTCGAGCGGAGCGGCAACGCCACCGACCGCAACAGCCGCCGCAACCCGCGCCAGGAACGGCACGACCGTGAGCAGGAACGGCGTGACCACAACCCGCCCAATCCGCACCGGCGACGCCTGTACGATCTTCTGTTCGACGAGGTCGATCAATTCGACGGGCTGGACGAGCGTCAGCGGGCGCGGCTGAAGGACAATCTCCGCAGCCATCTGACACGGCAAGCGCCGCCGCCTCCAGCCGCTCCCTCTCAGGTCCATCATGACGAGGAGGAGCTGGCCGAAGCGCTGCTGAAGGACCCGGCGGCACCGGTGCCAGTCGATCCGGAACACATCGTAAAGGCAGCGACTTCAACAGCACCGGAACAGGACCCAGAGACCGCGAGGCTGGCCGAACAGTTGCGCGACTGCCTGTCCCGCAACAGCGATCGTGCCCGTAAGGTGGCGGTCTATCTCCATCTTCTGCTGACGCTGGAGGGCGCGTTCAGACCGCATATGGTGGTGGATGTGTAGCGGAGCCGGCTCTCATGGATTGTGATCGGGCCTTATTCCGCATCGATCAGGAACAGGACGCCCCGGCTTCCTTCCAAGACTTGGTGGCTTTTGCCCGCCGGAACGACGAAAAAGTCACCCGCAGACATAGCGATCAACTCGCCTTCGACGTCGAGCGTCATACTGCCTTCCAGAACGAAAAGCGCCTCGTCGAAATCAGCATGGCTTTCCGATGGAATACCGGCCTCATCCATGCGGATGATTTTCAGATTGGCGCCGGCGATTTTGCCAACGATGCGCGATCTCCATGCCTGAGGCAGCATCGCCGATTCCGCAATCAGATTGATCATTGCTTCCCCCTCAGAACGCGGCCAAAAAAAAGCCCGCGACCCTTACAGGCAGCGGGCTTGCAAAGATATCGGATACCTTACTCCGGAGTGGAGGCTTCGCCGTCGGCTTCCGGAGTGCCCATCATCGCATCGGCGACCAGACCGGCGTTGCCGCGGATCTTGGCCTCGATCGCGTCGGCCATCTCGGGGTTGTTGCGCAGGTAGGTCTTGGCGTTCTCGCGGCCCTGGCCGATGCGGGTGCCGTCATAGCTGAACCAAGCGCCCGACTTGTCGACCACGCCGGCCTGGATGCCGAGATCGAGCAGTTCGCCCACCTTCGATACACCTTCGCCGTACATGATGTCGAATTCGACCACGCGGAACGGCGGGGCCATCTTGTTCTTCACCACCTTGACGCGGGTCTGGTTGCCGACGACGGTGTCGCGGTCCTTGATCGAGCCGATGCGGCGGATGTCGAGGCGCACGGAAGCGTAGAACTTCAGCGCGTTGCCGCCGGTCGTCGTCTCCGGGTTGCCGAACATCACGCCGATCTTCAGGCGGATCTGGTTGATGAAGATCACCAGGCAGTTCGACTTGGAGATCGAGCCGGTCAACTTGCGCAGCGCCTGACTCATCAGGCGGGCGTGCAGGCCGACGTGGCTGTCGCCCATCTCGCCTTCCAGTTCGGCGCGCGGCACCAGAGCGGCCACCGAGTCGACCACCAGCACGTCGATGGCGCCGGAGCGCACCAGCGTGTCGGCGATCTCCAGCGCCTGCTCGCCGGCATCCGGCTGGGAGATCAGCAGTTCGTCGATGTTGACGCCCAGCTTGCGGGCATAGGACGGGTCGAGCGCGTGCTCCGCGTCGACGAAGGCGCAGGTGCCGCCGGACTTCTGGGCCTGGGCGATGGCGTGCAGCGCCAGCGTGGTCTTGCCCGAGCTTTCCGGCCCGTAGATTTCGATGATGCGGCCCTTCGGCAGGCCGCCGATGCCCAGCGCAATGTCGAGACCAAGGGAGCCGGTGGAAATGACCTCCGTCTCGACCAAGTTCTCCTTGGCGCCGAGCTTCATGATCGAGCCCTTGCCGAACGCGCGTTCGATCTGGCTCAGGGCGGCATCGAGCGCCTTCTGCTTGTCCATGGAATCCTTCTCGACCAAACGAAGCTGTGCGGACGACATGCCCGGTACCCCTCTCTTAGAACACACGGTCGGCGCTCTTGCAACGAGGCTGAATGTACTCTCTTCGTTCTCATTTGCAAGGGCTGATGTTGCCTGTGCGTTCCTATTTTACGGGGTATATTCGGGGATGCTGCCGCTGGTGGAGTCGCCCCTCACCGCCCGTCGCGGATGACCTCCTTCACCTTGGAGGCCAGCTGTTTCAGAGAGAAGGGCTTGGGCAGGAAATGGGCGACTTCGACGCCGTCGATCTCGCCCAGACGGTCCTCGGCATAACCGGAGATGAAGATCACCCGCATCTCCGGGCGCAGCTTGCGAACATGGCGGGCGAGCGTCGGGCCGTCCATCTGCGGCATCACGACGTCGGTGATCAGCAGGTCGATGGACGCGCCGTTGGTCTCGATCTGCTGTAGCGCCGCCTCACCGTTCTTCGCCTCCAGAACCTGATAGCCCTTGTTGCGGAGCGCACGGGCGGAGAAGACGCGCACCGCGTCCTCGTCCTCCACCAGCAGGATGGTGCCGGTGCCGGTCAGGTCGCTGCCGCGCCGCTCGCGCGGTTCGGCGGTGTCGACCGGGCGCAGTTCGCCCTGGTGGTGCGGCAGCAGGATGGTGAAGGTCGTCCCCTCCCCCACCGCCGAATCGACCAGAACGAAGCCGCCGGTCTGCCGGACGATGCCGTACACCGTCGACAGGCCGAGCCCGGTGCCCGACCCGACCTCTTTGGTGGTGTAGAAGGGCTCGAAGATGCGCTGCAGGTTCTCCCGCGCGATGCCGCAGCCGGTGTCGATCACCTCGATGGAGACATAGCTGCCGGACGGCACCGTCTCGTGTTCCCTCCGCTCCGGCTGGGTGACGACGTAATTGGTGGTGTTGATGGTCAGCTTGCCGCCGCCGGCCATCGCGTCGCGGGCGTTGACCACCAGATTGATGATGACCTGCTCCAGCTGGTTCTGATCGACCTTGACCAGCCCCAGGTCGCGACCGTGGATCATCTTCAGTTCGATGTTCTCACCGATCAGCCGGCGCAACAGGTTCGCCAGCTCCGCCAGCACGTCGGTCACGTTGATGACGCGCGGCTGCAGGGTCTGCTGGCGCGAGAAGGCCAGCAGCTGCCGCACAAGGTTGGCGGCGCGGTTGGCGTTCTGCTTGATCTGCATGATGTCACTGAAGGACTGGTCGCCCGGCTTGTGCCGCAGAAGCAGCAGGTCGCAGAAGCCGATCATCGCCGTCAGCAGGTTGTTGAAGTCGTGCGCCACGCCGCCAGCCAGCTGGCCGACCGCCTGCATCTTCTGCGACTGGGCGAACTGGGCCTCCAGACTCTTGCGCTCGGTCATGTCGATGAAGTGCAGGATCAGGCCGACCCCATCCGCCCTGCCGCCATCCGCCCTGCCGCCATCCGCCCTGCCGCCATCCGCCTTGGCGCCATCCGTGCGGCCATCGGTGCGCACCGGGTTGGCCAGGCGGCGGGCATAGAGCTGGGCCGTCAGTTCCCGCCCACCGGACAGCCGCACCTCCAGCGGGTGAGCCGGGTCGGCACCGCCCTGTACGGATTTCAGCCGTGCGGTCACCGCCTCGCGCTCCGCCGGGACGATCAGGTCGGCCATCGGGCGGTTGATGACGCTGCCCGCCTCGCTGCCGATCAGCGCCAGGAAGGCCTCGTTGCATTCGGTCAGCTGGCCGGTTTCATCGACCAGGGCGATGCCGATCGGCGCGTCTTCGAAGAAGCGCTGGAACCGCTGTTCGGACTGGCGCAGGGCCTCCTGCCATTCCCGTTCGGGCGACAGGTCGCGCACCACCGACCGGGTATGGATGGTTCCGTCATCGGCCCGCACCACGCTCTGCGCCACCGCAACCTGGAAACGCCGACCACGCAGTCCCACCATGGTCAGCTCGCCGCGCTGCTCGCCGCCGCCGTGGTCGAACAGGTCGTAGGGGGCTGCTGAGATGGGGGGCGTTGCCAGGATCCGGTGCAGCCGCGATTCGCCGTCGGTCAGATCGCCGGGCGCCGCCTCCAGCCACTGGGCCAGCGTGGCGTTGACGAACAGGAAGTGGCCGTTCTGATCGACCGAGAAGAAGCCGACCGGCGCATGCTCCATGAAATCGGCCAGCTTGGCCTGCTCGCGCAGCATGACATGCTCAAGCTCACGCCGGGCGGTGATGTCCTCGATCCGCCAATGGACGGAGCCGGGGAAGCCGGCGACCGGCTGCCCCTGGATCTTGCGCCATTCCGGTGGGTTGTGGTCCAGAGCCGGGATCGCCAGCTCGGCCGAAGCCGCAGCGCCGGCCCTCACCCGTTCGCGCAGGCGGCGGAACTCGCGCGCGCTGTCGGGGTCGCCGGAAAACTGGCGCGCCAAGGCATCCAGCGGCCGTTCGCCGCGGCGCCAGCCAGCCAACTCGCGGAAGGCGGCATTGACGAACACCACCTCGTCAGCCCCGTCACAGACCAACTGACCGGCCGGCATCCCTTCCAGCGCACCGCTCAGCAGCGCGCCGACGCGCGCCGACCGCCGCACCATCAAGACGCTGCGACCGATCACAAGCGCCACGCCCGCTGCAACCAGCGCCGCCCCCAGCCAACCGATCTCGTCGCGGTCCAGCAGCAGGCCGGCGGCCAGCACCAGCAGCCCGGCCGGCGCCAGCGCATATTGGATCAACATCAGCACGCCGCCGGACGGCGTCCGGTGGTTCGCTGCATTGCGTGCGGTGTCGGAAAGGGAAGTTGTGTCGTCCACCAATACTCCAAACCCCACACGGTCTCCCCGGGAGTTGCCCGGGACCGAATATCACGGACCGGACATCTCCGTCGCGCCACCTGCGATGGTCGGCCGCTCCACCGGTCCCGTCAACCGTTACGGAGCCGGATCAGTTGCGCAGCGCCCGCCCTTTGAGCTTGAAGACATAGGTAATGACTTCGGCGACCGCCCGATAGTGCTCGGACGGAACTTCTTCGTCGATATCGCAAGCGGCATAGAGCGCACGGGCGAGGGGCGGGTTTTCTATGACCGGAACATTGTTCGATTCGGCGATCTCGCGAATCTTGAAGGCGACCTGGTCGACGCCCTTCGCCAGGACCATCGGCGCGCCCATCTGGGTCGGGTCGTATTTCAGCGCGACCGCGAAGTGGGTCGGGTTGGTGACCACCACGTCGGCGTTCGGCACCGCGGCCATCATGCGTTTGCGCGCGCGTTCGAACCGCAACTGCCGGATGCGGCCCTTGACGACGGGATCGCCTTCCTGCTGCTTGTGCTCGTCCTTCACCTCCTGCTTGGTCATCTTCATCTTCTTGTCGAACTGCTGCTTCTGCCACAGGAAGTCCCCGGCGGCGATGAAGGTGAGGACCACCAGGACCCAGATCAGCAGCCGGTGGGCCAGCCCGTCCATCTGCAGCAGCATGGTGACGATGTCGATGCCGATATAGGCCTCGATTCCGCCGAACATCGGCACCAGCGCCATGTAGGCGACGCCACCGACCACCGCCAGCTTGACGATGCTCTTCAGCAGTTCCACCCCCTGGTTGGCCTTAAACATGTTCATCAGGCCGGGCAGCGGGTTCAGCTTGCTCAACTTCGGGGAGATCAGTTCCCAGGAGACGTGGAAACCGGTCTGCCCGATGGTCGACACCACGCCGGCCACCACGAACAGTAGGATGGGCAGCCACAGCGCCCACATGACGTCGCGCATCACCCGGAACAGCAGCGCGCCGACCCCGGCCCTGTCGAAGGTGAACTGGTCCAGATTCTCGAAATAGTAATTCAGCCGGAACACCAGCCCCTTCAGGGTGCCGGGCAGGATGGCGACCAGCACCACCAGCATCGCCGCGACCATCAACCAGTTCGCGGCCTCGCGGGTCATCGCGAACTGGCCCTGTTTGTGGGCCTCGTCGAGTTTCTTGGATGTCGGGTCCTCTGTTTTGGAGGACTCGTCCGCCTCTTCCGACACCGTCGTCCTCCCTCTACAGCGGCTTCAGGAATTCGATGAAGGTCGATTCGAAGCGCGACAGCCAGAACAGCATCATCGCGCCCAGCGTCAGCGCGAACATGAACAGGCCAAGCAGCACCTGGACGGAGGTGAACAGCTGGAACACCTGCACCTGCGGCGCCAGCTTGTTCAGCAGCCCCAGCGCCAGTGCGAACAGCATGCCGGTGATCAGGAAGGGGGCGGCCATCTGCACCCCCAGCATGAAGCTTTTCGACACCAGCTGCCCGACCACGTTCGCCATGTCGTCAATCGGAATCGCCGCCCCCGGCGTGAAGGTGGCGTAGCTGTCGACCACCGCCATAATCAGCAGATGGTGCAGGTCGGTGACGAAAATCAGCAGCAGCCCCAGCCAGCCCATCAGCGAGCCGGGCAGAGAGCCCGAGGTCGCCAGCGCCGGGTTGAAGATCTGCGCGTTGGCAAGGCCGCTCTGCAGGCTGATGATGGTGCCGGCCACCTCCAGCGCGCCCATCAGCAGCCGGGCGATGGTGCCGAGGAAGATCCCCACCGTCATTTCGCCGGCGGCCAGCACCATCAGCTGGAACGGACTGGCGGGCATCGGCGGCAGCATCGGCCGGATCGCCGGCGCCACCAGCGTGCTGACCGCCAGCGCGAACAGCAGGCGCATGCGGGTGGGAACGAAGGCGTCGCCGATGGTCGGCATCACGCTGAAGGCGGTGCCGACCCGCATGAAGACCAACATCCAGACGAAGATCTGTTCGCCCAGTAGCTGCTGCAGGACGTTCATTGGCCCGCCGCGGCCGCGGTCGGCGCCGGGGGCGGCGTCACGCCGGTGCCGGGCGTGAAGGGCGCGCCGTCATTGTCGGTGGCGCCGACGCCGATGGCGACGATGCGGTCGGCGACCTCATGTTCGAAGAAGTCGGTCAGCTTGCCCAGCATGAAGGGCATCAGCAGGATGCTGAGACCGAAGACCAGCAGCACCTTCGGCACCATGGCGAGGGTCTGCTCGCTGATCTGGGTAACCGCCTGGAAAATGGAGATGACGGTGCCGACTGCCATCATGATGACCAGAATCGGCCCGCAGACCATCACCAGGGTGACGATGGACGTGCGGCAGAGCTCAATGACTTCGGTCTCGTTCATGATGACTGGTTCAGGACGGCGGAGGGTGCGAAACGGACGCCGTCACATCGGCATGCGCAGGATTTCCTGATAGGCGTTCAGCACCTTGTCGCGCACGGCGGTGACGGTCTGCAGCGTCACCTCGGCGTTGGTCACGGCTTGGACGACGTCGTTCAGATCGGCCTTGCCGACGGCAGCCATGGCCGACATGTCCTCGCTCTTCTTCAGGGTGCCGATGCTTTCCTTGGCCGCCTGCTCCAGCACGTCGCCGAAGGAGAGGCCGTCGCGCGCGGCCATGCCGGGGCCGGTCGTCTTGGCGGCAGTGGTGGCGTAGGCCGCGGCGGCGTTCAGCGGATTGATCATGGCGGCGGTTCCGGTCGGTCGGGAGGTTCAGGAGCGATTGCGCGGGTGAAAATCAGGTCCGCAGGAGGTCGAGCGTGCGGGTCAGCATCTGGCGCGCGGTGTCGATGGCCGACAGGTTGGCTTCGTAGCTGCGCTGGGCCTCGCGCATGTCCATCGCCTCGACCACCGTGTTGACGTTGGGCATCAGCACATAACCCTCGGCGTCGGCCGACGGGTGGGAGGGATCGTAGCGGCGCTGGAAATCGCTCTTGTCCACATCGACCTTGGCGACGCGGACCTTGTCGACGTCCATCGCACGGTCCAGCTCGTTCTTGAAGACGACCGTCTTGCGCCGGTAGGGCAGATCGCCCGGCGTTTCCGCGGTGGTGTTGGCGTTCGCCAGATTCTCCGAAATGACCTTCAGGCGCGTGCCCTGCGCCTTCATGCCGGAGGCGGAAACCGCCATCGACTTGTAGAGATCCATCGCACCGCCTCCTCAAAAACCCGCCGGCCGCTCCAAACTCCAGGCCCAAACCCTCAACTGCCCGAGCGGATCGCCGACTTGATCATCGCCACCTGCTTTTTGTACAGATTGGTGATGGTCTGGTAATCCATCGAATTCTGGCTCATCCGCATCATCTGGTCTTCCAGGATGACGTTGTTGCCGTCCGGCGCCGTCTCGTACGGATCGCGCACCTTCTGTTCCTGCGCCATGCCGCCGGGACCGCGGGTGCCGGCCAGATGCGACGCGTTGGTCGCCACCGGGGTCAGCCGCCGGCTGTCGCCGAGCGCGTCACGGAAGGTGAAGGGCTTCAGGTCGCGGCCCTTGTACTCCGGCGTGTCGGCGTTGGCGATGTTCTGCGAGATGACTTCCTGACGCTGGGTCAGCCAGTCCATCTTGCGCGACATCAGTTTGAAGATGCCGAGATTTCCGAGGTCCATGGCCCTGATCCCGCCCCAATACCGCTGGAATACCGCTGCCAAATCCGCTGAACGCCGCCCGGAACGGGCATTGCCACAGCCTCCGATGGTCGCCCGTTTGCGTTAACGAAGGATGAATCTCCACCGACGCGAATCGGTCGGCCCTGCCGCCTTTACAGTTCGTTAAGCCTACCGGTCCAGGATGCGGCCCAGGAAGGACCCCTTCGACGCCCCCTTCGACAAGGCCGCCCTTTTGTCCGCGCAAGCCCGCCCTCCCGCCTCGCCGCCAGCCGGCAAGTCGCAGTCCCCTGCCCAAGGCTCCGTTGCCCGGCGGCCGGTCGCGGTTGCGCTGAAATACCATTTGGGGACGGAGACGCTGCCGCGGATCGTCGCCACCGGCAAGGGGACGGTGGCGGAGCAGATCCTGGAGGTCGCCTTCGCCAACGGCGTGAAGGTGCGCGAGGACGCCGATCTGGTCGAGATCCTGTCCGCCATCGAGGTCGACAGCGACATTCCCGTCGAGGCCATCGCTGCGGTGGCTGAAATCCTCGCCTATGTCTACCGAGCCAACGGCACGATGCCCTCGGAACCGCACTCCGAAGACATCATCGAGGAGGACAAGCCGTGACCCGTCCGCCATCCGCTCCCCCTTCGCCCGAAAGCACCGAGTCGGCCGGCCGGATCGCGGATCAGGCGGTGGCGCTGGGGGCAACGCTCGACGATGCGCGCACGCAGGCCGAGGCCGGCGTGCTGATCGACCTCGCCGGGCTGGAGGAGCGCGTCGCCCATGTCTGCCTCGCCGCCGAGTCCCTGCCGCGGGGAGAGGCGCGGACCCTGCTCGGCCCGCTCGGTGATCTGGTCGCGGCGCTGGCGCCGCTGGCCGCCGCGCTGACAGACCAGCAGGCCCAGCGGGAAGAGACCATCGCCGCCGCGCTGGCCGGCCGCGACGATCCGCATACCGCCCGCCAGCGCGCGGCCACCGCCTATGGCCGCAACGGCGCCCCGGCTGCTCCGGGCCTGCCCGACGATACGCCCTGATACAGAAAGCCTGCCGTTTCCATGGATCTCGACCAGTATATCCGTTTCCTGATGGCGCTCGTCTTCGTGGTGGCGCTCATCATGGTCGTCGCCTGGGTGATGCGCCGGGCCGGCATGGCCGGCGGCACCGTGCGCGGACGCGCCCGGCAGCGGCGGCTGAGCGTGGTGGAGGCGCTGCCGATCGATGCCAAGCGGCGGCTGATCCTGGTCCGCCGCGATGACCGCGAGCATCTGATTCTATTGAGCGCCAACGGCGATCTGCTGGTGGACAGCGCGCCGGCCGGAGGATTCGACACGGCGCTCGCCGGGACGGCCGATGCCCCCGCCGCGCCCACACCGGCCGGGAGCCAGCCGCTATGACAGGGGCCGTCCTGAGGCGCGTGGGATCCTGGTGGAAGCCGGCAGCCGCGGGGCTGGCGCTGGCGCTCGTCGTCGGCGTGGTGCTGGGGCTGAGTGCCGGGCCGGCGCTGGCGCAGAGCCTGACCTTCGACCTGGGCGACGCCGGCGGCACCGCCACCGGCCGCATCGTCCAGACCATCGGGCTGATCACGGTGCTGTCGCTGGCACCGTCGATCCTCATCATGATGACGGCCTTCACCCGCATCGTCATCGTGCTGTCCTTCCTGCGCAATGCGCTGGGCGTGCAGCAGGTGCCGCCGACCACGGTGATGATGTCGCTGGCGCTGTTCCTGACCTTCTTCGTCATGGCCCCGGTGTTCGAGCGCAGCTACACCCAGGGCATCCAGCCGCTGATGAACCAGGAAATCGACGAAATGGAGGCGTTCCGCCGCACGGTGGCGCCCTTGCGCGATTTCATGCTGCATCACACCAGCGAGAAGGACCTGCGCCTGTTCATGGACATGGCCCGCCTGCAGAACGTGCAGGAACCGAACGACATGCCGCTGCACGTCCTGGTCCCGGCCTTCATGATCTCGGAGATCAAGCGCGGGTTCGAGATCGGCTTCCTGTTGTTCCTGCCCTTCCTCATCATCGACATGGTGGTGTCGTCCATCCTGATGTCGATGGGCATGATGATGCTGCCGCCGACCATGGTCGCCATCCCGTTCAAGATCATCTTCTTCGTGCTGGTCGACGGGTGGTATCTGATCGCCGGATCGCTGGCGCGCAGCTTCGGCACGCTCTGAAACTACCCGCATAGCGGGAAAAGCCCTGCGCACTTCGTCGCAGCCCCCGGGCTTGGCCTTCACGGCGCAAGCCGGTGCTGGCGTTGGGCGCCGTAAGCGCGTATGAGGAAAGGCGATGTGCGTCGGTGGGATGATTGGCCGGTAAGCCGATCCCGCCGGATGGCTTCGACCGTTCGCAACCGCCGAAGGGGTGACGGGCCGAACCATCGCCGCCGCATCGGGCGCCATCGAACGACGGACCAACTTCGGACCGCAATCACTGCATGACTGATACCGCTTTGAAGGCCGCGCCGCCCGACTCCGGCAAGCTCGCGACGCTGACCCTGGGTGCCCTCGGGGTCGTGTATGGCGACATCGGCACCAGCCCGCTCTATACCCTGCGCGAATGCTTCGCCGGCGAGCACGGGCTCGCCCTGACCCATGACAATGTCCTGGGCATCATGTCGCTGGTGTTCTGGGCGCTGGTGATGGTCGTCACCGTCAAGTATGTGGGCTTCGTCATGCGGGCCGACAACAAGGGCGAGGGCGGAATCCTCTCGCTTCTGGCGCTGGCGTCCAAGACGCGGCCGGATGCGTCGGGCAAGCTGACCATCCTGACGGCGCTCGGCCTGTTCGGCGCCTCGCTGTTCTACGGCGACGGCATGATCACCCCGGCGATGTCCGTCCTGTCGGCGGTCGAGGGGCTGGGCGTGGCGGAGCCGGCGCTGGAGTCGTCGGTGGTGCCGCTGACCGTCGCCATCCTGATCGCCCTGTTCGCCATCCAGAGCCACGGCACTTCGCGCGTCGGCGCGCTGTTCGGTCCGATCATGCTGGTGTGGTTCTCCACACTCGGCATCCTGGGCCTGCTGGAGGTGATCCGGCAGCCGAGCGTGCTGGTCGCCTTCAACCCGTACTATGCCGTCGCCTTCTTCGCCGAGCATGGCGTTGCCGGCTTCCTGGTGCTGGGCGCGGTGGTGCTGGCGGTGACCGGCGGCGAGGCGCTCTATGCCGACATGGGCCATTTCGGCCGCCGCCCGATCCAGGTGGCGTGGCTGGCCGTGGTGCTGCCGGGCCTGCTGCTGAACTATCTGGGCCAGTGCGCGCTTCTGCTGAACGACCCGACGACGGTGCGCAGCCCCTTTTACCTGCTGGCCCCGGAATGGGGGCTCTATCCGCTGATCGGCCTGTCCACCGCCGCCACTGTCATTGCCAGCCAGGCGGTGATCTCTGGCGTCTTCTCGCTGACCCGGCAGGCGGTGCAGCTGGGCTTGTGCCCGCGCCTCGACATCCGCCACACCT
>CBFGPE010000021.1:0-61151 GCA_965650625.1 uncultured Azospirillum sp. | reverse complement strand
AACGCGAACTGATGCGTCTGGCCACCCGCGACCGGCTGACCGGCCTGCCCAACCGCGCGATGATCGAATCGCTGCTGGAGGCGGCGGTGGAGCGCAGCCGCCGCTATCGCCGCCCCTTCGCCGTGCTGTGCCTGGACCTGTCGCGCTTCAAGCTGATCACCGACACGCTGGGCCATCAGGCCGGCGACGCGCTGCTGCAGGAGGTGGCGCGGCGGATCGTCGCCTCGGTGCGCGCCGCCGATCTGGTCGGCCGCATCGGCACCGACGATTTCGCCGTCGTGCTGGAAGAGATCCGCGATGCCGACGAGGCGGCGGCGATCGCCGGGCGCATCCTGGACGCCTTCGACGCGCCGGTCACCCTGCCGGGCTGCGAGCATTATGTCCGCCCGGCGGTCGGCATCGCCGTCTATCCGACCGACCTTGCCGGCGATGGGGCCGCCGGGGAGCGTTGGGATGGCGACGATCCGCAGGCGCTTCTGCGCTCGGCCGAAACGGCGCTCTATGCCGCCAAGCGGATGGGCGGGAGGCGCCATGCCTTCTTCCGCCCCGAACTGGCCGAACAGGCGCGGCGCCAATTGGCGCTGGACGGCGATCTGCGGGCGGCGCTGGCGCTGAAGCAGTTCCGCCTGCATTACCAGCCCAAGGTGTCGCTGATCGACTATTCGCTGGAGGGCTTCGAGGCCCTGCTGCGCTGGGAGAAGCCGGGGGAGGGAGCAGAGCGGGGAATGATGATCCCGCCCGGTGAGTTCATCCCGGTGGCGGAGGAAACCGGCTTCATCGTGCCGTTGGGCGACTGGGTGCTGGACGAGGCGTGCCGCCAGATGCGCGAATGGCTGGATGCGGGGATGGAGCCGGTGCCGGTCGCCGTCAACATCTCGCCCAAGCATCTGCGCAACCGCACCGCCGAGGATTTCCAGCGCATCATCGACCGCCACGGCCTGCCCCCCGGCCTGATCGAGCTGGAGATCACCGAGGGCGCGGTGATGCAGGACATCGACCATGCGCTGGCCGTTCTTGCGTCGCTGAAGGCGATGGGCATCCGGGTGGCGGTGGACGATTTCGGCACCGGCCATTCGTCCTTGAGCTATCTGAAGCGGCTGCCGATCACCACGCTGAAGATCGACCGCTCTTTCATCAACGGCGTGCCGAACGAGCGCGAGGACGCCGGCATCGTCTCCACCATCATCGCCATGGCCGACATGCTGGGCCTGCATGTGGTGGCCGAAGGGGTGGAGAAGACCGAGCAGGCCAATTTCCTGCGCCACCACAATTGCACCCAGGTCCAGGGCTGGCTGACCGGCCGCCCGGTGCCGGCCGAGGCCGCCTGCCGCCTGTTGATGGAGCGGCTGCGGCAGGCGGCGCTAGGGGCTGCCTGACGCGCCGCCTGAAGCCGGACCAGAAGCCGGGATCGCCTTTCGCCGTGGGCGGGGGACCATCAGTTCGGCCAGTGTGACCGGACGAAAATTCCAGACATCGACGCCGACATCGATCTGCCGGGGCTGCGGCTTCAACTGGCCGTGGCTGTGGCCGTGCAGGTTCAGAGCCCGGCGGTGCATGCCGTTCCAGGTGCGGAAGGCGTAATGGCACATCACCAGATCGATGCCGTCCAGCGTCAGTTCGGCGTAGTGCCCGACGCTGGCCCAGCCGGGGAGCGCCAGTGTCGCCGGGCCGTCGTTGTTGCCGGCGATCAGATGCTTGGTGCCGTTCAGCCGGCCGAGCAGGGCGGCCATGGCGTCGGGCTTCATGTGCAGGGCGAAGTCGCCGAGGTGCCAGACCTCGTCGCCGGGGCCGACGGTGGCGTTCCAGTTCGCCTCCATCGCCGCGTCCATCTCTGCGGTGGACTCGAAGGGGCGGCGGAAACGGCCGCGTGCGCCGCCATGGCCGAAATGGGTGTCGGAGGTGAAGTATACGGTCATCGACCGGTCAACGCCGGCGCGCCGTGGGCTGTTCCCGTGCCGGGATCCCGCGGCAGGCGCGCCGGCCGTCCCGTGCTCAGTGCTTGTGGTCGTCCGCCGCCGGGTCGAGGAAGCGGTGCAGGTGGACGATGTAGTAGCGGGTGTGGGCGTCGTCGATGGTCTGGCCGGTGGCGCCGCGCCATGCCTTGTAGGCGTCCTCATAGCTCGGGAAGATGCCGACGATGTGCAGCTTCGACGGATCGACGAACTGGTCCGTGTCCGGACGCACGAGTTCGCCGCCGAACACGAGATGGAGGAGCTGTTTGTCGGGCATGACCTTTGTCCTTGTAGCCGGGAGTGATTGGGGAGTTATGGCTGTCTTTGTGCCGGCGGGCCGGCTGATGCGTCGCATTCTCATATCCGCCGTCCGGGCGGCGCTTCAAGCCTGTTGACAGGTCCACCGACCTTTGCCACCACGGAACCGCGGCGTTTTCAGGATCAGCATAAAGAATCCGTCCATTTGCCGCAGATGACGGACGCCGAAAACACGGCCGAACACTGCGAGGATCGAGCGATGCCAAGTGGTCATACCGCGACTCGGGAGAAACACGGGCGCGAGCTGCGGGTCTGGGACCTGCCGACCCGCCTGTTTCATTGGGCACTGGTCGCTGCGGTGGCGGTCGCGATTCTGTCTGCCGAGCTTGGTGTGCTTGATGTTCATATGTTGGCCGGTGAAACAGTTCTGATTCTCGTGCTGTTCCGGCTGGTTTGGGGCGTGGTGGGCAGCCAGACCGCACGCTTCGCCGATTTCGTGAAGGGACCGGGCGCCATCCGCGACTATCTGAGGCGGTCGCGGGCGGGTGGGGAGGCCGCCTTCACCTTGGGCCACAACCCGCTGGGCGCGCTGATGGTGGTGGCGCTGCTGCTGGTCCTGCTGGTTCAGGCTGCCAGCGGGCTGTTCACCAGCGACGACATCCTGGTCGACGGGCCGCTGGTGCCGATGGTTTCCGGCGCCATCGTGGCGCTGCTCAGTTCACTGCACCGGCTGCTCGCCAACGGCATCTTCGCGCTGGTCGGTCTGCATGTGGTTGCGGTGTTCTTCTATCTGCTGGTCAAGCGGGACAATCTGATCCGTCCGATGGTCACCGGCCGCAAAACGCTGCCGGCGCAACTGGCGGCGACGGAGCCGCGGCGCGCTCCGGCGGCGCTGGCGCTGGCGGTTCTGGCCGCGACTGCCGGGCTGGTCTTCCTGGTGCTGCGGGCCGCTGGTTGATCTGCCGGCCGGCGGGGAGCCGGCCCTCCGCGGCATATGCCGATGGATCGTGCGACAATGCGCCGTCTGGGGCTTCACGTCTTCCAGTCTAGAATGACTCCAGATTGATCCGCACCAAACGTCACGAAACCAATGAAGCCGGCCCGACTTCCGGGATCGATCGACCTTTGCCTGAATGAAGCTTCAGGTTGCGGTGAGAATGTAGGCCGGCCGGGAGACCGCCAGTCATGCACGCACAAACCGGACCCCGCCCGACCGCAGCGCTGAAGGGCCTGCTGGTCGCCACCGCCGCCGCTCTCGGCATCCTGGCCGCCACCGCAGGCGCGGCACCGGCCGCCGATCCGACCGCCGGCGATGCCCTGATGGGCCGCGCGCGCGAGCTGTTCAAGCCGCTGCCCGCCGCCTTGCCCGTGGTCCGCAACAATGCGGTCACCCATGAGAAGATCGAATTGGGCAAGATGCTGTTCTTCGATCCGCGCCTGTCGGCCAGCGGCATCTTCTCGTGCAACAGCTGCCACAATCTGGGGCTCGGCGGTGTCGACGGGCTGGAGACCTCGGTCGGCCATGGCTGGCAGAAGGGGCCGCGCAACGCGCCGACCGTGCTGAACGCGGTGCTGAACGTCGCCCAGTTCTGGGACGGCCGGGCGGAAGACCTGAAGGCACAGGCGAAGGGGCCGATCCAGGCCGGGGTGGAGATGAACAGCACGCCCGACCGCGTGATGGCGGTGCTGAACAGCATCCCCGCCTACAAGGCCAAGTTCGCCGACGCCTTCCCCAACGAGAAGACCCCGGTCAGCTTCGACAATGTCGCCATGGCGATCGAGGCGTTCGAGGCGACGCTGACCACCCCCGCCGCTCCCTTCGACCAGTATCTGGAGGGCAAGGCCGATGCGCTGACCGACACGCAGAAGGCCGGTCTGGAGCTGTTCATCGACAAGGGCTGCGCCGGCTGCCACAACGGCGTCAATATCGGCGGCCATGATTACTTCCCCTTCGGCGTCGTGGCCAAGCCGGGGGCGGAGATCCTGCCGCCGGGCGACAAGGGCCGCTTCGCCGTCACCAAGACCGCCGACGACGAATATGTCTTCCGCGCGCCCACCCTGCGCAACGTCGCGCTGACCGCCCCCTATTTCCATTCCGGCAAAGTGTGGGACCTGCGGCAGGCGGTTGCGGTGATGGGGTCGAGCCAGCTCGGCGCCACCCTGTCCGACCAGGAGATCGACAAGATCACCGCCTTCCTGACCGCGCTGACCGGCCAGCAGCCCCGTGTCGATTACCCGCTGCTGCCGGCCAGCACCCCGGCCACGCCGCAACCCGTCTTCAAGTAAGGAGCTGCCAAAGAAAAAGCCCTTCTCCATGGTCGTGGGGAAGGGCTTTTCGCATCAGGTCTGCCGTATTCGCCGGCCGCTTATTCGGAACGGTAGCGCTGGTGGCAGGCCTTGCAGCTGTCGGCCATGGCGCCGAACGCCTTGCCCGTTGCGGCCTTGTCGCCGGAAGCGGCGGCGACCTTCAAGGCGTTGGCGGACGCCTGCAGATCATGCGCCTTGGCGGTGAAATCCGGGAAGTTGGCCCAGATCACTTCCTTGGCCGCCGTCTTGCCCTTGTCGGAGCCCGGCGGGAACAGGCTGGGGATCTTGGCGGCGTAGGCGTCGATGCGGTCGGTGACCGGGCCGATGGCGGCGAGATCGCCCTTGCCCAGCGCGTCCTTGATCTCGCCCATCGCCTTCTTGTAGTCCTCGAACCCGGCCTTGCGGGTCTGAATCACGTCCTGGGCCAGAGCAGCGCCGCCGGTCAGCATCAGCGCGGCCGACGCCGCAAGCACGATACGGGAAAACACGGTTCTCATCCCTTCTTTGAATTTCGTCCCCCACGCCGGACGTTACACACCGCCATGCTGAAGCTGTCAAGTGAAGCGGGCGTGACGATGCCGCGCCGTCATGGCGTTCATTTGTGTTGTAAGAAATAATGCTGCGATGGGTTGGATTCGGGATTTGCCGGATGCGACATCTCGATCAGTCAATGGTTGGGAGCGCCCACGACTGCGGCCCGGTACGGCGCCGCCACAGGGTGGAAAAACCGCCGATCCCCGCAGTTTTCAGCGGCCAAGCAGCCTTGCAACCGGGGTGGAGCGGAAGTAAGGTCCCGCCTCGCTCCTTCCACCCGGAGGGGCAGGCGTCGCTCGACGTCTCCGCCACACCGTCTCCATAGCCCTGAGGGGGCCCATCGCCATGTCGATCATCGCGTCCCGCCTGTCCCGCATCAAGCCGTCGCCGACCATCGCCGTGACCAACAAAGCCCGCGAGCTGAAAGCGGCCGGTCGCGACGTCATCGGCCTGGGTGCCGGCGAGCCGGATTTCGATACCCCCGACAACATCAAGGCCGCCGCCATCAAGGCGATCGAGTCCGGTGACACCAAGTACACCGCGGTGGACGGCACCCCCGCCCTGAAGAAGGCGATCTGCGCCAAGTTCGAGCGCGAGAACGGCCTGAAGTACACGCCCGAGCAGATCACCGTCGGCGTCGGCGGCAAGCAGGTGCTGTACAACGCCCTGATGGCGACGCTGAACCAGGGCGACGAGGTCATCATCCCGGCTCCCTACTGGGTCAGCTATCCGGACATGGTGGAACTGGCGGAAGGCACGCCGGTCTTCGTCTCCTGCCCGGCCGAGCAGGGCTTCAAGCTGCAGCCGGCGGACCTGGAAAAGGCGATCACGCCGAAGACCAAGTGGCTGATCCTGAACTCGCCGTCGAACCCGTCGGGCGCCGCCTACACCCGCGCCGAGATGAAGGCGTTGACCGACGTGCTGGTCAAGCACCCGCATGTCTGGGTGATGACCGACGACATGTACGAACACCTGCTGTATGACGGCCTGGAGTTCGTCACCCCGGCCCAGGTCGAGCCGGCGCTGTACGACCGCACCCTGACCGTCAACGGCGTGTCGAAGTCCTACGCGATGACCGGCTGGCGCATCGGCTATGCCGGCGGCCCGAAGGAGCTGATCAAGGCCATCGGCGTCATCCAGAGCCAGTCGACCTCCAACCCGACCTCCATCGCCCAGGCCGCCGCCGTCGAGGCGCTGAACGGCCCGCAGGACTTCATCAAGGAGCGTGGCGAGGCCTTCCGCCAGCGCCGCGATCTGGTGGTGTCGATGCTGAACCAGGCCAACGGCATCAGCTGCCCGAAGCCGGAAGGCGCCTTCTACGTCTATCCGTCCTGCGCCGGCACCATCGGCAAGATCACTCCGGAGGGCAAGGTGATCGAGACCGACGAGGATTTCGTCACCTACCTGCTGGAGTCGGAGGGCGTCGCCGTCGTCCAGGGTTCGGCCTTCGGCCTCGCCCCGCACTTCCGCATCTCCTACGCGACCTCGACGGAAGCGCTGGAAGAGGCGTGCAAGCGCATCCAGCGCGCCTGTGGCAACCTGCGCTGATCGCCGCGGCTACCGAGTAAGAAGTAGGGCCGGCATCCCATGGGGTGCCGGCCCTTTTCCATTACGGGGCCTTACTTCGCGGCGAGCATCCTGTCGATGGCGCCCAGCGAGAATTTCAGCACCGCTTCGTCGGCCAGCTTGCCGTCCTTGATCTTGTCGGCGACGCCGCCGATGACGACCTGCGGGCCGGCCGCCAGCTTGGCCGGAAGCGCCAGCAGCGTGTCGTTGACCTGCTGATGCGCCCGCACGCCGCCGGTGAAGGCGGGGGAGTTGGAAATGACCAGCACCGGCTTGCCGATCAGCGCCGACTTGCCATAGGGGCGCGAGGCCCAGTCGAGCGCGTTCTTCAGCACGCCCGGCATGCCGTAATTGTATTCCGGCGTGACGATGACGACGCCGTCAGCCTCTGCGATGGCCTGACGCAGGGCATGGACCTCCGCCGGGGCGTCGGGGTTGTCGATGTCCTGGTCGTAGAGCGGCAGGCGCAGGTTGCGGATGTCCATGCTGACACCGGCCGGAAGAGCGTCCTGCAAGCCGCGCAGAACGGCCAGCGAGTTGGAGTTGCTGCGCAGGCTGCCGGGCAGGCCCAGCAGCTTGGCACGCACCGTTGCGTCGGTCATGAAGCGTTTGCCTTTCTTCTGTTTTCGCCGGGTATTCCTGCGGACTGCTGCCCACCTTGTCCCGGCACTGGATCCGATGGCGCTGACATGGTCGGTCCAGGCGCAGCTTTCCAACCAGTCATGGCCGAATTGTCGATATGGCCGGTTTTAAGGTGGCGTCCGGCGGTTGCGTTCGGCCGGGCTGTGACCATCTTGGGATCCGACTGTTGACGGCGGGGACGACTACCTAATTAGAGGGTACACAAAGGATGGTGCGCGCAACCGGGCGTGTCCATCGGTTTTGACCGTTTGTGTGGGCGGATCGGAAAGAGGGGAGGCGACATGGCGACGCGGCGACTGGATCGGGATGACCACGTCCGTAAACATCTGGCGCTGATGCTGCAGGAATGGCAGGAGCAGACCGGCCGCGACATGGCGACCGCCACCGCCGATCAGCGGCTTCAGCACTGCACCACTCTGTTGATCGACCTGCTGGGCGAGGCGGAACGGGCGGACGAAGCCGCCATGACCGAAGCCTGAAAGCTGCGGGAGCGGCCCCGGCCTGGGAACCGCCCCTGCAAGAAACGACGTCCTTACTGCGGCGCCATGCGGATGGCGCCGTCCAGGCGGATGACGTCGCCGTTCAGCATCTCGTTCTCCACGATGTGCGTGCCGTAACATGCGCACACAATGCATAACCCGCACCCGTTGATTTTCCTTGGATTGTCGACTTTCTGAAGCGCATCGCGTAACATAGAGGCACACCCGCAAACACGGCGGTTGTTACCCGATTTGTTACCCGCACCGGCCCTAGGAAGCGCGACCATGCCCAAGGTGAAGCTGACCGCAAAGGCGGTGGAGAATGCCAAGCCGCCAGCGCCGGGCGAGCGGCTTGAGCTCTTCGATGTGTCCATGCCCGGGTTTGGCCTCCGCGTCGGCGACACGAAGAAGTCGTGGTTCGTGTTCTATCGTTATGGGGAGAAGCAGAAGCGCCTAACTCTGGGTCACTACCCGGCCCTTGACCTGGGCAAGGCGCGGGAGAAGGCGGCTACCGCCTTGGAAGCCGTTGAAGCTGGAATCGATCCTGCGGCGGAGAAGATAGCCGCCAAGGTGCAGGCGAAGGCGGCAGAGGCGCAGAAGGAGGCAACAGGGTACTTCCCTGGCTCGTTCGGCGCTTTGGCCGACCTTTACTTCCGGCAGGAATGCCCGTCTCTGCGTAGAGGGAAGGAGGTTGAGGCTGCCGTCAGGCGGGAGGTGTTCCCATCCTGGAAAGACCGGCCGCTTGCCGATCTGCGGCGCCGCGATTTGGCTGCGCTGCTAGACCCCATCACCTCCGTCGGTCATGTGCAAAAGGCGCACAAAGTCCGCGAGATCGCCCTGCGCATCGTGAACTGGGGGGTCGACCGCGGCGATCTGGAGGCAAACCTCCTTGCGAGCCCAAGTCGCGGCCGGCGGAAAGGCGGATCTCTCCAGCGCCAGAGTCGGGATCGCGTACTCACGAATGACGAGTTGCGGGATGTCTGGCTTGCGTGTGACGAGTTGACCGGCCCCTTCCCGGACATGGTCAAGGTGCTCATCCTGACCGGCCAGCGGCGGGACGAGGTGAGCGGGATGCAGCGCGGCGAACTGGACCTGGAGGAGGGCGTCTGGACGATCCCGTCGGACCGATACAAGACCGGTATCGTCCATGTCGTGCCGCTGGTCCCGGTCGTGTGCCAGATCATCAAGCGCCAACCCCGCACGTCCGACAGGTTCGTGTTCACAACAGTCCCCGATGCGGGGTTCACTGGCTACAGCTGGGCAAAGGCGGTGTTGGATAGGAAGATCAACGAACGTCGTCAGGAAGCGGGGTTGGGAAAAATCCCTCGCTGGACGCTACACGATCTGCGCCGCACGCTCCGCACCGGGCTTTCCGAATTGCGCATCGGGAGCGATGTTGCCGAACGCGTCATCGGGCACGTCATTGGGGGCGTGCGCGGGGTTTATGATCGGCATTCATACATGGAAGAAAAAAGGGACGCCCTTGAGAAATGGGCGTCCGTAGTTCTTGGTACGGCTGGATCTAGCGCTCATTGCGCTCCATGAAATCGACAATTTTATCAAGGCTTTCTATTAGCGAATATCCATAACCTCCTCTCAGCCCAAGCTCCCCAGAAAGAAGCCTTAACTTTATCAATGCGTCTCCGTAAGTCGCTGGTGTGGCGCTGTGGATTGCATGGGCTAAATCAGCCGCGCGATCTGGATCGGCGCCTTCTATGGCGCGTTCGGCTTCCGCGAAGGTCAGCCCGATTCGGGGGAGTTTGGAGGTGGCGTGAATCGGTGGCGGTTTTTCGTTTTCTGCCAGAGTGAGCTTGCGCTCCGGCGGATCAGGGATATTCTCGGTTCCGGTCTTCATGGGTTTCCTAGCCCTTGTGGGGATCGCGTCGCGATCTGGTTTCGTTTCGGTTTCCTGATCCGACAGAACGCCCAGCTGTTCCCGCAGCTGGGCGTTCGTCGTTTCCAGGGTGAATATCAGGCGACCGACGAGCGAGGCGCCTGATGCGGGAACAGGACCAATGAGCCTCCCGCCATATACTCCAGCACTGCCGCCCGCATCTCGCAGCGGTCTGCGCTGGTCAGCAGCATGTTGACCGTCTCGGCCGACAGCTTCCCTGCCAACATCAGCGCATCGGCGCGTTCGTCGGCAGCTCGTTGCCGGAGTTGATCCGGCCGAAGATGATCGATGTAGAAATCCGATACACAGGCATCCTTGTCACCGCCGTATACGGCGGTATGCTTTGAGGCGATCATCGTAGCTCCGCGGCTTATGGTGATCGGTTTGGTCCGGTTGTCGGATCGGACGGCGGCGCCCGCCTGGGCCAACAGGCGGGCGCATGTCCTGGCCGGCTTAGGCTGCGGCCTGAATCTCTGTGATGCTGCGGGCTTCACGCACGCAGATGGCTGCCGACCGGAATTCCCCACGATTGGCCTGGTAATCGGCCATCAGCTCGATGCCGCGCTTAGCGAAAGCGGCGCGGGTGTTTTCCCAGGCCGCATCGAACTCAGGCGTGCCATAGATGTACGGATTGTGCGCCATGACCATGCCGACCCCATGAACGGCGGCACTGAGGCGCAGCAGGCCGGCGGTATCGTTGACGATGACGTGGAAGGCGCGGTCGGCCCCCTCGGTCATTGCATGGCTGCGGCCGGTGTCCTCCGCATCGTGCAGCAGGATCATCAGGTCTTCAAAGCATGCCGAGACCTCGGCGGCGGAATGCCCCTTACTCAGCATGGCTTCCTTGAAAGGGGAAAAGTCGAAATTTGCCACTTTGATGCCCATGATTATGCCTCTCCTCAATGAATGCGCCGGTTGGCGCGGGTAATCGCCGCAATTCGTTGTACTAGGCCAACAATGCAGCCCAGAGACGAAGCGGCGAACTCTGAACGCTTCGCAACGCTCTTTATCCTGGCTACTTGGTTGTAGATGGTCCCTTCGGATGTGCCCCGACGATCCGCAAGCTCTGGCACTGACGCACCCCCACCAAGGCCCGCCATCACCGCAGCCTCCGCAGGGGTGATGCCGAAGAGTTGCCTCAGCGCACTTGCGACTTCCGGCGCGTCCTCACCAAAACGGGACACAGTGATGATGGCGGCGCCAGGGCGGGCACCGGGAGCGACGGCGGCCACCAGGGCGCTGCCGCGCATCCTGCGAACAGGAATATGGGTGGTTGCGCCCGCAGAAGATGCTGCGCTCAGTGCCTGCTGCAAGATCAAACAATCGGCTTCACACTCGGTCGCCAACGCCCCGTCAGCCGTAATCAGCAAGCCATCATCTTCGTCGGTCATCTCGCGAAAGCTGGCGTTCTGGAACGCGATACGGCCATTACTGACAATGGCGACAGCCAGACCAAGCGCATCAAGCGCCGCACGCAGAGCCGACACCTCCTGTTGCTTCTGGAGCGCCCAAAGAGCGCCTACGCCGAAGGATTGAGCCTCCAAGTAGCGCCCGATCTCCGACGACGAGATGTTGACCCGTATCTGTACACTCATCCCATTGTCTGCGCGCACGTTCGAGCAGTGGGCGCGGCCCCAGCTATAGTCGTTCACAAAATCGAGCGATGGGCTGGCTTGTCGGGAAAGGGTGGCGATGCGAAGCCATGTCTCGGGATCGGCTTTTGCCGAGCGATTGCCCGCGCCTCCGCTTCTAAACGCTCCCCAAAAGAACGTCGCGTAGGTGTCGCCGGCATCGTAGCCGCAAACCGGCATCAGTGCTCGCTGCGCTTTGTTGGCGTTGACGATGCGATCCTGGCGGTCAAAGACCAGGACCGCGGCGCCCGCCTCTTCGGCCTTTTCAATGACATCCGCCATGGTTGACGGAAGCTCTGTCATGCTTTGGATCGGTTGCATGGGGCGTGATGGTCATTATTGATGTAGATGCCGTAACACAACATTCGCACGATACGTATAGATTTTCAACACGTGGAAGGATTTATCTGCTCGGGCTTACATAACCGAGTATGGCAATAAATCTTCATACGAGATACTTAGAGGCTTAAGTTTCTATAGCGATAACAATCTTAAGCAGATCTTGCAATTCCATCAGCATCCCGTTAAGCCGCTTCAGAGTTACTTTCTCGGAGGACGAAATGCGACCCACTACCGTTGCCGCCCTCTGGGCTTTCGCCTCCGCCGCAACCTTCTCCGCCAGCTCGGCGGCGGCAAAGCTCCTGAGCGCCAAACTGCCTACGGCCGAGTTGGCATTCTTCCGAGCTGCGGTCGGTGCTGTTGCGCTGGTGGCAGCGTGGCGACTGATCGCCGATCTGGGCAAGACGAAGGACCCGGTCGGCTATGTGCTCCGGTGCGGCCTAGGTGTACTGGCCCTCTATTGCTTCATGTACGCGCTCGGTAATGCGCCGCTCGCCTTGGTGTTCTTGATCTTCTTCACCCGCGCGCTGATGCTGCCGGTCGCCGCCCGGCTGATGCTGAACGAGCGGGCGAACCCGGTCGTGTGGGTTGCGGTGGTGATTGGCTTCGTCGGCGCGGCGTTGCCCCTGGTGCCGGCCCTACAGGAGCCGGAACAGGCCTTGGGCGTGCTGGCAGCCATGGTCGCGGCGATAGCCACGGCGGGCTCCCAGACAGCCGTCCGCCGGCTGACAGAGGCGGGCAACGCCCCTGGAATGGTGGTGCTGATCTACTCGGCCGTGTCGGTGCTGGGCACTCTGCCGATGGCGATCCCGAGCTGGGTGATGCCGCCAGCCGCTGACTGGCCGGTCCTGGCCGCCCTAGGGCTGTTCGCCGTTGCCGCGCAATACACCGCCGCCAAGGCATTCAGCCGGGCCACCGTAGGCTTTCTGGCGCCGCTGGATTTCCTGGCGGTGCCGGCCGCCGCCGCAATCGGCTGGCTCCTGTTCGGCGAAGTGCCGAGCATGCTGACGGCGGTCGGCGGCGTGATCGTGCTGTTGGCTGCTGTCGTGGTGGTGACGGGCTCGGCACCCGCAGCCTCTCGATCATTCACGAGGCCAGCGGCGGCCCGCTGATCCCTTTGGGGGTGCGCGCACGCCCGGCGCCCTCTTGCTCCAGGGCGACCCTGAGGTGAGAGGCGATTTCCGCCCCTTCCAGCCAGGGCGGTAGATCGTGCCCAACACCAGAGAACATGACCATCCTGACGGGCCTCCCCAGGGATGCGAGCCGCTCGTGGAACGCCACTGCCTGCGCCGGGTGGGTGCGGTCATCCTGATCGCCGTGGATGATCAAGGTTCGCGCCAGGATGCGCTCTGCATGCATGGTGGCGGATCGGGCGCGGATACCGGCGTCATACTCTTCGCCGGCAACCTCCTCCAGATAGGACTCCTCAATCCCCGTGATGGCGAATGACCGCCGGTCACGAAAATCGTAGTTGCCAGAGGCCAGCACCAGCGCGCGAAGGCTTGGCTCTTGTGTGGCGACCATGGCGGCCACCACGGCACCTCGGCTCCAGCCGCATATGGCGATCCGATCCGGATCAACGTCCGGCATAGCTCGCAGATGCGCCAGCCCGGCACGGACGGCTTCCTGGCTGCGCGGGCCGCAGAAATCCGGAGGCCCGACCGACCGGCCATAGCCGGGCATGGATACCGCGGCTGCGACGTATCCCATGGCGAGAACGGACTGGAAATGCCCCCGGCTGATCGTCCAGCGGGCGCCCGGCTGATTTGGTGGCGGCTGATGCCCATGCATCAGCATGACTGCCGGCCGAGGCCCGTCAGTTTTCGGGCGCTGAACCAGCATCTCGACTTGGCGCCCCGTCTCGCCCCAAGGGCTGAGAAAGATGGTTTCGTGCATGCTTCTTGCTGCCTTGGGCAAAGCGATCACGGGGACGAAGGACGCCATTCGTCCAGGCCCTGTGCCAGGGCGGCGCACGCCAGCCCGATGTGCTTCGGGATCACGACGGGTCGCCCGTCGTCCTTCCTGCGTCCCAGCTCGTAAAGCTCGATGGTGCTGCGCGAGACGCCAAGGGCTTCAGCGGCCTCTCGCACGGACAGGCCCACCTGCGACCTCCAGGCCTTGAACTCGTCGGCGGTCATGCTAACCTCTCGCTTCAGGAGGTGACGCGCATTCGTCCTTCTGGGAGGTGGAGCCGGTTTCCCGACCCCACCCTTGGCCTTAGCCCTTTTCCCTGGTGTCCAGTTCAATCTCGGCGGTCAACCTGATCTTGAACCGGAATTTCGGGAAGAGGCCCTTCAGCCACTCCAGAATGTTCACTGCGCGTCACCTCCTTTCGGTTTCGTGACCGGCACCAGCGCCGTTCACAAAGCCATTCTGTCGTACACAGAACGACAAAGCAAGAGAAATTGTCGTTCTGAGGACGACGGATCGCGATGCAGCTGTGCGCCACGACCTTCTCAGCCGATGCCGACCGCCTCCGTTGCCCCGTTGAGCAACTCGCGGAAGTGTGACACCGCCAGCACCCTCAAGGTTCGGGTGAGCGGCGCGCCACTGCGCACTTCGTCGGCCTCCGACACCAGATCGGCGATGGTGAGTTTGCGGTCCCGCGCCACCTCCTCCAGCGCCTCCCAGAAGCCCCTTTCCATTCGGATGCTGGTGCGGCGGCCATTGATGACGAGATTTCGGCAGATCATCGACGTTTCCCTTAGTTGACGCGTGCCTTCGTAGGGCTGCTAGAGGGATGCATCTGTGAAATTTTTCACTCGCGGGGATGGTGTAGGCGCGACCGACCGTCGCGCCCCTTTTCAGCGACGCCGCAGACGAGGCGCTTCGCTGATTCGTCCACAGATATCGATCTTATCCACAAAATTCACCGCATTGCTTCGTGGGGCGCCAACGTTTTCCATAACGCATTTCCGAGAGGCGCAAAGCGCGACAAAAGTTCTGTGGATAAGTCTTGGATATGTGGACAGATGCGGCTCCCTTACCCCACAATCTCGGGATCTGGTGGGGCAATGGCTGTAATTGCCTTTAGCTATATCTTGAATTTGCGGTCCCCAACCACATCAACATATATTGTGTCAAGCTCTTCAGCGGCGTTGCGGTGATGGCTGACGAGAGGGCTTTCCAAGCTAACCGGTAGGTCCGTAGAGCGACAGATATGGGGGCGTCGATGCTGATCGGACAACAGTCGGAAGCCAAGAGAATGGTCGCATCCGGTTCGCAGTACGAGCCTCCTTTCCAGCAGCACAGCATGAAGCTGTCATCGATGATGAGCTTCTGCGGTCGCAAGGCGCCGGACGAAACGCAAATGTCGTTCCTCGCCGGAGGGAAGGCTGGGCTCGATTCCGATGGAGACATCGATATCCATTGGGCTGGCGATCTCACCCTCTTAAAGGTCCCGTGTGTTTCGATCATCGGCACGCGCAAGGTAAGCCGCGAGGGAGCGGCTCGCGCTCGCCGTTTGGCGCGCGAGCTGACACAGGCTGGGGTCGTTGTGGTTTCCGGGCTTGCCGAAGGCGTCGACACTGAGGCGCTTCAATCCGCCATTGATGAAGGCGGGCGCACGGTCGCCGTGATTGGTACGCCACTCGACAAAGCTTACCCCGCGCAAAACAAGCGGCTCCAAGAGCGCATTTGGCGAGACCATTTGCTTGTATCGCAATTCTCATCTGGAGAACGTGTTTTCAAAGCGAATTTTCCTCGCCGCAATAGGCTGATGGCAACGCTTTCGGATGCAAGTGTCGTCATTGAAGCGTCTGATACTTCAGGAACTCTGCATCAGGCTGCGGAATGCGCGCGACTTGGAAGATGGCTGTTCATCGCGAAGTCTGTGGTTGATGATCCTAAGCTTAATTGGCCCAAAAAATTCTTGTCTCATCCGACTTGCGTGGTGCTCTCAAGCACAAGCGACATTTTGGAAAAACTTTGCATATGAGAATATGATGCCCGTGAAATTTTATTCTCTTTGCTATTACTTTAGCGATAAGACAAGAACGATTGAAAGGCGCCAGCAGGATTGGGATATCTTCCATTTGATCAAAGCAGTAAAAGGCGAGCAAGTAAATGGTACATTTACTTTGAACGTCAGCGGACAGGCTCGTCGCTTTGACAGAAGCAACGCGTCAGACGCGGCGCGAATTGCCATCAACACACTTGGCAAACGGGTGAGCGACCTTACCCAAGGAAATATAGTTCTGGTGCCGGTGCCCAATAGCTACGTCACCAGATCCGTTCCTGATTTTGGTACATTGCGAATAGCTAGGAGGGTTGCTGAGGTTGTTGGCGAGAGAGCGGAAGTAAAGCATATGCTTTGCTGGAAGCAGGCAATGGAGAAATCTCGAAAGGGCGGAACGCGAGATAAATTCCAGCTTTTCCGTAATCTGTCATTGATCGGGTCTGTCGATAATAGACCTCATATTCTTATAGATGATGTTTGCACAACAGGTGCGCATTTCATGTCGGCGGCGGCGCGGCTAAGAAATGCTGGGGCCAACGTGGCGTTTGCGGCATGTATCGGTCGCACGACAAATGTGCAACACGAGAGGATGATTACAGATATCGAAGAGAATTTGTTCGGCGCCAGCCTATTGCGCGGGTAGTAAGCCGGAAATGGCGCATCGTTTCATTCTCGCACTCAGCGTATTAGCAATAGCTCCAAAAGAACAGTCATAGGAGCCTAAGCTTGGCGTCCGCCACAAATGGCGGATTGACCGAACCGCGAAGCTCGGTTTCCATGCGATAGAACGTATGGAGAACGAATGCGCCCCAAAGGCTCCGTCCTGCTGCTGCCGACTCTCCGTCTCCGCGACCTCCTCCGGCAGATGGTGGAGGCCGTGCGGCTGTGCCATCGATGCGGCTATGAGCAGGAGATCGACGGAGCGGAGCTGATGGGGCGCCTGGGGCCGCATGCCTTCCTGAAGGATGCCGTCAACGAATTGAGGTGCGCCCGCTGCGCCCACACTGGGCAGGCCTCATGGAAATCGTCCGTTCCTATCTCACGATATGGCGGCCGGGTCGGCGACTTGATGGCGGTGCGCAGCCAACTTGCGGCGACCTGCGGGGCCTGCCGGCGGCGGTGGGAGGTCGACGTGGTCGACGCCATTCAGAGGTTGGGTCCAGACGTCCAGCTCGCCGAGCTGCGCGATGTCCTGCCCTGCCCCTTCTGTCAGCGCCGCGGGTGGGCAATCGTTAAGCCGGGCGGCCGGGTTGACGCGGCATACCCGGACGATCATCCTGGCCGCATGTGCGGACGCTTTGCCATCCATTCGCCGACCAACCAGATCGCCAGCCGATTCGGCGTGGTCGGCCAACTCCCCGAGTTCGGTCCGCGCTACAACGCGGCGCCGCTTCAGATGCTGCCGGTGATCCGGACCCATCCGGAGACGAAGGAGCGCACACTCAGCCTGCTCCGCTGGGGGCTAGTGCCGGTGTGGTCGAAGGACTCCACCGGCGCGGCTCGGATGATCAATGCCAGGGCTGAGTCGGTCCCGGACAAGCCGTCCTTCCGGAGCGCCTTCAAGAAGCGCCGTTGCCTGATCCCCTTCGACAACTTCTATGAATGGAAGGTCGAGGGGAAGGTCAAGCAGCCCTACGCCATCGGCACCACGAGCAACGAGAAGCCGGACGCCTTCGCGGGGCTATGGGAGGGGTGGAAGGATCCGGCTACCGACGAGTGGCTCCACACCTTCACGATCATCACAACGACTGCCAACGACGTGACCGCGGCGGTTCATGACCGCATGCCGGTGATCCTGCCACCGACCACCTGGGCCGCATGGCTGAGCGAGGAGGAGGTGGGCGCTGACGAGCTGGCGGCGCTGATGAAGCCATACCCGGCGGACCAGACCCGGCTATGGCCGGTCCACCGGGACGTAGGCAACGTTCGAAATGACCGGGCCGACCTGATCGAGCCCATCAACCCCGCCTGAGGCTGAGATGCGTCTATATGGAGTGAAGGGCTTTCCGGCAGATGTCGATGTCCCGACTATCGTGCTGCAGGTCCGGGCGCTTTCGCCGGAGCGCGCTGTCCAGCTGGCCGGCGCCCGCCCGATAGCCGAAGGCCTGCGCCTGGAGGCTGTCGACATCGGGGGCGGGCTCGCATCTGCCGGTGAAGGTGTCAGGTATGAGGGGCCGTGGCCTTGGCCGGGAAAGGCTGAGTAGGGGTTACGGACCCGCCCATATCTCCCAGGCACCCACTCGCTGCCGCAGCAGGTCGACATAGCCGACAAGGGCGTCCCGGCCGGCCGGATCGACGCACGCGACAGATGCCGTTCCCGGTGCGGTAAAAATTCGGCCGGGCCGCTGAATGGGTGCACGCAGCTCGGCCGGCGGCGTCGGTCGCTGGATCACCGGAACCTCCACCCGGACGGGCTCGGAGGCGCACGCAGCGAGAAGCAGGACCGCGGTCAGGGTGAGTCGAACCATGTGTTCAGCTCCTCAATCGTCGCGGTGTTGGGCTTCGACCGCGGTTTCAGGACCGCCAAGGCCCGCGCGGATGCGGCCTGGGATGCGGCTTGAGCATCGGCCCTCATCCGGTCGATGGCCGCGTTCTGTTCGGCGACAGCCGCCTCCATCCGGGATGCCTTCGCCTCGGCGCTTGCGAGGTCGGCGCGGGTCAGCCAGAGGGATAGGCTCAGTGCTGCAACCGCAACGGTCAGCAATCCGGCCAGCGCCAGAGCGACGATTCCTCCGGCCCGGGTGCCGAGAATGGACAGGATGGCGTTCATCGGCCGGCACCCTCCTTGACCCGGCCGATCACAAGGACGGACCATTCCAGGGCGCGGTAGACCTTGCCGTACCAGCGATCGGCCAGCGGGGTCGGGGTGGACGCCAGGATGGCCTTGACGATCACCGCATACAGGGTCGCGTAGCCCAGGATCTGCAGAAACCAATCGGGCATGGATAATGCCTCCTTCCAGGCATGAAAAAGCCCGCGGCCGGAAGGGACGCAGGCGAGTGGATTGTCAGGTGGATGGAGCGGGAGCATGCTGGCCATCAGCAGGGAGGCCAGCATGCCAAAGCCGCAGTACAGCAGCCGGACCGCCGCACAGGGATACCTGACGCAGGATCAAGTCCTGTGTCTGCTGACGGCCGATCCAGACACGGGGGAGGTCCGCGCGCCCGGTGCCGAGATCCCGCCGGACTGGCTGCTGGAGGAGTGCCAAGACTTGGGACTGGTGACGCCGGGCGAGAAGCCCGGCACATGGAAACTCAGCCAGGACGGCTGGGACGCGCGGGTGGCGCTGCTGGCCGATTAAGTTGGTCAGCCTGCATCGAAGTCGGGAATGTCGACCGTCTGGCCGGCAAGGTGGTGGGTGCTGTCGGTCAGGAACCGGATGCAGCCATCAGTCACATAGCTGTGGCAGGTCGGAACTCCGGGCGTCTTTCCACCAGGGTTGACCAGGATCGACGGAGAAAACGTCGGCTTGTCGGGATTGCCGTTGTAGGTCCAGCCCGGCCCCGATCCATCCCCAACGCGGACGGCATGGGCGCCGTCGCAGCCGGGGCACCAGAACATTATGCGGTTGCCCTCGACGCTCCGGAGGATGCTGGAGAGGGCCGCCATCAGCTTAGCCCCATCTTGGCGCGAGTGAGCGGGTCAGCGACGCCGGTCGGCTCCAGATTGTGCATGAACTGCCACCGCTTGAGCACCAAGGCGGTCTTCGGACCGAAGATGCCGTCCACCGTTGCGCCGACGATCCGCTGGATGGTCCGGATCTCATCCTCATCCGCTCCGGCGGGAGTGTTGCCCATCTGCGGCATGGGGTGCGGCTGATCGGCTGGTAGGGAGGCGGCGACGTCCGAGAAGAGATCTGCCTCCGCCGCGCGGCGGGCGACGAGGCCGGCCAGCTTGGTCGGCTTGCCGTTCACCGTGGCGTTGACCCAGCGGCCAAACTGGCCCGCGGCTCCCGCATAGTCACCGGCGTTTAGCAGTTTCAGCAGCGTGGAGCTGCCCAGGCTGCCGGCCCCCAGGTTGAAGACGAAGGAGGACAGGGCGCCGCGCTGGTCGTCGTTCAGCGGCACCTTCACCAGGGTATCGACCCGGCCCGCCGCCTCGGTCATGTCGGAGGCGAGAAAAGCGTCGGCTTGCCCGGCGGTGATGGTCTGGCCCATCTTCACCCCGGCGGTGTGGCCGTAGCCGATGGTGGGGACGCCGGCCGGGCAGAGATAGGCGTCCAGGTACAGGCCCTCGAAATGCTTCACGAGGTCGACCGCGGCGCGGCAGACCGGTTTGGTGGTGTTCGTCATCATGGTTCAGGTCCTTCCGGTGGTGGGCTCGGTCGGTTGGCCGAGCCGGAGAAAGCCGCCGCACATCGCGCGGCGGGCAATGATGAGGGTGCAGGCCAGAAGCAGGAGGGCGGCGTCTTTGTCGCCATCGCAGGCGTCCAGCGCCTGTTGCACCGCCTGCTCTGCGGGGGACGGGCCATCGGGCATGGGAGCCTCCGGGCATGAAAAAAGCCGCTCACTGGCGGCCGGGTCGGTGGAGTCTTGTCGCGGGCTATTCAGGCCACACCAGCGGCGGCAGCTCGGCGACCATTTCGTCGGGCGTCAGGGGCGGACGCTCGCCAGCTAGCACGGCGTCCAGCGCGGCAAAGCACGCCATCCAGACTGCTGACCGCCACGCCAGCACCGCTCGCCCCTCTGCGTCCCACTGCGGGTTGGGGTCGCCGACGTAGCTCACAGCGGCTGCGGCAGAGGAATAGTTACGCTCAGACACAGCCGCGTCGAGATGCCGCTGCACAGCGTCGGCGACCTGTCGCTTGATGGTCGCGGCGATTTCCTCCGGCGGGATGGGCTCGGTACGCTGGACGAGTTGAACGCCTCCAGCCCCATCGGACTCTTCGTCGAAAGCGTCAATGGGGCGGTGCGTGGCTTGGTCATACGGCGGACAGGTCTTGATCATCATCGTTCCTCACGAAACCTGAGTGAAGCCCGCAGGGGCGGAATAGGACCAAGAGGCCGCAGTAAAGCGGGCGGTGACCTGACCGCCATTCTTGCAGGTGACCGCCGGGTAGAAGACCGCAGACGACACAGAGAATGCCGGGTTAGCCCCGGTTGCCGGATTGCCGGATGCCTGCCACACGCCATTTATTGATAGCCAAATCTTGACCGTGCCGGGCGTACTCACGTCATCATAAGCAATACCGACAATGTACCCAGCCGTCCCCCAAGCGGAACTGTAAGCCGATTGCGAAGAGTTGTTGAGTTTGTTGCCGGTGTCGCTGGCAAAGCCATAGCCGTTGGCGGACGTGGCGAGGCCAAATGTGGACCCAAATGCCGCCGCCGCAGTCGCAATGCCGACGATAGCGGTGAGACCGGACGCCGCGACCACATCCACGGCGGCCTCGAAATATTTCTGACCAGACAGCGCCACAGTCCCGCGGCCGGACTGCATGGCACCGCCGCTCGCAACGGAGGCGGTAAGACCGCCATTCGTAACGATCAGACTGCTTTCCTTGTCAGTCGATGACCAGACGCAAGTCGATTGGGATGTCTGCGTCAGGGCTTTCCAAGCAGTCCCGGTACAGGTGATGAAAGCCCACTGTCCGGGCAACAGGGTCAGCGTCGCGGCGCCGTTGATCAGCTCCGAGCCATTTGGATCGACGATGACGGTTCCGGTACTGTGGTTCCATGCAGCGAAGGTAAACCCGCTTCCCAGCGTCGCCGCCGCGGTCAGCAACAGCGTCAGCGCGGCGGTGGCCTCGATCAGGTATCGGGCGTCGGAAGCGATGACAGTGTAATTCGCCGACTTCCCGGCCGTCCCGGCGAACAGGCCGCCCGTCATCGCCGTCCCATTGACAGTAGGGGTCTGATTAAAATCAACAGCCCCGTTTTCGCGCAGCACCATTCTTTCTATTGAGACGGTTGTGCCCGCCTTGTTCTTGAAGTGATAAAATACCAAGGCCCCATCACTGACCCTGGAATAGATGTGCCAGTCTGGGCCCGCCCCAGGGGTAAGCGTCAGGGCCGCGCCGAAGCCGTCGCCACGGTCACCAATGGTCATAGCGCCGTAGACTTTAGCAGCATTCGGAGAGGTCCGGATGACTTCGCTGCCACCGGGGACCATGCTCAAAGTGTCCGGCCCGCCGATCTGGGCAAGGCCGGTGTTGCTATCGCCGGTCACAGCCCAACCGGGTGCCGCCGTTGTACCGGCGGCGAAGCTGGTTGGCATGTCCCCGGCCCGGCTGAAGCCTACAGCTACCGGGTCACCAGCGGCAAATCCACCCGGCCCTGTACCACCCGTCACCGGGATTTTGCGGTAACCGGTCCCGTCAACCACCGTGCCGGTAACCTGATATTCCACCCATTTGGAGGAATCCGTGCGATGGGCGATCCGTAAGGTGCCTTTGGTAGTGTTGGTGCTAGCGGTCCAGCGATCCAGCACCGTGGTGATGCTGGCGCCGGTGGCGTCCAGGTTGTCGACAAAGAGGGCCGTTGCCGCGGTGGCTGTGGCGTTGTTCAGCCGCACCTTGCCGTTGCCAGGGTCGGCATCGGCCGTGGCCGTGTCCCAGGTGAGACGCACGGAGGGGATCGAACCCCCAGCCGCGTTCGCGTATTGCCCGGAAAGGGTGGCGCCGGTGGAGGCGGATGACGCACTGCTGGCCGCGTTACCAGCACTGTCGGAGGCTGCCGTGGCGCTGCTTGCCGCTGCCGAGGCGCTCCCGGCTGCCGCTGTTGCACTTCCTGCGGCGGCGACTTCGGAGGCGTGCGCTGACGTAGCGCTGCCAGCCGCAGCGGTGGCGGAGCCTGCGGCACTGCTTTCGCTGGCCGCGACCGCTTCCGCCATGGACGCCACTCCTTCGCCGACGGTGGCGACATCCTTGCTGTGGCGGGACCAGTTGGCCGCCATGCCTCCCACACCCGACAGACCGAACAGATTGGAGGCGGCGTTGTAAATGCCGAGATTGTACTGTTTCAGGCGATCAACCGCCTCGGTGAAGAGACTCATTCCTTGAACTCCTCCAGTTCGACGCTGGTCGATGTGTAGCGGGCGCTGACGTAGGTCTGGCTGTGATCGGCGGATCGCCGGAAGAGGCCGCCATAGAGGAAGTTCGCGGCTGGATCGCCGGTGCTCGCTGGGTCGGTCGGGTCGCCGACGCTGGGCAGGTAGAGCAGCGGCTTCCGCTTGCCGCTCCGGAGCGCCATCTTGAAAATTTCATCCCGCAGGGTCCGGTCGGCCACTTCGCGACCGATTGTGACAGTGCGCTTGGCAATACCTTCCTCCACCCACGCCGATCCACCAGCGCCGGTGATTACCTCGTCGTTGTCCTTCACGCCTTCCCCGGATTTTCCGACATGCCGGGCAAAGATCAGCCCATCGCCAGCCCATGCGAGACCGATGCGATAGCCAGTGTCCTCGCTGCCGTCCGGTCGGAAGGCACTACCCCACAGGGTCCACCTAATCGCGACCACCGGGACCTGCGGCACGATGACGTGGATATTGATGGGGAGCAGCGGCAGGTCGCGTGGATCGAGATCACCACGCATCTGGTTGGGTGCGCCGGCCCGCATGGTCTCCGGGTCCGTCAGCGGCGGGACAACGTTGGCATCCACCCCGTTGACCACGGATGTCGCCACCAACTCCGTCATCTCAGCATCGCTGAACGCCTCCATCCGATAGAAGGCATCCTGGCGGAGGTTGGTATCGAGCAGAGACGCCACCGTCAGGAAGATCGGGAACTGCCATGTCAGTTCGATGACCACCGGGTTGATCGGTGCCCCGGTGGCATAGTCCACATCGCCCTTGGTCAGGCACACCGCCCGGTCTGAAACCGGCGTGGTCAGCATCGACTCCAGCGGGGAGGTTTCCGACCAGGCGGCCGGGCTGGTAATGGTGCAGGGGTTGTCGAGTTGGCCGTTCTGCACTTCGTTCCGGTCGGCCAGATAGGCATAGGTCACGCCGGCCATGATCAGCGATCTCCGTACAGCGTGGCACCACCACCGCGATCCTGGTTGGTTCGGCCGGTGATGACCAGCGGTCCGCCGGTTTCGAAGCCGGCGATGTCATCCACCACGGTCACAGCACCGCCGATCCACAGGCCCGGCGCGCCGTCGCGGACCTTCAGACTGTACGCCTGCGGCGGCCAAGCCTTCTCGGCCAGCCACAGCGGCGCCTCGGCATCGGCGTCCGCCTTCAAGGTCAGGGCCGTCTCGATGCGCTCCGTCTTGCCTGAGACGCCATAGGCCGCCTCGATCACTGGATCGGTGGCGCTGTCCGACTCCCGCCACTGCTGCGTCCAGAGCGCGGCATCGTCAGCTGTGGCATCGGCCGCCGCAGTGTTGTTGGCGCTCGGGTTCTCGGCATAGAGGACGGTGACCTTCTTCGTAGGCACCACGTCGCTGCCGGCCATCGGCTTCAGTCCGTCCGTGGACCCGCTGACTTTGCTGTAGGTTCGCGTCGGCGTCACAGCCGAGGCGCGTGGAAGGCGGGTCACCACCAGCCGATCCTGCAGGTCCACAAACCACCGGCCCCGCGGCACAGATCCGGCCAGTTTGCCGTAGGCGTCTCTGTGGGTCCGCCCGTCGCCGGCCGGCAGATACAGTCCGACGGTGCGCGGCGTCGCGTCCATGCCGCTGACGTCGGCCGCGTTGACGATCCCGCCGTACTGGACCGCCAGAAAGGCGATCACCTCGCCGATGTAGCGCCGCCAGACACCGTCGGTCTTGTCGCCCTTCACCTCCACCCGGAAGTCCTCGTAATGGACGGCGGTGTGGATGAAGCCGGTCGATACATCGACGCGGAGCTGGTAGGAGGCGGGAACCCCGGCCGTCTTGGCAACGGCGACGCCGCCCGACCAGCCGCGAGGCACATCCTCGATGGACAGGCCGCCGTTGACGGACCAGACGTGCAACAATCCGCCGTTGGCAGGACCAAAGTCCACGATGCCGAGATATGTCGGCTGCACCATGAAGCAGTGACCGAAGCTGCGCTCCTTGAGCGTGTTCTTCAGGGTCTCCGGCCCTTCATAGCCGCCGGTTCCCGCGTATTTCGCATCGTCCTTCTGGATCGGCGTGTCGAAGTCCAACTGGCGGTCATAGACCGGCAGCTTCAACTCGGTCACATCCGGTGCGATCTTGCCGGCCTTGGCGTGCCAGACGGTCACCGCCGTGCTGAGCGGCGCTCCAGCCGCCACCACCCGCTCGGTGACCGACTGGACGATGTAGTCGGTCAGCAGCGGGTTGAGCGGCCGGACACCGAGCGGGACGCGGAGCCATGCTCCGACTGTGATGTCGTAGACCGAGGCGAAGCGCGGCAGGTCGTCCGTCTGCCGGACGTTGATCAGCCGCAGATCGTCGATCTGCGCCTTTGCGGCATCGGCCGCCGCCGTGACCGCCACGGACGGCCACTGCCCGACGAGCGGCAGCCAGGTCACCGATGCGGGATCGTCGTCGCTGCGTGACTGGTAGGTCACAGAGCCAGCACAGAGCGGCCAGCGGTGTTGGTGCCCCGTCGCCTTGTGATAGGCGACGAGGTCGTACAGGTGGATGTCCATGGGTCTTTCCCCTTATGCGAACCGCATTTCTTTCTGTTCGACCAGGGCGGTGAGTTGCTGCTGCATCACCTTCAGCTTGTCCCGAGCGATGCGGCTGCGCTGGGTCTGCGCCTCGCCCTCCGCCTCGTGGATGGCCGCCTCCAGCCGCTCGATCCGACGGGCGATGTCCCGCAGCACGGCCACGACTTCCCGGTTGTCCGCCGCCACCGGTCCGGCCGGCGGCCGGATCGGGGCGACGTTGACCGGGTAGCGGTCGTTCGCTGCCGTCTGGTACATGCCGGCGATCCGCATGCTGTCGACCGAAGAAGCGACCGCCGCCCCGCCGCCCTGCCAGAGCAGTTCGGGACCACGCTCGCCCACCCACACCGCGCCGGGCGGCGTGGACAGCGTCCCGGTGGCGAAGCCGGGGATGCCGGCGCCGTGGGCAGCCGACCGGACCGCCGCCTCGAAGGCCGCAGCATGGCCGAGGCGGACCCAGGCATTGAGGCCGGCATCCACCCCACCGTCGTAGCCGGCCGCCTTCACCGCCGCAGACTGCTGCGCCTGGGTCAGCGCCTCCCAGGCCCGACCGACATCGTCCGGGGCAGCATAGCGCGCTCCGCCGCCGATGGCGGTGACGTTGCCCTCGAAGGTCGCCGCCCGGCTCTTGTCGGCGGCCAGCCAAAGATTGAACGCCTCGTCCACCGACCCACCCCAGCCCATGGCGCGGGCAATGCCGAACTGCTGTTCGGACGAAAGGCCATTCCATGCCGACTGCACCACCGCCGGGGCGCTGTAATGCGGCGCGGTGCTGGCGGTGCCGGTCATCTGCTGAAGCGGCCCGAGAGCCGCCTGCCAGACGGCGAGGCTCTGCCCCATGGTGTCCTTCAGCGTGTCGAGCGAGCCAAGCTGCCGCTGACCGACCGCAGCAGCCTCCGCCCGCGCTTTCTGCAGCTCCTTCAGGCTGTCCTGCGCCGTCTTGAGTTGGGCGTCGGCGGTTGCGGCGGCGCTATCCGGCGCGATGGTGCCGAGTTCGCCCAGCACCTGCATCACCTCGTCGTAGATCGTCCGGGCGGTGCCGCCGCTGTTCTCCTTCTCGATGCTGGTCAGCGTCTGGCCGAGGCTGATCAGGTTCGAGCGGGCGGTGTCCTTGTCCTCGTCGCTGGCGGTGGTCGAGCGGACGGTGGCGAGGGCTGCATCCCATTGCCGCTTGGTCTCGGTCAGCCGCTCCTGTGGGCTGATCGGCGCGTCCTGGCTGATCGCGAGGGCATCGCGCGCCGCGGCGAACTGTTTGGCAGCCTGCGACACCTTAATCGCGCCTTCCTGCAGGTCGCTGATAAAGGTTTGGCGGGCGGTGATCTCCTGATCGTACCAACCCAGCACGTCGGCCTGCGCCAGTTCGAACGCCTTCTGCCCGCGCTCCGCTCCCTGCACCAGCGCCAGAAGAGAGGTGTCGTAGCCGGCGGCCTTGGCCTGGGTCATCTCCACCGACTGCTGCTGGTCCAGGGCCAGCAAGCCCGAGCCGCGGGCATTGCCGACCGCCCCATACATCCGGCTCTGCAGGTCCGCGTTATAGGCGCGGAGATTGGCCGCCGCTTCGACCGCGGCCTTGCCGGTGGTCTTCAGGGTCTGGGCGAGGACGCCGATGTCGCCGCCGAAGGTCTTGGTGACGAGGTCCAGTTCAGAGGCGTCCAAGTCCGTCAGAAGGCTGGTCAGGGCGGCGTTGAAGATGTCGCCGGCAACCGAGATGTCGGCACCGGCGGCGGCAAGGTTGCGGGCGTTGATGTCGCGCGTGCTCTCCAGGTCGGTGATCTGGTTCAGGAAATCATGGCCCGATGCGGTGTTCAGAAGCCGCTTGGCGTCGGTTTCGGCCCGCTGCTTGACGCGCGCCCGCGTCTCGGTCTCGATCTGGTCGACGGTGGTGGCGAGTGCCGGATCGAGCTGCATCGCGGCGTCGCGAAGCGCCTGGAACTGGCCGGTCAAGGCGGCCATGTCCTGCTCGCCCTGCGTCCAGTCCACCGGGTTCTTCAACTGCTCCAGTTGCTCCTTCAACTGGCCGCTCGCGAGAGCCTTGTAGGCATCGCCGATCCCGAGCTTCTTCGCCCGCTCGAACTCCTCCAGCATCGGCTTCAGCGACTCGGTGGTCGCCTCCTTGGCCGAACGGGTGATGCCGGCCAGGGACTTGTCCAGTTCGGACAAGGCGGTGATACCGCCGTCGATCGACGCGCCCAGGCCGATGTCCTTGGCGGCCTCTTCGTAGGAGGTCGCTTTGGTGTTCTGGATCGCCTTGGTGACATTCGGGCCGGCATTGGTGAGGCCGCCCTGCTCCAACAGCGTGTAGCGCAGCAGGTTGCCCAGCGCATCATCGCCCTTGCCGAATTCCTTGTAGGGCACAGAGCCGGCGACATAGAGCCCCTTCGCCGCCGTCTGGCCGATGCCGAAATTCTTCGCCAGTGTACCGCCACCGGAAGCGGCGGCAGTGAAGATGGCCGAGAAGGCGGACCCCAACTGCTGCGCCGCCGCCGGGTCTCCGTCGTTGTCGGTCAGGTAGTTGCCCGAAGTCGCCGATTTCCCGCCGGTGTTGATGGTGATGTCGGCCGAGGCAGTCGGCCCGACCGTGGGCTTTTGCGTGCCCAGCGCCGCCATGATCGCCGAGATGGCCGCAGCCGCGACGATGCCCCAGGGGCCGCCGACCGCGCCCATGCCCAAGATGCTGGCGCCCAGCCCGGCCGAACCGGCACCGAGCGCGGCTCCCGCCAGGGCGCCACCGGCCTTCGATCCACCCAGCCACTTGTTGGCGATGTAGCTCCCGCCGATCCCGCCCAGGATGCCGTAGGGCATGGCCGCGCCGATGGTGCCGGCAGCACTGGCAAACCCAGCACCCGAGCTGGTCAGTACCGGAGTGCCGGCGGTCAGGCCGCCCGGCACGCCCATCACCCCGGCGGCGGTCGCGGATTGGGCTCCTGCCGCCACGGCAGCGGCCTGCCCGCTGGTGGATAGACCGAGCGCCGCACCGAAGGACGATTGGGCGAAGCCGGTGGCCGCATTTGCCCAACTCGCCCCGGCACCGCCCTGCAGGATCTGGTAACCGGACTTGCCGAGGCTCAGCAGGTCCGAGGTGCTGACGCCGCTCGATCCAGCCGCCCTTGCCGCGCCGACGGACGTTGCGCCGCCGCCCGAGCCGCTGCTGAACAGGCCGGCGACCCAGTTCCAGATGCCGGAGATGGCGGAGGAGAAGCCGTTGTAGACGGATTGCGCGCCCGCCAGCAGCGTATCGCCTGCCGAGTCCGACGCCTTCGCCAGGGCCTTGGCGCCGTCGGCCGCATCGTCCAGATGATCGGCCGCCGAGATGGCGTTCTCACCGATGTGGCTGATGGCGCGGCTCTGCACCTCGATGGTGGCTGCCGCGTTGTCGTTGGCCGAGGCGGTGCCGAGCACCGATGCCACCAAGGCCGATTGCGAGGCGTTCAGGCTCTGCGCGCTGCCGGCGGCCACCTTCGAAGCGTTGGCGGCGTCAAGCTGTGCCTGGAGCGCATCCTCCTGCGCCTGGGTCACGCCGCTGGTGCGGGTGCCCATGGTCGCGACGGCGGCATTGGCGGTCTGTACCGATTTGCCGAACTTCTCGATGTAGGGAACGGTTTCGGCCGGCAGGGCGCGGCCCTGGGTCAGATATTGCTGTACCCGCGTCGGCCCCGCATTGTAGGCCGCCGCCGCCATGGTCCAGTCGCCACCGAACTGCCTGCCGAGCATCGCCAGATACTTGATGCCACCGCGAACGTTCTCGCGGGTGTCGGTCGCATCGACGCCCAGCCACTTCGCGGTGCCGGGCATCAGCTGCATGACGCCCTGCGCCCCGGCGCTGGAGGTCAGCACCCGCCCATCGTCGCGATACTGGCGGAAGCCGCTCTCGATCTTGCCGATGGCGAGCGCCACTTCCTCCGGCACGCCCTGCGCCCGCGCCTCCGACCGGATCAGGTCGGCAACCTGCCCGCCGTCCTTGATCGCTACCGGCAGGGGCGCGCCGCCCGCCATCGCCTGCGGATCGAGCGCCACCGCGGCGGCCGAGCCGGCCATCTGCACCCACATGGGGTTGGAGGAAGACGAGCCGAGACCGCCGTTCACGCTGGTCACGATGCGGCTGAGGCTGCCCGGATCGTTGGCCGGCGCCGGGGTGTTGTCGTTCGCCGTGCTGATGGGGCCGGACATCATCTTGGTCAGCGTGCCGGTCAGCCACGTCTCGGCAGGCTTGGTGATGAGCACGCGGGCGAACACCCGCTTCAAGTCCTCGGCCATCGCCTTGCCGGCATCGCCCGCCTTCTTCGCGCCGACGATCACATCCTCGAATGCCGAGGTGATCGGCTGCGCCATGTTGGCGGCGTTCTGCGCGGCATCCTGCAACTGGCTGTTCACCCGCGCCAACTCGCCCTGCTGTCGGATGTAGGCTTGGGTGCCGGCGTCGGTCAGGTCGACGCCCTTGTCCCGCAGGTCGTTGGTGGCCTGAATGATCGCGACCGACCGCGCCCGCTCGGCATTGGACTCACCCAGCATGCCGAACTCGGCATTGGCGAGGTCCACCGCCCGGTGCTGCTCGGCCGCCATCTGCGCGAACTGCTGCGAGCGTTGCGCCGCGTCTCGGGCCAGGATGCCGGCGCTGATGTCCCGGATTTGGCCGGCGTCCCGGTTCGGATCCAGGCCGCGCTTGCGGGCCTCCGCCAGGGCCTCGTTGGCGAGCGCCGCCTCGCGGGCGGCATTGGCGCCTTGGCCCCAGGCAGCAGCCAGTCGCTGGGCATCCTCGGTCTGCTGCTTCAGCGTGGCGTCGAACTGCGCCGCCTGAACCTTGCGCTGCGCGTCGTCCAGTGCCCGCAGCCGCCCAACGATGGCGTCATACGGCTCAATGGAGCCGCGCGCCACCTCGGCCAAGGCCTTGGCCTGGATCTCCGCCTCGCGCACCGCCGCAGTGGATTGGCCGTAGGCGCGGGCCACCAGATCGGCGCCGGCCGCTTCGGCCGCTGCCGCCCGGTTGTTGTCGTTCACCGCGACCTGAAGCTGGAGCAGCGCCTCCTTCTGCCGGATCGTGCGGACCTCGTCGGCGGCAGCGCCACGCAGCCGGCGGTCACGGATATCCTCATCCGCCCGCATGTCGGCCTGGGCGAGGGCGCGCTGCACCGCGTTGCCCTGCATTGCTTCCGACAGGCGCTCGAATGCCGCCGCCTGCTCGTCCACATACTTGGCTGCAGCCGGATCGGGCATGCCGGTGCGGGCATTGGAAGTCCCGGCCGTGCGCGGGGCGCCAGTCCGGATCTGGGAGGCTTGGCGGGCCGCGTCCTCCTGTTCCAGTTTTGCCAACTGCTGCATCAGGTCGATGCGGCGCAGGATGATCGCCTCGTGGGCGGACTGCACGCCGGTCGTCTTCTCGGGCAGGGCCGCATACTGCGCATCGAGGCCCGACAGTTCCCGGCGGAGGGAGCCGATCTGTTCCAGGCGGGTGGGTGCGCCGATGCCCTTTGTGGAGGTTTCGAGCAGCCACGCCAAACCCTCCAAACCCTTGATGACAATCGGGCGGCTGGCGATTGCGTCCAACAGACGGTTGTAGGCCGCCGTCACCCGCTCGAAGGCAGCGTCCACCGAGCTGAGGCTCTTTTCGTGCAGCCCGTCGAACTGCCGATGCAGCGCGGCAACGGCGACCTTCAGCACCCCGGCCTGATCGCCGTGACGGGCCATCGTGTCGATCTGGCGCCGTTCGTCGGTGGTGAGGAAGTTGAACTGATCGTCCAGCTTCCTGATGCCCTGATACCCTTCCGACAAGGCGTCGGAGAGCGTCTTGACCGCATCGGCGACATCGCCGGTGCTGGCCGCCATGTCCCGGCCGATGGAGGCGACATCGCCCAGCACCGACGACGGCAGGTTCCGGGCGCCGGCCAAGGTGCGAGCCGACGCGAACGCCGCAGCACCACCGACGCCCTGCTGGCGAAGCTGCGCCTCGATCCCACGCAGTTGCGTCGCCGTCACGCCCGACGCATTGCCCATCGCCTGGATATCGGCCGTCATCTGGCGGGTGTGCGCACCGATCTGCGCAGCGCGCGCGCCGACCATCGCCAGAGCCCCCACGAAGGCCCCGATCCCGAGCGTGGTCAGTGCGGTGGTGGAGGTCAGCAACGCCCAGGCGCGTGACATGCCGCCGACGGCGCCGACGGCCTGCGGACCTTGCTGGAGCATGGCGGTGAGGGCGCTTTGCCCGCTGCCGACCTGCACCACGAAGTCCTGGATCTGGTAACCAAGGTTCAGCGACTCGTGCGCGGCCAGCTTCGTGCTGGTAGCGGCGCGGGTGGAAAGCTCGTGCTGCTCCTTCAGCTTCGCCGACAGCGCGGCGTGCTGTTCGGTCGTCAGCCTGATCCCGCCGACGCCATCGGTCAGCGCCTTGTCCAGTTGCCGCTGCGAAGCGGCCAGCTTCTCCTCGGCGCCGAAGGTGCGATCCAGGGTGCCGACCAGCGAGCGGAGGGCAGCCTCTTCCTGCTTCACCGCCGCGGCAGCTTCCTTCTCCGCCGCAATGATCATCGCGGCGTCGGCCTCGCGCTCCCGCACTGCGGCATCCCAATCGGCCGACATCTTCGCCAGAGCGGCGCGCTCCGCCTGTTCGACCTCCTTCGCGGCGGTTGCCTGCGCGGCGGCAAGCTCCTTCGCCTTCTTGATCGCCGGATCGTGGGCAGCCGCATAGGCGGTCAGCAGGCGGGTTGCCTCGGCTTCATCCACGCCGGCCCGGCGGATCGTCGCCTGCAGCTCCGCCAGCCCGACCTCATACTTCTGCTGGGCAACGTCGGTCAGCCCAAGCGAGGTGCGATAGCTGTCCAGCTTGGCGTCCGCTTCGGCGAAGGCTGCGGTGATGTCGTCCAGGCGCTGCGCCGATCCGTCGTCTCCGAAGGTGATGGAGCCGGTCCCGCTCGATCCACGGCCCGTGGTGGCGTAGCGCGTCGGGCCGACGACAGCGGTGTTGGCCGACTGGCGGGAGATGCCGGTGGCGTCGTTGATCGCCTTCTGTGCCGCCGACACGCCGCGCAAGCTAGCCTCCAGCCCCTTCGACCCGGCCGCCCATTCGGCCATGCTGGCGTGTCCGGACTGGAAATCGGCGTTCAGCGCCTGCAGGGCGCGAGCGGCCTGGGCGAGTCCGCCGGTTGCGCTGCCGGCTGCCTCATAGACCTTGCCCAGCGCGCCGGCCCAACTGCCGGCCGAGGCCGTAGCGGCGGCCATTCCCGCCGACAGCCCGCCTGCAGCGGCAGTCGCAGCGGCGGCACCCGCCTCAACATCCTTGAAGTAGCGCGCCACGGCGGCGCGGGCCTTCTCGGTGGCGGCCTCCATCTTCGCCGTGATGGTGGCGCGAAGCTCCTCCTTCTGCGCCGCGCTCGCGCTGCTGGCTTCCAGATCGTCCAGCGCCCGCTGGTAGGGCGCGATGGCCCTGGCGACGGCGGCGGCCTCCCGCTTGGCCCGGTCGAACTTGTTGGCGAGCTGGTCAGCCGTCTGCGCGTGGCGCTTCACCCGCTGGTCCGCGCGCTCGACGGTGCCGGCATAGGCGTCGATGGCCTTCCCGGCAGCAGCGGCGCCCGCGGCAACCTCGTCGGTCGCCTTCTTCGCGCCCCGACCGGCGCGGGCGGCCTTCGCCTCGGTGGCGGTGAAGGCGTCGCCCAGGCCCGTAACGGCGTCGGTCGCCTTCTTGGCGCCAGCCGATACGCCATCCTGGAAGCCTACGTCCAGGCTTTCGACTTGATCGGTCATGGCGAAACCTCAGCGACGGGGGCGGATGATGAGGGCGGGGCTTTCCACGCGCGTGCCTTGCCGGCCACGGGAAAGCCCTTTGTTCTTGCCGGCGGTCCAGACCTGCCGGGTTTTCAGCCGGTACTGGTTGGGAAAATCCATCGTGTAGACCCGCTTGACCTCCACGAGGTCGCCGAAGCGGGAGCGGATCGCCTTCACGGCGTCATCGAACAGGCCGGCGGGAACCTCGAAGGAGAGCGAGGCCCCGCCGATCAGCTGCACGTCGATCTTGCGCGAATACGGCAGGGTGTTGCCGATGATGATTTCGGTGATGGTCGGGGACAGCGCCGCCGGGTTGAACTGTGCCGCCAGGACGAACCGGCCGGAGGAGTCGCCCTTGCCGGCATATGCCGAGGCGCTGTCCTTGATGCCGAAATAGAAGCCATCCCGGTAATGTGCCGTCTTGCCCGTGGCCGGGTTCAGCGGGGCCGAGGACCGGGGCGGTGAGCGGTTGATGAGGAACGACAAGGCGAAGGTGCAGACCGGGCCCAGGATGCCGAACCGGTAGACGATGCGGCCGCCGTCGGCTGGCCGGACCGCTGTTTCCGGGACACCCTCCACCCCATCGACCCAACGCCGGTACCGGCGGGTGGCCCGGCCGGAGGCGATCAGCCGATCCCGCTCGGCGATGGCGATCTCCGCCAGCCGGCGGGACTGCGCCTCGGGGGACAAGGCGCGGTCCACGAAGACCCGAAGCCGAGCGTTGAAGGCTGCCGCTTTCGCCATGGGTCACTCCTTTGCCGGCTTCTTGTTCGCCTCCTTCACCTTCTCGGCCCACCACTCGGCATAGACGCCATCCATGGCGCGCAGCAGGCGGAGAAGGAGGGGAAGGTCGTGCCCGTGGTCGTCGGCATAGGCGCGGGCCACTGACCACGGGATACCGCAGGGGATGGACGGCGCCATGCCGCCGCCTCGCCACTGCCGGTCATCGGACAGCGTGTGCCAGGCACGCCATGCCCACCGGCACCACGGCAGGGGTTCGACCGCCTCGCCCTCATCCTCCAGGCGGGCAGCCACCATCTCGGCCGCGTCGGGATCATCCTCCGCAAGGTCGGCCAGCAGGTCGTTGCTGTCCGCCTTGCGGGTGAGATGATCGCGAAGGGCCGCCGTCAGTTTCCCTCGGCTTCCTTGACGTCGGCCTCGCGGTCGGCGGAGACCATGCCGACGGCGGTGAACGCCGCGGTGGCGAGTTCCGAGTAATCCGGATCGCGGATGGTGTCGCAGAACTCCTCGAAGGAGACCTCGGCCCCGTCGTCGTCGGTCATCTTGACGTCGATCAGGCAGTGCTTGATCAGGCACTCGATGTTGATCGAGCGCTTCATCGCCACCGGCAGCTTTTCCGGATCGCCACCGAAGCCCTTGGCGGCCTTGCGCTGCTTGGCCGCCTGGGCGTCCTGATACTCGTCGGTGAAGCCGCGGGCCAGGATCTCCAGATCCAGATCGGGGTCGGGGCGCTTCCAGGCGCCGGTGGTGAGGGCGGTGGAGCGGCGCTTCAGGGAGGCGAGGTTCGCCATGGTCGAAATCCTTGCTTTGGTCGTTGGTCGGATGAGTGCGCGATGGATGGGCGGGCGCCGACCAAACGCCCGCCCACGGCCCGCGCGTGCCGTCATGCCGCCGGCAGAGCCGGCAGCCTCTTTCCCGTTGGTCGCGGGATCTCGTTCAGGTGAAGAGGTGCCGGTACTGCTCCGGAACCTCGATGCGGATCGGCCGGTCCACGCGCTCGATCACGAACTCCTCGCCGTCGCGGAGGGGGAGACCATCGGGACCGGCCGCATGGGCGCGATACCAGCCCTCGGTGTCGTTGACCTCCACCACGCGCTGGAGCTTCTCGCCCGTCTCGCCGTCGAAAACGGACACGAACCTGGCGCCGGGGTCGCCTGCTATTACGTGCATCGCCGCCCCCCCCTTACCGAACGAACTCGAACCGGTTCACGATGATCTGAGCGCCGGTCAGGCTGTCCTTGGAGCCAGTCAGCTTGACCGGGAGCATGACGTCGGTGTTCTTCCCGCTCACCGAGGGGTCGCCCTCCTTCGGGGTCAGGCGGGGCGCTTCCCAGACCATCGCCTGGGTGCCCTTCTGCAGGCGGGTGTTGATGGCGGTCGTCGTGCCGGCCAGCACCTTGGCGAGCAGGTCCGCGTTGCCGAAGTAGGTGTCCAGATCCACCGACACGTCGCAGGAGCCGTCCACCACATCCACCGGCGCCGGGGCGGTGTCGTCGCCGTCGGCCGCCGCGTCGATGGCCCGCAGGTTGTTGTTGATGGTGAACTTCACGCCCTTCGCCCAGTTGGGCTTGCCGAGAGCCGAGCCACCTTCACCGATCCGGCCGCAGTTGGCCGAGAACGCCATCACCGGATAAGTGTTGTTGTCCGGCGCCTCGTCCGGCAGCGAGTCCAGCGTGGTCGGGCCGGGCATGCCGGCCTTCATGCCGATGAAGGAGATGGAGCCGGTGGCCTTTTCCTTGGCCTGCCCGCCGAACTCCATGGTGTTCACCCGCATGCCGCTCTGGGCGATGTAGGTCGCGGGCGAGTGGTCCATGAACCCGCGTTCCAGGGTCAGGCCGATCTTGTCAGTGCCATTGACCAGCACGTCCCCGAAAAAGGCCCGGATCGTTTTCCCGGACCCGGTGTCGGCCGTCCAGCCGACCGGCAGGTTGTCCAAGGTCAGCTTGCGCGCGGCGATGTCCGTGATACGCCCCCACCAACGGTTCATCGTGTCGGCGGCAAAGTGGTATGCGGCACCGGTGTCACCCACCTTCACCCACTGCCCGATGCGCAGGCCCAGCGTGGTGAAGTCCAGCCCGCCGACCTCGGAGGTCAGGCCATCGGCCACGGCCTTGATGTCGTCGGCCGCGCCTTCGAAGCCGACCACTTTGATCCGCGCACCGGCGGCCGGGTTCGCCTCGTCCACCAGCCCGGCGCCGAGGAAGGCCGGGGCCGTGGAACTGCCGGTGGTGATCTTCGCCAGCTTGTTGCGGTTGGCGCTCTGGCCGAAGCCAGAGAAATAGGCGAGGTGTCCGGCCACGAAGGCGGCGGCATTGGCGACGGCAACCACCTGCGTGGCGGCGGTCACGCTCTGGATCACGCTGCCGGCGGTGCCGTCGTTGTCACGGCTCGGCGTGTTGGCCCAGGCGCTGCCGAAGGCCGACTCCATCTCGCTGGACAGCAAGCAGCCGTCCGCCGGGTAGTGCCATTCGATACCGATCTGGCCGTCGTTGGTCTGGCCGACCAGCACCGAGTCGGAGTTCATCCGGTCGTCGCGGATGTCGTCGGAGTCGACGTAGGCCGCCTTGGTGCTCAGGCCGATGGAGGTGACGCGCTGCTTGCGCATGCGCGGGGTGGTGGGGGTGGTGCCGTAGGTCGTCTCGGCGACGCCCGTCAGGCGGACACGGTTAGAACTGGACATGGAGGCGGCTCCTTTCAGCCGGGCATGAAAAAAGCCGCTCGGACAGGGCCGGCGGCAGGGAGAAACTCAGGGGCTGCGGGGAGGGTTCAGAAGGTGGTGGGCTTGGCGATGCTGCGGATCAGGCTCATGAAGCCCTTCTGCAGGTCGGTCTTGCCGGTGGCGGCCCACCGACCATCGATGCCGGGCGTGTTCTGGATTTTCTCCACCAGGGCGCCGACCTCTTCGGCCTTGACCTTCGCCTCGTTCATCAGCGCGATCTCGTCGGCCGACAGGTCGCGGTAGCCCTTGATGTGCTTGTGCTGGTTGTCCACAGACGGTCTCCTTGGATCAGCCGGCGATCACTTCGTCTTGCGGGTCAGTGTCCGCATCGTTCTGCGGCTCCGTGACCGCGGCGGAGTGGTCGGTCTCGACGGCGGGTTCCTCCGTTTCGACAACCGGTTCCTCCTCCTTGGTGACGGGGTCCTCCGTCTTCTCGATCTGGCCGAGGTCGACGCGGTCCTGCATGGTCAGCGTACCGTCCAGATCGGCGTCGTTGACCTGTTGGCCGACGGCAAACCGGCGGGTCGCGGTATTGAAGGGCTTGGTGACGGTGTATCGGGCCATGATGGCTATCCTCTCTTCCAGTCGATGACGATGTGCATGCCCCACCAGTTGCCGGCGTCGTCCTTGGCGCCGATGGGATCGAAACGGATGTCCTGAAACTCGACGGTGCCGATGTCCTGCCCTCGGCACATCTCGGCGAAGGCGGTCAACAGCTCGCGGTTCAACTCGGAGCCGGTGCCGACCGGCGCGAACACGAACAGCATCACCGATCCGGTTTCCTCCCACCGGTCGGTAGCTGGGTCGCCGGCGCCGATGCTGGCCTGCTCCCACAGGTCGCCGTCGATCAGCACCCGCCCCCAGGCGTTGACTGCCGGCCGATTGGTGCTGGGGTCTATCGGGCCATAGGGCTGCGGCGGCGTGATCGGCTCGTTGTCCCATTCCAGGGGGCAGTCGTGCGGCGCGACGTCCGGCCAATTGGCCTGGATGAACGCGCGGATCGCGTTGAAGGCTTGGATCGTCGCCATGGGTCAGCCCTTCGCTTCCATCCACCAGCCGCCGGTGCGTTCGCCGGGGGTGGAGACGGTCAGCGTCTGACCGCCGCCGGTCCAGGCGCCGTTCGCGATGGTGGGCTTGATGATGACGTGATCGCCCTTCGTCGGGCCGTCCGCCGGGAAGGCCGTTTCCGCCAGGGCGTCGGCCGCGACGATGACCGAGAACGTCCGCTGAGCGGCGCCGCCGTTCAGGGTGTCGCTGCCGGTTTCGCGCCAGAACGCCTTGATGATCACTTCGGAAAAGGCGGGCTGCAGGCGGCGCAGCACCACTAAGGCTCCGCGCCGGTCGATCATGCGGGCTTCGCGGGAGCGGGCCATGACGTCAGACCCCGACCAATCCGGCCGCGTAGAGCGAGTCCAGCACGTCGGCAGGCATTGCAGATCCGGAGGCCGCCATGCTGCCGACCCAATATTCGGTGCGGCCGGCTCCTTCGGTCTGTTCGGCCTTCACCGCCAAGTCCCGGTCCTTGGCTTCCCAGCGGAGCCGCACCAGACGCTTCACAGCGTCCTGCAGAACGGTCGGCACCTTATCTGCCGTCCAGCCGGACGCGATGGTGACGGCGATTTCCTGCCGCTCCCAGCAACTGGCCCGGCCGCTGCTGTCCATCCGCGAAAGAAGCCCGGCCTTCGGTTGCCCGCGATAGAGCGCAACATCCAGCGCCACCCTGCCGATGGTGACGGCAGTCACGCGGGCCGGATAGCGCCATGGCAGTTCCAGCACATTCCCGTTCGGGGTTTCATCGGGGGTGAATGTGATGACTGCCACCTCCTCCGCGAAGGTGGCCGGGGCGTCGCCGGCATCGTCGCCAGCGACCCGGCAGGCCTCCGCCACCCGGTCGGACGCCGAAAGGCATTCCGCCTCCAACCAGGGATCGAAGGTCGTGTCTCCGCTGTCAATGCCGAGTTCAGCCTTGAGAACGGCAAGGGGGCAGAGTCGGCGGTCGGGCGCGGGGGTAGCGACGACGATGGTCGGCATGGATCACCCCTTGGTCGTGTAGGGGACGCCCCGCGCGACCTCTGCCGGCTTTGCGGGGCGCAGATCGCGCGTGATGCGCTGGTGCTGCTCGACGGGGGGGCGGCTTCGTGGCGCCCTCCCGCTCCGGCGCGCCCGCCATCACTGGGCGCTCCTAGCGACGCGCGGAGGGGTCACGGTGCGCCGCTGACCTTCACTCGCAGCGGGGTCCGGCTTCGCCTCGGCCGTGGGCTTGTCGCCGGCCGGGGCGACGTCAGGGGCCGCGCTCTCGCCACCGGGAGCCGGGGCAGCCATCGCCTCGGCGTCGTCCCTCGCGGCCTCATAGGTGCTCCGCTCGGACGCCACGATGCCCGCCGCTTGGGACACCAACTCGCCTATCGGCGTGGCGTGGTCGACCTCGATCCCCCGCTGCCGGAAGCCGGCCAGCAGGCTATCCAGCCCTTCGGCCAACTGTTCGGAGGGGATAAGCGGCACACCCTCATTGCCATCGAGCGCAGCGGAGACAACCGCCACGGCCACGCGCCTGGAAATGAAGCCGGCGGCTTGGGCATCGGGGAACGATGCCGTTTCCCCCGCGAGATAGGGGGTGTGGCTCTTAAGGAAGCGGACGAGCATGGTGAATGACGGGGCCTTTCAGCCCCGCCCCTCTGGTGTGGGTTGGGACTGGATCAGACCAGCGTGCCGCTGACCGGGTTCTCGGTCGCGCCGGCCAGGATGTAGGTCACCCCGAACTCGCAGACGTCCGTGTTCGCCGCCGACAGGTTCGGCGTCACCTGAAGCCGGACATACCGGTTGGTGCCGCTCAGGTCGAAATCCAGCTCCGCCACACCGGTCACCGTTCCGCCTCCGCCCGGCCCGGTCGCAACCACGGTGGCCGGCAGCGCCGGACCATAGTCGTCCGCCCCGGTTCCGCCGCTGTCGCTGGCGTCCTGAAGGTTGCCGGCGAAGGTCAGCGTCGCGGCGGCGGCCAGCGTCGCGGTGTAGGTCACCACGGCCTTGAGCGACGCGAAGCCCAGGCGATCGACCCAGGCGCAGTTGACCTCGGTGGCATCGCCGGACCCGCCGGCGGTCACGTCGACGCCGGCAACGCCGTAGCGGGCGGCGATCAGCGCCGCCGCATTCTGCATGGATGCGTGCATGGTGTATGCCTCCCGCTCGGGTTAGTAGCTGACGCCGGTGATGCAGGAGCCGGCTTCCGGCCGCTCCAGCTTGCAGTCGGCGTACATCTCCATATGGATGAGGATTTCGTTGGTCTGCGTCAGGAAGTAGCTCTTCCCGTCGGCGCCGACATAGCCACCCTCCAGCGACACGCGGACCTCGGCGTCCGAGCCGTTGGCGACGATGATGCTCGGGCCGTTGAAGAACATGATCTCCGTGTTCGCCCCGCCCAGGTTCGTGGGGACCTGATTGGTCTCCATGATCGGATTGCGCAGCAGGGTGTTGTTGACGTCGATGCTCGGGTAGATCTTGTTCCCGTTCGGGTCGCGCAGGTCCGCCAGCTTCGCCACCGTGCGCGGCGCCATCACCCAGTAGCCGCTGGTGACGATGATGTTCGCCTCCTTCGGCAACGTCACGGCCTTGCGCAGGTCCGCCTCGATGGACGCCGAGCTGGTGCCGCTGATGGCGAACACGTTTCCGGCAGCGATCTGCGACCGCAGGCCGAGCGGCACATGCTCGGTGCCGCCGCCGCGCAGGAAGCCCGAGTCCTCGTTGACCGCCGTGCGCTCCTGCAGCCGGCGGACGACATAGGCTTCGAGGTTGCGCACCGCCGCACCGCCATTGCGCGCCTGATCCAGCAGCCGGCGGGAGATGACCGCCTCGATGGTCAGGCGCTTCGGATCGAGGCGGATGTCGCCGAACTTGAACTCGCCCGGCGTCGGCGCCGTGTTTTCACCGGTCCACGAACCGTTGGGGGCCTGCGTCTCCTTCGGAAGGATCATGGTGCCGGGGACATTCAGGACCTGCGGCGACATGCGGCGCACCACCGTCATGTTCTCCAGGCCCCCGATGATGACCGAGGCGAAATCCGGGAGGGACAGCGCGCCACCGGCGGCGTAGTTGCTGAGGTTCATCGATCGCTGGATGACGGCGACGGTGTCCTCGCCGTAAACCTGACCCAGCCACTTTTCGGCGTTCAGCTCACCGCCGGTGTGGCGGACCATGATGTCGGCGAGCATGCGGCGCACCGGCGCCATCTTCACCACCTCCTCGCTGCCCTTCACGGTGGCCGGCAGCAAGGCGAAGGTGCCCTCCGGGGCGCTGCGGGGGGTGGCGCCACTGGCGGCCATCGTTTCCATCGACACGGCGCGCTCCAGCTCCTCCCCCAGGTCCTTCGCGACCTGATGGGCGTCGGCATACGCCTTCTCGGCATCGGTCACGGCCTTGGTGGCGGCCTCCTTGCCCGCAGCGTCGGCGGTGCGCAGGGCCGCCTTGGTGGTCGTGATGGAGTTGGACGCGGTCTTTGCCTTGTCCACCGCCGCGGCGAGTGCCTGGCGGATTTCCGGGATCGTCTTCATGAAAAGCTCCACGCAAAAAAGGCCGGGCGCGAGGTGCGGCCGGCCGGTCATCCGCCAGGAAAGCGGATCGGTTTCCCCTGCGGTCAGGCGAGGGTGAATTCGAGGGTCTTCAGTTCCAGCATCCGCAGGGCGGCGGCTCGGGTCTCCAGATCGTCGTCCTCGGGCGAGACCTGCTGGATCACGCCGTCAATCAGGTCGCGGGCCTGGGTCAGGCTGGCCTCGTTGGCGCTGGACAGCACGCGCCCGGCCTTGATCGTCATTCCGGGAATGGCCTTGCCGTGCAGGGCGCCGATGATGTCCTTGACCGTCAGGGGAGGGGCGTCCTTAGCAGCCTCGTCCGGCTCGCTTTCCTCAAGCTCGGCCAACAACTCAGCGACCTCCTCCTGCGTCATGGCGATCAGCGCGGCGCCGAGTTGGCGCATCGCGTCGGCCAACATGCCGGGAACGGCGCTGCCGTCGTCCTCGTAATCGGCCTCACAGGCGGTGCTGCCCTGGATCCAGTTGATTTCCGACAGGGCGCTCGCGAGATAGCCGATATGCCACAGCCCCTTTGCGGTCAGCTTAGGGGCATCCTTGGTAGCCGAGCCGTCGACCGACTTCTCCGCCATGTTGGCGAGGCGGAGGATTTGCCCCTTCACACCCTTCGGCGCGGTCTTGGCGATGTCCCGGAATTTGCTCGCCAGCTTCTGGGGTGCAGCGGCAGCGGCCCGCAGCTTCGCCAGTTCAGCGACATCGATCGATACCGCGCCCGACCGCTCCACCACCAGGGCGCCGCGGACGGCCGGGACCGAGACGAAGGACAGCTCCGCCAGTTCGCAGGTCTCGTATTTGACCCCGCCGCCCAGATTGCAGCCGTTGGCGTCGAACCGCGGGGGGTTGGCCGGGTCCAGCGCCGACAGGTTCTTGCCCATGAAGCCGATGGACACGGCGTTCACAACCTTGTTCTTCACGCGGTTGTAAATCAGATCGGCAAGCTCGTCTTCACCGGCGGGCGGAAACTGAACCAGGGCCGTAAGCTTGCTATCGACCACGCCGATCTCGGCGCAGTGGGCAATCGGCCGGTCCGGGTCGTGCTGCCACAGAACCACCGGATTGGAGCGGTAGGCGGCGAGGTCGATGCCGGACTGAACCACCATGTCGCCGGCCCGGTCCACCTCAGGCGCCGAACAGATGACGCGGACCTGTCGAAGGTCGGCAAGGGTGGTGGCCGTGCCGCTGTGGGCCTTGCGCTGCATGCTCATTTCGGTTCCTCGGGGTTCGGGGCGGCGCCCGGCTCCGTCGGGCTCTTGCCGCCGGGCGGGGTGATGGAGACGACGGCGCCCTGCTGGTCCACATAGGCGGTGTTCAGCGGGCGAGCGAAGACGTTGCCGGCCGGGCTGGGGTTGTACCCCTCATCGATGCGCCATTCGTTCGGCATCAGGGCGCCGGACTGGAACATGGTCCGGTTGCCTTCCTGGCGGGTCTTGAAGTCGGCGCGCAGCAGGCGGCGGACGTCGAACTCGACATAGACACCATCAGGCAGGTTGAATGCCCGCTCGAACTCAGCCTCGAACGCCTCCAGCATCGGCATGAGGGTCTGGTCGTAATAAGCGCGGGTCAGCGCCTCCACGTTGTTGTTCGTCATCCGGTCGAGCATACCGATCATGTGCAGCGGCACGCGGAAGCCGCGGGCGATCTCCTCAATGGTCAGCTTGCGCTGCTCCAGGAACTGAGCGTCCACCGAGGTCATGCCCAGCTGGTCGAACTCCATCCCCTCTTCGAGCACCACCGTCTTGCCAGCGTTGCCAGGGCCGCCGTGGCGCCCGTTCCAGCTCGCACTGAGTCGGTCGGCCACATCCTTGGTCAGCACCTTCGGGTGCTTCAGAACGCCGCTCGGCTGGGCGCCGTTGGCCATCAGCTTGGCTGACAGTTCCTCGCCAGCGATCGCGATGCCGATGGACTCGCGAAGCTGCGCCAGCGGTGACAGGCCGACGATGCCATCGAACGTCATCCCTCGGACATGGAAGACGTCGTAATCGGGCGCCATAAGCGGGACGTTCCGCAGCATGGCGTTCTCCAGCGTCGTCCGCCGGGAGATGGCGTAGAACAGGCGCCCGTCCATCGCCTCGAAGACCGTGACGCTACCCGGATGGACCGGCCACAGCCCATTGGCGTTCCCGAAGCGGTCCCGCAAGATCACCGCGATGGCGTTTCCCCGAAACCCCCAGGCCGAGAACAGCGCGAGCAGCAGGCTGACGGGCGTCATATGCCGGTTCGGCCGCCGAAGGATCGCGTGCAGCGGGTGGTCGGTCGCGGGCTCCCGCGACCCGTCCGGCTTCTCACGCCAGACCTGCGGCTTGAGCTTCGCCCCATCCTCCGCGATCACCCGGACGCAGGAATAGACTGCGGAGACCCGCATGGCCGCCGCATCGGAAACCTGAACGCCGGACGCCGCGGGCGCCCCGCCCATCAGCGACACGAAGCGGTCGGAGGGGTTCTGCGATGAGCCAAGATCCTTCTGCACGGCAACGCCCTGTTGCCGGTCCCGCTTTCGCTTGCCCATGGGAACCTCAAATCGTCAGGAAGCCGCCGGAGCGTTCCGTTGAGTGGTAGACGGACGGCCCGTTGTCATCGGCCGGCGTCATCGAGACGCCCAGTGCGGAGATCAGGGCCACCGGCCCATCGATCTTCTTCGCGTCCTTTTCCTTGGTCGGATAGACGTTGTCCTTCTTGTCCGGCCGCGCGACGACGTTGCTCATCATCCACTTCATACCGGGATCGCCGGCATGCTGCAGCTTCCCGCCCCGGATCAGGGCGTCGAGCTCCTTCATCGGCTCGCTGAAGTTCAGCACCAGCGGCCGGTACTCCGTCACCGGCGCCTTCCTGGCTTGGAGCCGGGTTACCAGCATCGTGGCTTGGTGCGGATCGTAGGCGATGTTCTCCACCTGGAAGCGCGCGCAGATGTCGAGGATGTCCTCCTCGATGACGCCGTAGTCGATGATGTTGCCGCCGGTGACGATCAGCCAGCCTTCCGCATCCCACGCCTGATAGTGCTCGTTCTCCGGCAGGAGGACGGTGTCCTCGGGTAGGTAGTGGAAGGTGAAGACACGATAGGGCTCGTCGTCACTCTCCGGCAGGACGAGCACCTCCAGCGCCGCGATATCGACCTTGCTGGACAAATCCAGCCCGAGCGCCACCCGACGGCCCTCGAAGTCCGCCAACTTCATCCCTGGCGCCGCGCATTTGTCCCAGGCGGCCATGTCGAAGTATGCCGACCGGGCGTTCACCCACTTGTTCAGATGCTTCGTCAGGAAGCGTCCCCGGTTGCGCGGGTTGTTGATCGCTTCCCGCTGCCGAGCGAGAAGGAACTCCTCGCTGATCGACACGCCGCAATTTGGATTGGCCTTGCGGATCGCCGCTGGCTCGTCCCATTTATCGTCGTCATCGACGGTGTAGATGATCCCGAACAATTCGTTGTTGTTCGCGACCTTCTCCAACACCTTCCTGACCGTGTCCCGCATGTCGTAGCAGGGGCCGGCGATATTATCGCCCGCCGTGGTGATGACGATGGCCAGCGGCTGCTCGCGGGCGCCCATGCCCGTCACCATGGTGTCGAACTGATCGCTGGTCGCGTGCTCGTGATACTCGTCCGTGATCGAACAGGAGGGCGAGGCACCGTCGCCGGGCTTGCCGATGACGGGCTCGAACTTGCTGGCGTTCCCCAGGATCGAGATGTTCGAGGCGTTCACCTCCACCCCGTAGTGCCGCTTGAGGTCTGGCCGGCCGCTCGCCATCAGCTTCGCCGGGCCGAACACCTCCCAAGCCTGCTTTGCGGTCGTGGCGCCCGAGTAGACCTCGGCCCCCTGTTCGCCGTCGGCGCAGAGCATGTACAGGCCGATGGCCGCCACCAGTGCCGACTTGCCGTTCTTGCGCGGCACCTCGACGTAGACCTGCCGGAACCGGCGGAACCCATCGACCTTCCGCACCCACCCGAATACCACGCAGACGATGAAGCACTGCCAGGGCTCCAGGCGGAGCAGATGGCCCTTCGGGTTCAGCGGATCCGGACGCGCCCACTTGCCCTTGGTGTGGGGCATCAGCTCGATGAACTTGCACGCCTTCTCTGCCTTCGCCGGATCGAAGCGATACGGCCAGTCCGCGGCGTTGTCGGCGCGCAGGTCGTTCCGGTGCCGCTGGCACGCCAGCCTGACCCATTTGCAGGCTGGCACCGTGCCGGACAGCACGTCGTCGATATAGCGCTCCGCCAGCTCCACATGCGGGTGCGCGACCGGACCCAGAGGCTTGCCGCCGCCAGCCGCACCACGGGTGCGACGGACGCCCGGCTGGTGTTGACGAGGGGCGCGGGGCATTACAGGTCCGCGAACGGGTTGCTGTCGCCGGGCAACTGTCCGGCCACGCGGGTCCGATCCGCCGGCGTGAGACCGAACTTCGCCAGCCACGCGGAGAACCGGCGGTCAGCATCGGCAATGTCGGCGACCTCTGGGCGGGCCCGGCGCATCGGGCCGCCTTTGCCCATGGTCCAGTAGTACCGCTCGCCACCCTCGGCGAAGATCGTGCTGCCACCCTCCGACTCCATCGTCAGCGGCCGGGACAGCGACTCACGCGCAGCCAGCAGATCGGCGTATGCCTCGCACAGCCCGACCATCGCCAAGCCGTCGGCTTCGGTCAGCACGCCCATCTTGTCGAGGAGCACCGAGACGGCGCCCCAGGTGGTCTTGGCCTTGTCGGTCAGATGGGACGGCGGCGACGGGATCGAGCGCTCGGGCTTCGGTTCCCGCTTGTTGGTGCGGCACTTCTGCGCCGTGCCGGTGACCAGCTTCAGGTGCGTCGGCTTGGGGGGGCGTCCTGCCATTTTCAGCCTCCGAACCCTTTTATTTCCATTTTGCACACGCGCAAATTTTACCACCCACCGGTGGACGCCCTAAGCCCCTGTAGGGATTGACATCCCCCTACCCACCACGCTTGCCGTGACGACGATTATCGCAGGTAGGGCAAAGGGTTCGCAGGTTCGTCAGGACGTCCTCGCCGCCCTCGCGACGGGGGATGATGTGGTCGGCGATCAGGCGCCCGCCGACGCCGCGATCGGGCGTGGCGCAGTGTGGATCGGTGCAGCGGTGTCCGTCCCGCGCGAGGCAGGCTGCACGGAGCCGCTTCCATTCGGATGAGCCATAGTAGGCGTCTTGGACCTGCTGGCGCTTGCGCGGGGCGGCATGCCAACCGGGTGCGCGGAAGACCGGTGGGCGGGTCGGCATCAGCGGTCCGTCTGATCCGCCGCGATTCCATCCAGCCCACCGGCCGGCATGCGACCGTCGATGCGCTCCAGAGCCGGCCCAATCAGCTCGGTGGCGCGGCGATAGGCCTCGCGCTGGGCAACGCAGTCGATCAGGTCCGCGGCGTCAGCCATGGACTGCGAGAGGGACTTGCGATCCATGGTCAGCTCATCCGTTCCAAGCTGCCGACCGGCGGGCGAGCGATGATGACGGCGTTCTGCTCCACGAGCCGCTCAACTTGCTCAGCCAGGGCGTTGGTGGCCTTCGCCTGCTCCGTCATCGAGGCGATGACGAGCTGGAACGTCTCGTTGCCTGGGCCGGGCTGCGGGCGGCGCGTCCAGATCCAGGCGACCGCAATGCAGGCGATGCCGATGACTGCCGCGACCTGGGCGGCGGGGGACAGGATGGAGATACGGGTCAGCGTTTCCCCGACATCGGGGATCGGCAAAGGCAGATTTTCCATGTGCAGCGATCCCCAAAATGACAAAACCCGCCGCGGAAGACCGGGCGGGTTGAATACGACATCGCGTCAGGGTGACTTGCCCCACTGCGTCGGGACTATCGAAAAATACACGATGTCGTATCCGCGTCAACGCCAAAGTGTTAGCCAGACGATTTAAGTCGTTTCTTGGCTACCTCGTACAGGTCCGACATGGTCTCGCCCGTGGCAACCCATGGCTTCCCATCGAGCATGATGGAACGCCACACACGCCGCAGCTCCTCCTGCCGATCCTTCCCGTCCAGGTCTTCCGTTACCGTCATGGGCACCGGTATCCCGTCGCGCAGGACGTTCGTGCGAGTGACCGCTGCGGGTAACCCGTAGGCATCCCCAACCGCATCCAGCCCGATCCGGAGAGCGACCTTGCCTCGCCGCACTACGGACTGCGCCTTGCTGCCGACGGCGTCGGTGAGAGCTTGGTCCTGGAGAACCACGCGCTCGACAAGCACCCATGGCGAAACCCCTTCGTACCACGCCATGGACTGGCACACCTCGCGAGCGAGGTTAAGGCGGCGGCTCGCTGCGATGGCGAAGTCCTCCCAATCACGGGTGCCGCCACCGTCGCACGCGACGTCGTCTTTCGCCTCCCTCGCCCCGGCGATGATCTTGGCATCCTGGGCCAGCCGGTCGCCGGCCTCCCACTGCCGCGTGGTCAACAGGTCGCGCTGCCGGATCGTGCCGAGGGCCGTGAGGGCGCGGGACCGGGTCCGGCCACCGGCCATGGTCTCCTCGTCCACCAGTCCGCCATGGGCCTCGCGATGCTGGCGGGGTGTCTTGCTGGCTGCCGTGAGGGCTGCCTCGGCGCGCACAAGCTGGCTGGCGGAGGTGGCGGCGCGCTTCCGGCTGAGGAGCACCTCCGTCACCAGTTCGGTCACGTCCTCCATGCCTTTGCCGTCATCGGCCCTCCGGAAGTGGCGTCGAGCCAGGAGCTTGCCCGACTGCTCGATTTCGGCGGTGTAGACATCCGGCAGATCGGTCCGACGGCGGGCGGGAACGGTTAGGGTCAAGACGACTGGCACGCTGACCGGCGCGTCGGGCTCTGCGGCTTGCGGAGCGGGAGCGGGGGATTGGTTCATTTCGAAACCTCCGCGACGGTCGCGGGATGGGGGATGATGGCAGCGGAAGCGCCGCCTCCTTTGCCGGGTTTGACGCGGGGTGCAATCTGGAAATCGATCTCATCGACCCCAAGGCATTCCCGCAGGTCGTGGTCGTGATGCTGGCGGAGCCGGTCAGCGGTCAGGGCGGCGGGCGCCACGATGACGGCCCGGCGGTCGGCCACGGTGACAGCGCACGGCTTGATCCAGCTTGCCCACTGCACCATCGTGAACCGCTTGTCGTAGGGGGCGGGGGCGCGATCCTCGATGGTCGCCTTCGGCCCATCCGCCACTTGTGGCGGCTTGCGACTGGTTTTGTCGATTGCGCGGTCGATGTCCTTCTGGAGCATGCCGAGCGAGAACGGCGCCGACTGACGCGGCTTCTCGGACAGCCGCTTGAGCTGGAAGTCCACCACCTCGCCGATCAGCGCCAGGGCATCCGGAGCGTTCAGTCCAGCGGATTCGGTCGCCGCCAACCAGTCGCGAATGATCCGGGCATCCCTGGGGGATCGCTCATGCCGTGTGACGTCGAACCAGTTCTCGACGCCCTTCTCCACCAGCACGAACACGGCATCCACGGCTTCAGGGCCGAAATTCTGAACGATGGCGGCGGCGGTCGGATCGCTTCCGCTCGCGCCCGCGTTACCGCCAGCCGATGATTCATCGACTCCAGAACCTAGATCCTCCTCCCTCCTACCTCCTACCTCCTCCCTCCTACCTCTGAACGACGAAATCCGTACCGGTTCCGTATCGGTGGGTGACTGGTGGGGAACCGGTTCGGAACTCGACGCAGTTGACGCGGCGTCGGTTCCGGATTGGTCCGGGACGGCTTCCGAAGCCGCGCCATCTTCATCGCCGTCCGGTTCCGCACCGGCTCCGCCTTGGTCATCCACCGGACCGGAACCGGACGGGGCTGACCGCTTGTTCATTCCGACCCATTCCCGAACCTCTGGGGTAACGGGGTGGATCGCCTTGGGCTTCTTCGGGCGCTGCCAGAGCACGAAGTTGCGGATCGCGCCATAGGCCTTGCCGTCGACCTCGTAGGGCATGACCTGCCGATGGGCGGCCAGCTCCTCCAGCAGGTCGCTGACATTGATGTCGTCGGCCGGCAGCAGGCGCATCTTCAGAGCGCGCGGCTTCCATTCGAAAACGCCCTGGTCATCAGCCTCATTGCGAAGTCCGATCACCAGCAGGCGGGCCAAGGGGCTGCACTCGACGAAGTCCTCGTCGGTCCATTGCCCCGGAAAGCACGAGCGGATGCGGGCCATCAGGCCCCCTCGGGCGCGAGAACACGCCCACTGACCGGCGGTGTGGGCTCTTGCAGCCCAGCCGCCAGGGTGTTGGTCATAACGGGGGTGAGGCGAACGCCGAGGACGGAGCACCACAGGAACAGGTTGAGGGCATGCGGCTCAGCGTCGCCGCCCTCCCACCGTTCCAGGGATCGCAGCCCAAACCCTCCGCGCTCAGCGACGTCCGACTGCCGCAACCCCATGGCTTCGCGGCGCCGGGAGAGCGTTTTGCGCAGTTGGCTCCAGTCGCTCATAGGGTTGGTGGTCATCAGTCCACCATCCCCAACGCTTCCTTATAGAGTTCGAGTATGGCTTCCTGCTCCTGGCGGTCGGCCTTGTCCATCTTCCGCAGGCGGATGATCTGCCGGATGATCTTGGTATCGAAACCGGTGCCCTTCGCCTCGGCGTAGACTTCCTTGATGTCTTCCTGCAGACCGCGCTTTTCCTCTTCGAGACGCTCGATGCGCTCGACAAAGGACTTCAGGCGATCCGCCGCGATGCCGCCGACATCCGCGCCAGCGCCACCGGAATTGTGCCCCATGCCGGTCATAGCGCCAGCTCCTCGTCCATCAGGTCGAAGTCGCAAGGGGCCTCGTCGTCCATGTCGTCCAGCATCTCGTCGATCTCGTCCTGGGTGACGGGCGTAGTGCGGGTGATCCGCTGCGCCAGCGCCCATTCGGCGTCGGTCATGGTCGCCGGCTTGTCGGACCAGCGGATGCACTCCGCCAGCTCCTCCAGTGCGGTGCGGGCGTCCCATTCCGTCTCTTCGCCGCCGGACATGCGACGGACCATGGGCGTGCCCTTCAGCGGGGCGTAGGGGGCGTCACCGAAGCGGGTAGCGAGGCGATGCCAACGGTCCTTGCGAGACCCTTCCAAGATCAAGCCGGTGTGGCATTCGTGGGGTTCGGCCAGGAACAGGTCGTCCGGGCCGATGTCGAAGTGCGCCAGCAGCGGGGCGGCCTTCTTCGACAGCTTCTTCAGGATGCGGAGGTTCATTCCCTATGCCTCCTTCGGCAGGGTGTGACCGACCGCGCCAGCGCCTTGGGCGGTGACATAGAACCAGTCGGACGAGGGTGTGGCGCGCTCCAGAAGGCTGCGTTGAGCCATGTCGATGCACAGCTCGCGGATGGGGCCGCATTCGGGGGCGCGGTAGTGGTTCCGATAGGGCTTGTCCGAGTAGAGGAGGCCCAGGGCGCCGATGATGATCTTCCGTTCGGGATCGGAGGGGGTCATCCACCCCTCCCGTCGTTCAGGGTGGAGCCGAGGGCGCGGAGCGATGCCAGCACGTTGAAGTAGCCGCGCCACTCGGATGCAGCCTCAGCCCGCTCCACGATCTGAATCGCCTGATCCAGGATGGAGCGATCCCGCTCCACAGCCTGGGTGTCCATCCCATCCCGAACGAGGCTGACAACCCACTTCCTGAACCCCTCCAGGATGGGTGCGGCGTTCTCGTCCGATGCCCAGCCACAGAAGCCGATCCAGCCGTCGGACTGGAAGGTCACCGCCTCCCGGCTGCGGAAGTAGAAGGCGCGGCAGCGCAGCTCCGCCTGGATGGGCTTGCCGGCCTTGTGGCGGAGGCTGAGGGTGCGGTTCATTCGGTAGCCACGGATCAGGTCGGTCGCCACCAATTCGGCGTCGATCAGGCTGATGAGGCGGTGGAGCAGCTCGTGGGTCAGGACGCGATAGTCCAGGCCGCTGGAGGCCCAGAGGGCGCGGGCTTCGTCTCGGGTCATGACCGCCCATCCTTCCGCATCAGCGCGTCGATCCGGGCGTCTTCCCAGGCGGTGAACGCGGGGTTCGGGAAGTAGAGGCGACCGTCGGCCGGGGCGAGGCAGTCATCCACTGCACCGCCCAGGCACTCGTATTCGTCGGTGCAATCGCGGGTGACTTGGCAGAGCTTCTCAGCCTGGGTGTAGGTCTTGGCGCCGCAGACCGTGCAGGTGCCGGCGATGTAATGCGGAGGGGCGTTGGTGTGGCTGGTCATCCCTGAGACCCTCCATCGACCAGGATGGGCGGGAGACCGCACACACCTTCGCCGCAGCAGCCAGCACAGGAGCCAAGGAGGTGGGCGCAGGGATGAGGGGCGTCGGGGGCGTGATCGACGGAGAGGGCGCTACAGAGGATCGCGGAGGCCTGCTCCATGCTCATGGAGACCCCGTTAAGCCGGGCCGCCTCGCAGGCATCCTCACACGTGGCGCGCGTCACGGCCGGAGGAGTGGCGGGCTTGTCCGGAGCGGTTCGGGAGCGCGCCAGAGCCGCACGGATGTAACCAGCCGCCTGAGACTCGAGGCCGCGACGGCGTTCCTGGGTGAAACCGACGAACACCACGCTGATGGCATTGCAGACCGTCCGGGCGATCCGGTCAGCGTCATCGGCGTCGGCCGGCAGATCCGGCTGACAGGACATCCCGCCGAACTCTCCTTCCTTGCGGAGGAGATCGGCGTGGGCAGCCCTCGCCAGCGCCAGAGAGGCGCGAAGCTGGAGGATGGCGGAGGCCATGGCCTGGGGGTTGCCGGCGAACTCGGACACCACCTCGTCCCGCTGGTGGGTGTGCTGGACCGCCTGGGGGATGCCGGAGTGGTCAAGCTGGGCGATCAGATCGGCGCGGGCCTGGGTGTCCGTGGTGGGGGCGTGATCAGCCATTGGCGGAGCCCTCACCGGCCTTCTGGCGGGCGTCGAGAGCGATCCTCTGCATCTCGTCGCCGGCAACCTTCCACCAGCCGGTGCCGTGCTGCAGGGCCAGCTTCACGAACCAGTGGAGGACGTGGGCCTGTTCGGCCTCGCTCTTGCGGGGAATATCGGCGCCCGCATCCCTGAGGGCATGCGCGATGGGGGAGGCCTTGAAGTTCGGGACGCCCAGGGCCTCCATGAGGGCCGGGGTCAGATCATCCGGGTAGATCAGGGCCAAACGCGGCGCATCATCCCCGCCGGGCAGGACGCGCACGTAATCGGTGCCGTCGGGGCGCTTGACGGTCTGGGCGATGCGGCCATCGAGGGTTTCGGACTGCTCGATCACGACGTGACCGGGAGGAAGGCCGGTCAGCGCGTCGATCAACTCGGCAATGTCGCTCCGCACGTCCATGTCGGAGGTGGTGATCTCCTCGGTGCAGCGCGGGCACGCGATGAAGCCTTCCGCGAGATGGGCGTCGATCTGGCGCAGTCGCTCGGTCATCACCTCCATACCGGCCGGCTGCGGCGCGGCGCGGTTGATCGCCTCGCAAATGACGCCGGCGGCTTTCGTCGGAATGCGGTCAAGGACGTGGTCATGCGCTCCATCCCGGCCGATGGCGATCATCACCAGCCCGGCCATGTTCGGATCGGGGCGGTCATCCTCGTCGGTGTAGGGGATGATAGTCGCCACTTGGCCGCCAGAAGTGGCGGACAGGTTGAGGGTGATGCCTTGATACGGGTCGTAGGGAGCACGGGCGTCGCGCAGGCGGCGCTGCCAGCTGTCCACCAGCTTCATCGCCTCGCGGTCGAACTCCGGATCCGCATCTTCGCCGGTCGCCACGCCGACCATCTCGCGGATGACCTGGCAGAACTCTTCAGTGATGCGGGCGGTCGGGCTGGTGGGGGCGACGCTCCACCCATGGAACCACGCGAAGGCGCAGTAGGCGGCCACGTCGATGGGATCGCCCTTGCGGACGTGGCGGAGCAGTTCGGACGCCAGTTCGTCGCGCCAGTCCTGGCGCATCCAGTTGGCCGTCCAGCCGTGCTTGATCTCGGAGTCGCGGAGCTTCTTCGCCATCGCCTCGGCGAAGTCGCGGACCAGGGTGGTGGTGCAGGGGTGGAGGCCCTCCGGGATCGCGAAGGAAGCGGAGGTCGGCGCGAAGTCGGTAACGGTGCCCGCCAGCGGGCCGTGGATGTCGGACAGGGGGGTGGCGGCCAGCGCCTGGGGCTGTTGGGTGTTCGTCATGTCGGTATACCTCAGTTCGTCCGAACGGGCCGCCAGTGGGTCGGCGCAGCGTCGGGATCGGATTCGTTCCAGGTGAAGGAGTGCGGGCCGGGGAAGTCGGGCGTGACCCAGAAGCCGACGACGCCGGGGAACAGCGGGTTCCTGGCATCGGCCTTCCAGCGCATCTTGACGGAGGCGTCCAACCGCCCCTTGGCGTCGAAGGCGGCCAGCTTCACCAGCGTCCCGTCACGCGGGGCGGTGGAGATGGGCAGGAAGTCGTCCGGCGTGGGAGCGGCGGGAGCGGTCACCATGACGTCTCCACCTGATCGAAGAGGGTGCCGAAGGCCGCGACCCGCTCTTCCTCGGCCAGGGTCTTCACCGCTTGCCGGAAGTAGCTGGGCTTCAGCTCCGAGCCGACGGCGCGGCGCTTCATCTGGATGGCGACGTAAAGCTCCGAGCCGATGCCGGCGAAGGGGCTGAAGACGGTGTCACCGGGGTTGGACCACAGGTCGATGCACCGGCGGATGACGGTCAGCTGGAGGGGCGCGATGTGGGCCTCATCGGCCTCTTCCCGGGCGTCCTTGCGGGACAGCACATCACCCTGGGCGATGTCGAGCCACACGGGCTCGGCATAACGCTGCCAGACGGCAATGCTGTACTTCGGGTCGCCGGGGTACGCCTGCCGCCGGATCTCGCCCCCGCCTTCGGTGATCTCGGTCACCGTGAACGGGTCCTGGGGACCGTTCTCGGAGCCGTAGTAGGCCTCGAACTGCCCCGCTACCGGCTCGGCGTTGTCGCCGGGCTTGCGCAGCGTCACGACATAGTCGGCCACGGCCATGCGCGAGAGCGTGCTGTCCTTGCAGATCTGCTTGTGCAGGAGACCCAGGGCTTTGGTGCGCTGCATCGCTGCCACCGGGTCCTTACGAATGCAGACCTCGGAGTGGTAGATGAAGCCTGCTTCCTGATGGGCCTTGATGATCTCGCCCCGGAAGTCGCGCAGACCGATGAAGCCGTCACGCAGCTTGGAGGTGGGCAACTGCATGCAGTGAATGCTGACCAGTCGCCCCGGTTTGGTGATCCGGAAGCACTCGTCGATCAGGAACCGGTAGTGCTGCCAGAAGGTCTCCGAGTCCCGGCAGTTGGACATGTCGCGGGGGTTGTCCGAGAAGGTGTAGAGGCTCTCGAACGGCGGGGAATAGATGGTGTAGTCGATGCTGTCGGACGGGAGGCTGCGCGCCACGTCGACGCAGTCGCCATTCCACAGGTGCCAGACCTCGCCTGAGGCCTGATCGTTCACGAGGCCTTGAGCCATCGGGGAATCTCCATGGGCTTGGACGAAGCGGGGGTGATGGCCGGCTGCTGGCCGTTGGCCCGGCGGAAGAGGTCGCGCATGTGCTCCGCCATCGCTTCGGCCATGGCATCGGCGGCGGCTTCCTTCGCTTCGAGGTTTGCGACAACCGCGCCCTCCAGGTCGGACGCGATCAGGTAGACGTTGACCGGCTTGATCTGGCCGAACCGCCAGCACCGGCGGATGGCCTGATAGAGCTGCTCGAAGCTGTCATTCAGCCCGACGAACACCATGTCCGAGCAGTGCTGCCAGTTCATGCCGAACCCGGCGATGCTGGGCTTGCTGACCAGCACTCGCGGGGAGCCGGTGACGAAGCCGAGGAGGCGATCCCGCTTCTTGTCGGGGTGATCGGGACCGCGAACCTCCACCGCGTCGGGGATGGCCTTTACCAGGGCCTCGGTCTCGGCGTTGAGGTTGCCCCAGACCAGCCACGGCCGGTCCGGCTGGGCGTTGACGATCTCGGCCGCTGCCTGTACCCGCTCGGCGATGGTGTCACGCCGGGCGTCCAGCCGCTCCTTTAACGTCCGGGCGTTGGTGCGGAACAGCGTCCCTGTCGCAACGCATGGCGCTTGGGTGATGCGGACCGTGATCTGGTGCTTGTGCAGCGCCGGCAGAATGTATCCGGTGTCGCTGTGGCCCAGGTCGGAGGGGCGGCGGATCAGCACCGCCCAGGTGGACAACCACCGCCAGAAGTCCCGCTCGGCATGGCGCTTCAGGCGCCAGTCGGCCACCGGCTTGCCGCCGTGGTTGTCGACGTTGGTGGCCCGGATGCTGCCGTCATGGACGAACCATGTCGCGAGCATCTCCTTGGCGGTCATGACGCCCAGGAACTCGGCATGCTGGCCCAACTCGACATAGTCGTTCGGGGCCGGGGTGGCGGTGCAGCACAGGCGGAACGGGATGACGCGGCAGCGTTCGGTCAGGACGCGCCGGGTCTTGCTGTCGTGGGCCTTGATGATGCTGGATTCGTCCAACGCCACCCCGGCGAACAACGACAGGTCGAAGTGGTCGATCCGGTCGTAGTTGGTGATCACGATGGGGGTGGCGATCTCCCCTTGGTTGGCGGCATAGGCCACGCCGGTCAGGCCGACGTCGACCGCCTCGGCCACAGTCTGGTGCGAGACCGCCAACGGCGTCAGGATCAGGACCGGCCGGCCGGTGTGGCGGTGGACGGCTGCAGCCCATGCCAACTGTATGCGCGTCTTGCCCAGGCCTGTGCCGGCGAAGACGGCCGCCCGGCCGAGGCGGAGAGCCCACAGAGTGATGTCGGCCTGGAACGCCTTCAGCCAATCCGGCATGGCGCCCGGATCCGGGATGCCCGCCGGCAGGGCGACAACCGCCTTGCGGGCCAAAAAGGCCTCATAGTCGTCGGCGCCCCATACGGTTTCCGGCGACGGGGCCGAGGTGGCGGCGCCCTCCAGGCGGACGTAACGGCGATGCCCATCCGCTCCCTCGAAGCGGACCAGTCCGGCTTCCACCAGATCGAACATGGCGCGGGACACGTTGTCCGCACGCAGGCCCAGCATGGCGGCCACCTCGGCGGGACGCATGCCTACCTGGGCAGGGTCGCCGGCCGGCAGCGCGGCAAGCACCTTATGGTGACGAGGCTTCAGGTCAGCGGACATGTGGCGCCCCCTTCCACGGCTGGGGAACGAGCGTTGCCGGCAGGTAGAGGGGGTGCCAGGGCTGGCTCGTCTTCTCCGACTGCCGGAGGGCCTGAGGCTCCAGACCGGCGGCGCGGATGATCGTGACCACATCCTCCACCACCTGGGCGATGTACTTGCGGCTGACCGCCTTGCTCTGGCCGGTCGATCCCCAGCCGCACACGATCCGGCCGCCCTCGGCAGCCAGCGCCTTGGCGACGTAATGGATCACGGGCCGGTTGCTGGGGCCGATGGGGTCCTGGCAGGCGGCGTAATCGAACAGAATGTCCGGATCCGTGGAGCGGAACGCGAACAGGTTCACGACGCCGAACCAGGGAGCGCCCCACCGGTCGGCGTAGTCCCGACACCGGCGGATGGTGGGATCGTCTTCCGTCGCGTCGGCCGTCGACGGATTGAGCATGCAGAAGACCACGGGCGGGTTGCCCAGGTTGATCATGCCCAGGTCCCGGCGGAGCCAGTATCGATAGGCGCCGCTGGGAGAGATCGCCGCGGCGTCCCCGATGTTCCAAGAGGTGATGGCGTGGGGGTTAGCCATGGACGATGCCCTCCCCAACACGGGCGGCAGCCTTCTTCTGCCAGTACCGACGACGGTCAGCGGCGCGGCGATGCTCCTTGGCCTCTTCTTCCGACATGTGGGCGTAAACCGTCACACCCGGGTTGATCTGGACGAAGGACAGCGAGGGAATGCCGGCGTCCTTCGTAGCGGTAGCCAGCGCTTCCCGGCGCTCCATGGGGGTGAGCTTGCCGGCGGCGAACAGGCTCTCCACCACCGCGGCGCGGGAGCGGAACAGGGCGATGCGCTTGGAGGGGAGGACAGAGCGCCGAGGATTATCCTTGGAGGCCATCTCAGATTTCCTCCTCTTCGTCGTCCTCGTAGCTCTCCATGGAGTCGTCGATGTCCATGGTGTCGACGATGACCTTGGTGCCGGCGGCCATCATCTGGAACAGGTCGCGGGGGAAGCCGCGAAGGGTCTTCGCCAGGACGGACTTCTGCATGTCGATGCCGCTGTCGGACAAGCTGAAGACTTCGCCGTCGGATCCGATGCCGATCCGGAACTGGCAGGAATACGACTGCTGATACTTATTCGGATCGAGCTTGATCCAGTGGGAGCCGTATTCGGTTTTCTCGACGATGACGGTGCAGGCGCTATCGGAGTGGAACTTCTCCTTGCGCAGCCACACCTTGAAGTCTTTCACCAGCTTGGTGAGGGTGATCTCCTTCGGGGCGTCGACCAGGAGGGCGTCCAAGTCCTTCTGCAGCTTCTCGCGGAGCTGCTCGTTCACAACCTCGTCCAGCCGGTTCCGGATGATGCCGATGACCGTCTGGTTATAGGCCGGGAGGTTGATGGCGTCGGCGTGGATGTGGAGGGCGCCCTTGACGGCGTCGCTCATCTCCTTGCGGAACGGCGAGCTGTAGCCCGTGGCGTCGTTGATGACGCTCGACAGGGCATCCTTGATGCCCTTTTCGAGCATCTTCTGGAACGAGCCGTCCTCCACGTACTTGGCGACGGCGTCGGTTGCGAGCTTGGTCAGGTCGATGGTGGTCATGGGGGATGGTCTCCTGGCGCTCAGCGCGCCGCGGCGGGGGTGAGCGATCCGCCAGAAGTGGCGGGCTGGGGATTGGCTGCGGCCTTCCGACGGGCGGCTTCACGCTGCTGGGCGGCGCGCACCTCGGCCCCACGCCGGGCGGCGGTGCGGGCCTTGTTGGAGCGCGCCTTCGCGTTGTGGTCAGCGTTTTCCCGGACGTCCTGGGCGGTCACCGCCTTGACGGTGGCATTGCCGGCAGCCAGCGCCTGAGCGACGAGCGCGGTGAGATCCTGTGCGCCGCGGCGCTGCTGGGCCTCTGGCTCGTTGCGGAGGGGATTGGGGTGGGTGTAGCGGGTCATTCGATCACCTGTGCGGAGGTGTCGACGGCCAGCGCGATGGTGAGCGGCTGGACCCATACCGGATCGCAGCTCATCACGAAGGTTTCGCCGGACCAGGCAAGCAGCAGGGTCCGGGCGATCACGCCCATCATCGCCTGTGCGGCGTCGGGCGGGACCATGTTGCCGATGTGCTCGCGCCACAGGCTGTCCGAGGAGCCGGCCAACTCCAGGCCCGGCTGATCGAAGTCCACCAGAGACTGGAGAGCAGCAAGCTCCAGGGTGGTGAAGGGGCGATGCCACGTCCCGTCCATGGCCCGGATCACGGCTACCAGCTGCTGGTTGGGAGCCGGCAGAGCTTCCGCCTCGTCGCCCATGGCCGGGCGAGGATCGGCGACTGACCAGCGCCCGTTGTCGTGCTGGCCGGAGCCGGTCACGGCCCCGCTGGTCTCGTCCATGCCCAGCACGCCATAATGGCCGCCCTCGGAGAAGGCGCCTCGGCCATTACGGAAGGACTCCGGGCGCGGGTCGGCGACCGACAATGCGCCGCTCCCCACACGGTCGGAACCGGTCACCACAGGGGACGATCCATCCCAGCCGCAGACCTTCAGCTTGTTCCGATGCGAGTTCGGCCCAAACCCGGTGCGCGGGTCAGCCAGCGCGAACGCACCCTGGCCAGTGGTAGAGGCGCCGATCACCGTACCGGCGGCCTCGCCGTAGCTGGTCACGCGATACTTGCTCGCGTGGGAGCCGGCCGGCGGACGCGGATCGGCAACGCACCCGGCTCCGGCGGCGGGGTGCGTTGCCCCCGTGATCGTGCCGGCGCTATCGCCGTACCGCACCACGCGATAGACGTTGTGGTGGGTGCCGGGTCCGAAGCCCGGCCGAGGATCGGCGACCGAGAAGGCGCCACCACCGGGTCCGCCGTTCGCGGTCACAGCGCCGGAGACTTCCCCCCACGCCTTCACGCCATACTGCTGGTAGCAGGCGTGGCCCTCCCGCATGCGAGGATCGGCGATGGAGAAGGCGCCGGAGCCGGGCCGGCCGTTGGCCGTGACGGTGCCGGCGGGACGCTCCCATTCGTTGACACCGAGGTAGCCGGTGCCTTCCCTGGTGCTGATGACCCGCGGGTCGGCGACGCTGAAGCGCCCGGTGGTCGGGCCGGCATTCCCCGTGACCGTCGGCGCCGTCGCATCCATGGGGAGGACACCCAGCACGTCGTCACGCCACCGCCCCTCAGGCACGATCCCGTAATCGGTCAGCACGCCGTCCGCGACGTTCAGCTTGTTGAGCGACCGCCAGTCCGACCCGGCTTCCACGAAGGCCAGCCGTACCCAGGTCTTCCATTGCAACCTGGGCACTCGGTGCATCGGCCCGCCCAGCGGATCACCCGGCAGGGGCAGGCGCTCAAGCACCTCTCCCACGCTGCGGAGCTTCCGCTTGGGCGGCTCGTAGAGGAAGGGCGGCACCTTCTCCCTGTGCCGGGCGACCATGAGGAAGCGCTTGCGGCTCTGGGCCAGCCCGCCGATTTCCCCGCAGTCATGGGCGGTTTCCGCGACCGCATAGCCATAGTGGCGAAGCATCCCGGTGATGCGGTCCAGCAGTCGGCGGGACCGCTGGGCGATGCGCGGCACGTTCTCGAACAGCAGGATCTCGCTCGGATCGTCCGCCCATGCCTCCATGGTCAGGAAGACGGCCCGCAGAGCCAGCTCGTTGAGCGCGATGTACTTCGGAGCCTCGCTGGTCTTCGTGCTGATGAGGCCGCTGTTGCCCTTGCAGGGCGTGCTCATGAACACGACGTGCGGGCGCTCGCCACCGGCAGCCCGGCGGAAGTCCTCACCGGTGGCTTCGCGCCAGCCGGCCGGCGGCTCGACGCCGTGGAAGGCGATGTATTGCTGGCGGTCGAACAGGTCGAGCAGCGTACCCTTGGCGCCGGTCACCTTCTCCAGGCTGGCGAGCGCCACCGGATCGACATCGACGCCGCCGATGCAGCGCGGCGCAGCCACCATGTTGCCGACGCGCGCGCCGCCACGGTTGAAGCCCTTGATACCGCCGCCGATGCCACAGCAGACGTGGAAGTGCCGAATTTCGCGAACATCCATCGCCATGATCAAGCCTCCACCTTGGCGGCGAGGCGAAGCGGCATGACCACCACGAGGTGCTCGGCGGCGTTGACGTCCGCCTCCTGCTCTGCTCTCCAGAAGGTCGGGGTAGCCGGGTCTCCCAGCTCGCAAGCCAAAGAGCCGGCGTTCAGGGCCTCAATGGCGGGGACCAGCAGGGGCGCGGAAAACCCGATGGAGAGGCTCCCGGCCTTGAAGCCGGTGGCGACCTCCAGGATGTCGACGGCGTCGGTCGCCGTCTGTTCGGCCGTCTCGACGCGGACCCCCTCGGCGGTGATCGACATGGCAAGCGAGCGGCTCTTATCGCCGGCCATGGCCCGGACCCGCCGGACGCACGACAGGAACTCGGCGCGTGGGACGGTCATGCGCTGCTTCGTCTGCCCCAGCGCGAAGTCGATGGTGCGCTCGTAGCCGATGAACTCGACGGCGGAAAGCGTGGTCCCGAACCGGTACGGGAACATGTCGAAGGTGGCGCGCTTCTGACCGATGGTGACGCGGATTTCCGTTTCGTCGCCGACGGCATCCAGCAGGCGGCGGAGGGCGCCGACCGATGGGTTCGGGATCAGGATGCCCCGGGGACCTTCCTTGTCGGCGAACTTCGACACGAAGTCCTCCGCCCCGGCGGTCGTGATCAGGTCCGTGCGGGACATGACGTTCGTGGTGCAGGCCACCACCCGCAGCCCCTCGGGCCGGGCATGCAGGAACATGCCCATGAGGTTCGGCTTGGTCTCGTCCGAGCACATGGCCCAGGAAACGCGGTCGATCGCCTGCTTGAGAGCGGAGACCTGGACGAACAACTCCGCGCCGTCGACTTGGGCGAAGACGGGGAAGTCGTCCGCCTGATAGGTCGGCAGATGAAACCGCGTCTTGCCGCAGAGGATTCGCAGGCGGGCGCCCTCGGCCTTGGCGTCGACCATCTCCAGGGTGAGCTGTGCGCCGTCGGGCATGGCGTCGATGGCGGTCGCCAGGGCGGAGCCGGGGATCGCCAGCCGGCCGGGCTGTGCGCCGATGCCGATCGGCAGCTTCACCTGAACGTCCACCGCCAGATCGGTGGCGGAGATGGTCAAGGTGGTGTCGGAGACGTCCAGCAGGACGCATTCCAGAATGGGCATGGCCGACTTCTTGCCGACCATGGCGACGGCGCGCTTCAAGGCGGCCAGGAGCGGCCCCTTATCGACGGTGAACTGCATGGGGGTGTTGCCCTTGGGCTTGGTGGTGGCGGCCGGTGCGGGGGCGGGGGC
>CBFGPE010000020.1:0-61397 GCA_965650625.1 uncultured Azospirillum sp. | reverse complement strand
TCCGTTATGCACTGGCGTAATGAAGCTTTGCACAACATTGACTTTGCCGTACATGGCTCTTCTTTCATATGCGACAAATTGCAACGAATGCTGCCAATCCGTCTTATCGGTCTTGGAAGCGGCACCGTACGGTGGTTCCATTGCGGTGAGGCATAAGCAATCGCGCATAGTGTGATGGGGGCGGCGGATGGCGGGGATGGGCGGGGGGCTGGACGACGAACTGCTGTTCGGCCCGGAGGACGCCGCCGCGACTGCGGCAGGTCCCCAACGGCCATCCGGTCTGCCCTGGCCCGTCCTGGTTGTGGACGACGATCCCCAGGTCCATGCCATGACCGCGGTGCTGCTGCGCGACTTCGACTTCGACGGACGCCCGTTCGAGGTGGTGAGCGCCCTATCGGCGGAAGAAGCGAAGGCGGTCCTCGCCCAGCGGCCTGACTTGCCCATCGCCCTTCTCGACGTGGTGATGGAGACGGAGGACGCCGGCCTGAAGCTGGTCCGCCATATCCGGGAGGAGTTGGGCAACCGCCGCATGCGAATCATCCTGCGCACCGGGCAGCCGGGTCAGGCGCCGGAGCGCGACGTCATCGTCGGCTACGACATCAACGACTACAAGGCCAAGAGCGAGCTGACCGCGCAGCGTCTTTTCACCACGCTGGTCAGCGGGCTGCGCGCCTGGCGCGACATCGTGACGATCGAGCGCAACAGTCAAGGGTTGGAACGGATTCTCAGCGCCTCCGCCCCGCTGTTCGAGATGCGGCCGATGCGCGCTTTCGTCGAACGGCTGGTGGAGCAGATTGCCCGCGTCGTCGACCACGGCAGCGCGCCGGCGGTTCTGGCCTGCCGTCCGGTCGACCGCGCCGACGGCAGCCAGACGGTCGCCGTGGTGGCGGGGCTGGGTGTCTTTTCCGGCTGCATCGGCCTGCCGGCGGCCGATGTCCTGTCCGCCGGTGCGGCTGCGGAAGTGGCGGACGCCCTGCTGACCCAGCGCAACCTTTATCACGACGACCGTTGCGTCCTGGTCTTCCGCACGCGCGAGCATGGCGTGACCGTCTTCCGGCTTGAACGGGCGGAGCCCTACACCGCGGACGAGCACCGCCTGCTGGAGCTGTTCTGCAACCGTGTCGCCATCGGCTTCGACAATGTCTGTCTGTACGAGGAACTGGTTGCGCTGAATCGCTCGCTGGAGCAGCGGGTGGAGGAGCGCACGCTCGAACTGGCCGCCAACCAGAAGGCGCTGATCCTGGCCAAGGAGCGGGTGGAGAGGGCGCTGGAGCGCGAATTGCTCGCCCGTGACCGGCAGCGCCAGTTCCTGGGCATGGTCAGCCACGAATTCCGCACGCCGCTCGCCATCATCGACAGCGCGGCGCAGCTGCTGGCGATGCGGGCCGGGCAGGTGGAGCCGGAGATGCTGGAACGGCTGGCGGTGATTCGCGGCAGCGTGCAGCGTCTGACCGGCCTGATCGACGCCCATCTGACCGACGAGCGGCTGCAGAGCAACGCCCTCGTGCTGGAACGGGCCGAGGTCGATCTGCCCGACCTGATCGCCAACGTCGTCCGGCCCTTCCGCGTCGCCTATCCCGACCGTGAATTCCGGATGACCCTGGCGGGGTTGCCGCGGCGGGCGGAGGTCGACGCCAACCTGATCGCGCTGGTCCTGACCAATCTCGTCAACAACGCCGTCAAATATTCCGGCCTGGGCGAAGCGATACATCTTCATGGCGACACCGACGGTGCCATGGCGGTGATCGAGGTGACCGACCACGGCCGCGGCATCCCCGAACCGGAGCTTCCGCGCCTGTTTGACCGCTTCTTCCGCGGATCGGGCGCGTCCGGCGTGCCGGGCACCGGCATCGGTCTGCACACTGTGCAGCAGATCGTCCATCTGCATGGCGGTGCCGTCGCGGTCGACAGCGCCCTGGGAAAAGGATCGACCTTCCGGGTCGTGCTTCCCGTGTGATGCAGCCTGATGCCGCGCCTTTCTGAAAGACTATGGCCCTTTTTCATGGGAGGTGACATAGTCGGCCGACTCCCGGCACCTGTGGAATCTCAGGCCACAATCATGCTTGCCCAACAGTACGCGTCGATTAAACGCGACCTCGATGAGCGAGGTATCGTGTTCTCTTTTAGCGGATACTTGTCGGAAGGGATACTTTATTCCCTCGGACAAGCGTTGCGCGAGAAAATGGCGCTGGAGGAGGCCGACGGTCCCACCATCCGCCGCGTCTTCTCGGTCTTCGTTGAGCAGATGCAGAACATCATCCGCTATTCCGCGGAAAAGATACCGGGCAGTGCCGGCCGCGCGGTGGAGCTCAGCGCCGGCATGGTCACCATCGGGATGGAAGGCGGCAAGGTCTTCATCGTCTGCGGCAACACCGTGCGCAACAGTGAAGTTCCCCGCCTGAAGGAGCGGCTGGACCATCTGAAGAGCCTGGATCGCGACGGCATCAAGACCTACTACCGCGAACAGCTTCGGGAGGAGCCGGATGACGGCAGCCGCGGCGCGACTCTGGGGCTGATCGAGATCGCGCGGCGGGCCAGTGACCCCATCGACTATGATTTTGATGCGATGGACGCGGACCGCAGCTTCTTCTGCCTCAAGGTCCGCGTGTGAGCGGCCGAACCGAGCGATACGCCATGGACAGCCTGACCATCCCCGCCACCGGACGCACGCCGGGCGTCTTCTTCGATTTCACCGGCGGCCATTTACGCATGACCGGCGAGTCCTATCCCGACGACGTCGCTGGTTTCTTCGGTCCGGTGTTCGAAGCGTTGCGCGGCTTCCTCGACCGGCCGGACGGTGCCGCCATCCGCTTCGACATGGAGCTTCTCTATTTCAACAGCTCCAGCGCCAAGGCGCTGATGAACATCTTCCAGATGCTGGAGACGGTGGCCCGCGGCGGACGGGCGGTGACGGTGACCTGGTGCGTCGAGGAGAATGACGAGTCGATGCGCGAACTGGGCGAGGACTTCGCCGAGGATTTGCGGCATGTCGTCTTCCGGATGCGGGAGCTGCCCGCCGGCGGGGCCCCGTGACCTTCAACCTCTTCGCCGCGGAGGAGGAGGCGCTTGCCAGGGCCCGCACGCTGGAGAAGAGGCTGGGGGCGCTGGCGCCCGAATGCCTGCCGGAGTTCCGTGACCTGATCGCCGCCTTCGAACTCAGCACGCGGGAGCAGCAGCGACTCGTGCGGGTCAGCGACCGGCTGCAGGCCCAGTTGAGCGACGCCAATCACGAACTGGAGCGGCGGCGCAGCGAGGCGGAGGCGGCGCTGGACAGGCTGCGCGAGGCGCAGGAGGCGATGATCCGGTCGGAAAAGCTGGCTTCCCTCGGTGCGCTTGTCGCCGGTGTCGCCCACGAGATCAACACGCCGGTCGGCATAGCGGTTTCCTGTGCCTCGCATCTGGCCGACGCCACCCTGGCGATGCGCCGGCGGGCTGCCGACGGCGAACTGGGCAAGGCGGAATTCGCCCGCTATCTCGCCACTGCGACTGACACCACTGACCTGATCCTCGGCAATTGCGAACGGGCGGCGCAACTGATCGCCGGCTTCAAGCAGGTTGCGGTCGACCGTGCCAGCGCAGAGCGGCGCAGCGTCAATCTCGCCGCCTATATCCAAGACACGCTGGTCAGCTTGCAGCCGAAGCTGCGGCCATCGGGCCATGCGGTCGCGGTGAGCTGCCCGGCCGATCTGGAGCTGGACACCTATCCCGGCGTGCTGTCGCAGATTCTGTCGAATCTGGTGATGAATGCGCTGACCCATGCGTTCGCCGACGGACGGGCAGGGGACATGACGATCACGGTCGACTGCCCCGATCCCGCCACCGTCCGCCTCTGCTTCACCGACAATGGGCGCGGCATGATCGAAGAGCATCGCGCCAAGGTGTTCGAGCCCTTCTTCACCACCCGGCGTGGTCGCGGCGGCAGCGGCCTGGGGCTGCACATCGTCCATAATCTGGTGGTCGGTGCGCTGATGGGATCGATCACCGTGGACAGCGCGCCGGGTCGCGGCACCAGCTTCACCCTGCTGTTTCCCCGCCGGACTCCCGATCGAGAGACGCCGGGCCAGGGCTTCCCATGCCAGGGTTTGCCGGGCCAGGACTGACTTATGCCTGCGCGGCGCCCACCACCCGGATCGGTGCGGAGAAGACATAGCCGACCCCATGCACCGACTTGAGCGGGGCAGGTCCGCCGATGGCGCCCTCCACCTTGTGGCGCAGGCGCCCGACGACGGTGTCGATGGAGCGGTCTTCCGGGTTCCAGCGGCGGTTGTAGAGCGCCTGCGAGATCTGGTCGCGCGTCGCCGGCTTGCGGGCCTGGGCGGCCAGCAGGCTGGTCAGCTTCATCTCCATGCTGGTCAGGCTGATGCGGATACCGGCCGGGTTGGTCAGGCTCCATTCCGTGGGATCCAGCGACCAGCGCGCCTCGTCGGCCGTATCGCCGGCCTCGCCGCCTGCGGTCCCGCTGGTGGCTTGGCTCGCCGTTTCCGCGGCACGCTCACTCAGCCGGCGCAGCAGCGATTTCACCTGCGCTTCCAGTTCGCGAAGCTCGACCGGCTTCACCAGATAGGCGTCGGCGCCGATCTCCAGCCCGACCACGCGGTCGACGGTGGAACTGCGGGCGGTCACCATGATGATGCCGGCGCCATGCCCGTCGCGCAGTCGGGCCGCAATCTTGAACCCGTCCTCATCCGGCAGGTTCACGTCCAGGATGATGATGGCGGCGTTGCGGTTCCGCAGCAACCGGTCCAGTTCCGCCCCATCGCGCGCGCCGATCGCATCGAATCCGCAGTTCGACAGATACTCGACCATGTCGGACCGCAGGGAATTCTCATCTTCGACCACGACGATCGTCGGACCGGCCATGCCGTACTCTCCCCAGTCACCACTTCAGCGGGTGCAACATACCCTAGGATGCCTAAATTTTAAAACAAACTCGACAGGTCTTTACCTGTCTGCGATGCGTTGCCGTTACAACCTGTCACAAAAAATAGCATCTCTGTAACAGATTTGAGGGAGGGGGTCAGGAGTTTTACGCAGCGCGGCGGCTGGATCCAGCACTGGAACCGACGGCTGCGTCGGTCAGCCGCACGCGGAAGCCGAACAGGGTGATGTCGTCCCGCTGTTCGCGGCCGCCCTGGAACCGGTCCAGAGAGCTTTCCAGGTCGGACATCAGCCGGTCGAGCGGTCCGTCACCGCCCTGGCTCAGCAGCTCGCGTAGCCTGTTGCGCCCGAAACTGCGCCCATGCTCGCCGCCATTCTGGTCCACCAGCCCATCGGTGCCCAACACGAAGGTTTGGCCGGGGCGCAGGGTGATGCTGTGGTTGGTGAAGGGCGACTCGGCATCTTCGGGGGCCGACTCGACCTTGATGGGGCGATAGCCCAGGCTGCGGCGGTCGCCGCGCAGTTCAGTCACCTCGCCGCCAGCCACGATCAGCAGCGGGACGCGGGCCCCGGCGAAGACCAGCCGTCCTTCGGCCGGACGGATGTGGCACAGGCCCAGGTCGAGACCGTTGTCGAAACAATCCGTCCTGCTGCGCGCCTTTCCCTCCTGGTGCAGGGCGGCACGGACCTTGCGGTCGACGGCGGACAGCACCGCCGCCGGATCTGCTGCTCCCATCTGGTCCAGCGCATTGTTCAGCATCGCGCTGGCGGTCATTGTCATAAAGGCGCCGGGCACGCCATGGCCGGTGCAGTCGGCCACCGCGATGACGAAGCCGTCCGCCACCTCACGGCAAACATAGAAATCGCCGCTGACCACGTCGCGCGGGCGCCACAGCACGAAATGCTCGGTCAGTCCGGCGGACAGCGCATCGGCCGATGGCAGGATGGCGGACTGGATCAGCTGGGCGTAGTTGATGCTGTCCATGATGGCGCGGTTGGTGGCGGCCAGCGCCTCCGTCCGTTCGCGGACCCGGCTTTCCAGGGTGCTGGTATGGTCCTGCACCGTGGCCGCCATCCGGTTGAAGCCGTCGGCCAACACGCCGATCTCGTCGTTCCGCCCGGCATCCATGCGGGCGCCATAGTCGCCGCGCGCCATGGCGCTGGCCAGCTGGGTCAGCCGCCGCAGCGGGCGCAGCACCATGCGGTTCAGCGTCAGCCCCAGCGCCACCATCGCCCCCAGCAGCGACAGCAGCAACAATCCGGCCACCGGCACCAGCGCGTTCAGCGTCGCCTGCCGCACCTCGGCCGTCGAATAGACGATGCGCAGATGCCCGACCGTCTGCACCCGTCCTTCGCGCCCATGCAGGACGATGGGGCGCTCGACCGTGATGCGGCCGGCGCCGTCCCCGACCTCTCCCGACGAGGTCCGTGCCAGCGGCTCCTCGCGGTCGGACTCGAAAACGGCGATGGAGCGGATGGACGGATCGCGGACGGTCAGCGCTTCGATCATGCGCTCGGCGCTGCGGTTGTCGAGTTCCCAAACCGGGCCGCTCAGCGCATCGGCCTGGGTGGCGGCGACCAACTCCGCCCGGTGCAGCAGATCCTGATGACGCTGCCCCTCGACGATCTGCTCGGACAGCAGCATTGCGGCGGCGCCGATGCTCGCCGTCGTCAGCAGGATGACGCCGGCCACCCGCGCCAGCAGGGAGGATCGCCGCCTCACGCGATGATTCCGCTGCGCCGCCACAAGGTTTCCAGCCGTCCGTCGGCCTCCAGCCGGTTCAGCAGCGCATCGAGCCAGCCGGCGGTGATCGCCCGGCCGCGCCGCGTCAGGATGGTGTGCTCGTAAATCTGGTCGGTGCGCTCCGACACCAGCACCTGCCGGGCCAGGTCCGGCTCACGTTGCAGGAAGCGGGTCAGGAAGGAGCGGGTGACGATGGCGAGGTCGGCCCGGCCGGCGGCGACGCTGCGGACATTGCCCTCATGCGTCACCGTGACGCGGGTGTGGTGGCGCTGCTCCAGCAGCTTTGGATCGGCCTCGAACCCGGCGAAGGCGTAGTGATAGCCCAGACGTCCGAGAATCGACTTGCCGCTCAGGTCGTCGAAGAAATGCTGATCGATCCCCGGCGCTGCCCTGGCGACGAACACCTCCGCATCGCGCAGGAAGGGCCGGGTGGCATCGACCGGACGATCCTGCCAGCCCCAATTGAGGCATTCGAAGGCGATCATGTCGAACCGCCCCTGTTCCAGATCGTCATAGCGCCGCTGCGGAGCGGTCCTCACCATCTCGAACCGGAATTCACCCTGGACGGCGTTGAACAGGTCCAGCAGGTCGCGCGTGACGCCGCCGCCCGTTTCGTCGACATAGGGCGGAAACTCATAGGCGCCGACACGGATGACGGTGGGGGTGGGGTGCGCCGCCGCCGGCCGCGACTCCAGGAAGGGAAGGGCGGAGAGGAGAGGCAGCGCGGTCTGCAAAACCCTGCGGCGGGATAGCGGCCCCGTCATCGCGCCCCTCTCCTGTAACCCCAATTCGCGTAAAGGTCAGTCTACTCCCGTATGCACCCATGCCGCAATGCGGGACATTTCCTTATTACGGGACATTTCCTTATTAAGAGAATCCGCATGAAACCTCCCCGGCCTCAGGCCGCCTCGGTGGCGCGCTCCTGCTCGCGGTCGGCCAGTTCGGCGATCTCGCCGCCGCTCAGGGTCTCACGCTCCAGCAGGGCCTGGGCGATGCCGTCCAGCGCGTCGCGGTTGGTGCGCAGCAGGCGGCGGGCATGCTCCATGCCTTCGTCGGTGAGGCGGCGGACCTCCTCGTCGATTCGCCATGCCGTCCGTTCCGACCGCGCGCCCGGTTCCGCCGCCGCATGGGCGACGAAGCCGATCTCCTCGCTCATGCCCCAGGCGGTGACCATGCGGCGGGCCAGATCGGTGGCGGCGCGGAAGTCGGCCTCGGCTCCGGTGGTGACGTGATCGGGTCCGAAGGCCATCTCTTCCGCCGCGCGGCCGGCCATGGCGACGGCGATGTCAGCCATCAGCTTGGCGCGCGAGACCGAGACGCGGTCGCCCTCCGGCAGCCGCACCACCATGCCCAGCGCGCCGCCGCGCGGGATGATGGTGGCCTTGTGGATCGGGTCGGCCTGCGGGCAGCGCAAGGACACCAGAGCGTGGCCGGCCTCATGCACCGCGATCAGCCGCCGTTCATGCGCTGTCAGAGCGAGGCTGCGGCGCTCTGCACCCATCAGCACGCGGTCCTTGGCGGCCTCGTAATCCGCCATGGTGACGACGACGCGGCCCTGGCGCGCTGCCGACAGCGCCGCCTCGTTGGTCAGGTTGGCGAGTTCCGCGCCGGAGAAGCCCGGCGTCCCGCGCGCCACCGTCCGCGCGCAGACGTCCGGGGCGAGAGTCAGGCGGCCGGCATGGACGCCCAGGATGGCCTCGCGCCCGGCGACATCGGGCAGGCTGACATGGATATGGCGGTCGAAGCGACCGGGGCGCAGCACGGCGGGGTCCAGCATTTCCGACCGGTTGGTGGCGGCGATCACCACCACCTCGCCACCCTCGACGATGCCGTCCATCTCCACCAGCAGCTGGTTCAGCGTCTGCTCGCGTTCGGAATGGCTGGTCGATTCGCCGCGCTTGCCGGCCAGCGCGTCGATCTCGTCGATGAACAGGATGCAGGGGGCATTGGCGCGGGCGGTCTTGAACAGGCTGCGCACGCGCGCCGCACCCAGACCGACGAACATCTCGACGAAGTCCGACCCCGACGCGGCGAAGAACGGCACGCCGGCCTCGCCCGCCGCCGCCTTGGCCAGCATGGTCTTGCCGGTGCCGGGCGGGCCGACCAGCAGGATGCCCTTCGGCACGCGGGCGCCGGCCATAGCGAAGCGGCGCGGGTCCTTCAGGAACTGCACCGTCTCGCGCAGTTCCTCCTTCGCCTCGTCGACGCCGGCCACGTCGGCGAACACCGTGCTGGTGTCCTCCGGCCGCACGCGGGTGGCGCGGCCCATGCCGAAGAACTGCCCGCCGCTCATCAGCAGCCCGCCGATCAGCAGAGCCACCACCACGAAGGGCGCGGCACGGTCGAGCACGCCCACCGTCTGCGCCATCAGCCCGCCGGGCCCCTCTTCGAAGGAGATGGCGACTGCGTGGGCGCGCATTTCCTTCAGCAGATCGTCGGTAACCGGCATGACCACGCGATAGCGGCTGCCATCGGCGGCGACCGCATGGCCGGTGCCGTTGGCGAAGGTGATGGAGCTGATCTCCCCGCGCCCGGCCTGCTCGATCAGCGCGCTATAGCTGGCCGGCCGCTCGTCCGCCCGCTGGTGGTGATCGTACCAGGCGGCGAAACCGAGCCACGCGGCGAGCAGGGCGGCCAGGACGGCAAGTGCGATCAACGGGCGTTTCGGCAGCGTGGGCATATCGGCTCCGCGAAGGAAAAAGGACTGGCTTTCGATCTATGCCATTGATGGAAGCATTGATGCTGGACGGCGGGCCGCCGCGGCAACCGATAAGGGCCCGCGTCCCTTCTTTGACACCGTAAGCGGTGCGTTTGCGGAATGGCTCCTTTCGGATTCCACGGAGATCTCAATCGGTTGCCGATAGGCCCCAGTTCGGACAGTATGGCATTCCAACCAAAGCGCACCGCCTGCCGAACCGCACCGCCAAAAAGATAAGGACCATACCGACATGGCCGAGGCCGCCGCGGCGCCCGCCCTTCAGCTGGAAGGCGTGACCTGCACCTTTCCCTCACCCGACGGCCGGGGACGTTCCTACACCGCCGTACAGGGCGCCAGCTTTACCGTCGCCGATGGGGAGTTCGTGTCGATCGTCGGCCCGACCGGCAGCGGCAAATCGACGATGCTGAACGTCGCCGCCGGTCTGCTGAAACCAAGCGAGGGCCGCGCGCTCACCTTCGGGCAGCCGGTGACCGGCATCAATCCCAAGGCCGGCTACATGTTCCAGGCCGAGGCGCTGATGCCCTGGAAGTCGGCGCTCGACAATGTCGCCGCCGGCCTGGAGTTCCGCGGGGTTTCAAAGTCCGAGGCGCGGGAGCGCGCCCGGCCCTGGCTGTCCCGTGTCGGGCTGGAGGGGTTCGGCGACCGCTTCCCGCACCAGCTGTCGGGCGGCATGCGCAAGCGCGTGGCGTTGGCCCAGACGCTGATCGTCGATCCGAAGATCATCCTGATGGACGAGCCCTTCTCGGCGCTCGACGTCCAGACCCGCCAGATGATGGAGAACGAGCTTCTCGACCTGTGGGCGGCGGACCGCAAGTCGGTGGTCTTCATCACCCACGACCTGGAGGAGGCCATCGCCATGTCAGACCGGGTTCTGGTTCTGTCCGCCGGGCCGGGGTCGCGGCTGATCGGCGAATACCGCATTGACCTGGACCGCCCGCGCGACGTGGCGGAAATCCGCATGACTCCGCGTTTCCTCGCCCTGCACCAGGAGATCTGGGCGCAGCTGCGCGACGAGGTGCTGAAGGGCTACGCCCAGACCAAGCTGCGGTGACGACATCATGAGATCCCACGCCAAACGCCTGCCCAGCCGTCCGGTCATCCTGCTGCTTCAGCTGGGCGTCCTGATCGCCTTCTTCCTGATCTGGCACGTCCTGACCGACACCAAGATCCTCAGTCCCTTCTTCTTCGGCACGCCGGGGGCGGTGCTGGCCCGCACCTGGGCCGATTTCGCATCGGGCGTCATCTGGTATCACCTGGGCATCACGCTGCTGGAGACCGCGCTGGCCTTCATCATCGGTACGGTGGCGGGCATCGCCTTCGGCTTCTGGTTCGCCCGCGCGCCGTTGGTCTCCATCGTCTTCGACCCCTACATCAAGGCGGTCAACGCGCTGCCCCGCGTGGTGCTGGCACCGATCTTCGCGCTGTGGCTCGGGCTCGGCATCTGGTCGAAGGTGGCGCTGGGGGTGACGCTGGTCTTCTTCATCGTCTTCTTCAATGTCTATCAGGGCGTGAAGGAGGTCAGCCCGGTGGTGCTGGCCAATGCCCGCATGCTGGGCGCCAGCTCCCGCGACCTGTTCCGGCATGTCTATCTGCCCTCGGCCCTGTCCTGGGTCTTCTCCTCGCTGCACACCGCCGTCGGCTTCGCCATGGTCGGCGCGGTGGTGGGCGAATATCTGGGTTCCGCCGCCGGGCTGGGCTACCGCATCCATCAGGCGGAGGGCGTGTTCGACACCGTCGGCGTCTTCTCCGGCATGCTGGTGCTGACGATCTTCGTCGTCCTGATCGACACCGGCGTCACCATGATCGAGAAGCGGCTTCTGCACTGGCGCCCGCAGGACAACCACGGCGGGCAGCACTGAGATCCAAAAGGGAGGAAACCAATGAAATTCAAATCGCTGATCGCGGCCGCCGCGGTCGTCATGACCCTCGGATCGGCCGGGCTGGCCGCGGCGCAGGACAAGCTTGAGAAGACCGACATCAAGATCGCGGTCGGCGGCAAGCCGCTGCTCTACTATCTTCCGCTGACGCTGGCCGAACGGCTCGGCTACTTCAAGGATGCCGGACTGAACGTTGAGATCAGCGACTTCGGCGGCGGCGCCAAGAGCCTGCAGGCCCTGGTCGGCGGCTCGGCCGACGTGGTGACCGGCGCCTACGACCACACCATCCAAATGCAGGCCAAGGGCCAGCCCATCGTCGCGGTGACGCAGCTCGGCCGCTATCCCGGCATCGTGCTGGCCGCTGTCAACAAGGCCGGCACCGTCAAGTCGGTGAAGGATCTGAAGGGCAAGAAGGTCGGCGTGACCGCCCCCGGCTCCTCCACCAACTTCATGCTGAACTATGTTCTGACCTCTCTGGGCATGAAGCCGGACGACGTGTCGGTCATCGGCGTCGGCGGCGGCCCCAGCGCCATCGCCGCGATCAAGCGCGGGGAAATCGACGCCATCGTCAACCTCGACCCGGTCATCAGCCAGGCCGAGGCCGACGGCGACATCACCGTACTGGCCGACACCCGGACGGCCAAGGGCACCATGGAGGTTTATGGTGGTCCCTATCCCGCCGCCGTGCTCTACACCAAGCCGGACTTCGTGAAGGAGAATCCGAAGACCACCCAGGCGCTGGCCGACGTCTTCGCCCGCACCCTGCTGTGGCTGAACAAGGCCAGCACCGAGGATGTGCTGAAGGTGCTGCCGCCGGAGTATTTCCTCGGCAACAAGGACCTCTACGCCAAGGCCTTCGAACATTCCAAGCCGACCTATTCGCCCGACGGCCGCTTCACCCAGGACGGTGCCGAAGCCGCGCTGAAGGTGCTGAAGGCCTTCGACCCGGCGGTGGCGTCCGCCAACATCGACCTGTCCAAGACCTACACCAACCAGTTCGTCGAGGACGCGCTGAAGCGCCTGCAGAAGTGAGCCTTCCGGCCGCTTCGGAATACCCATAGAAAAAATGCGGGCGCGGCAGAATGTCGCGCCCTTTTTCATGCTGCACCGCCGTTAGACTGGACGAAATCGGTCCTGATTGCTCCCCGGATCAGGATCCCTCATCCAGCAGCGGAGTGCCCCATGGCCGAAGTGATTTTCTACGGAATGGCCGGTTGCCCGGCGAACGCCAAGCAGAAGCAGCAACTGACCGCCGCCGGCCACACGTTGGTCGAACGCGACCTCGCCACCGCCGATCTGACCGCCGCCGGTCTCCGCGCCTTCTTCGGCGACAAGGAGGTCGACGCCTGGTTCAACCGCCGCGCCGCTGCGGTGAAGTCCGGCGCAGTCGATCCCGCCGCCCTCGACGAACCCACGGCGCTGGCCGCGATGCTGGCCGACCGCGACCTGATCCGCCGTCCGTTGATCCAGGTCGGCGACCGCCGCGAGGCCGGCTTCGATCCCACCACGCTGCATGCCTGGATCGGCCTGACCTCCGGCGAGAGCTGCGACGACAAGCATGCCCGCGGCCAGTGCGACCACGGCCACCAGCACTTCGTCAAGGCGCCGGCGGCCTGAGGCCTCTCACTCCGGCGGCACTTCGCGCGGCTTGCGGTCCTCGCCGATGGCAACGTAGGTGAACACGCCCTCCGTCACCTTGATCGGGTCGGAACCGGAGCGTTCGCGCCGCACCCAGGTTTCGATGCGGACGCGCAGCGAGGTGCGGCCGACCTTCTCGATGCGGGCGAAGCAGCTGACCTCGTCGCCGACGAAGACCGGCTTGTGGAAGGTCATCGCCTCGATCCCGACGGTGGCGACGCGGCCATGGCTGCGCCGCACCGCCACCGTCCCGCCGGCCAGATCCATCTGTGCCAGCAGCCAGCCGCCGAAGATGTCGCCGTTCGGGTTGGTGTCCGCCGGCATCGCGATGGCCCGCAGGGCAGGGCCATTGTCGAAGTCGTAAGTGTCCGCTGCGCTCATGCTTCCTCCGGCGTCACGAAAAATTCCTGCCCCAAAGCCTGTGGCACCGCACTATAAACGGCCCAGGACGCGCTTGCGCACCCCTGACGAAATTCCTATCATCCCGTCATGAGCGATCTTTTCGAGAACACGGCCCCCAAGGCCGACAGCTATTCCGCCCAGGACATCGAAGTTCTGGAGGGGCTGGAGCCTGTCCGGCGCCGGCCGGGCATGTATATCGGCGGCACCGATGACCGTGCGCTGCACCATCTGGTGGCCGAGGTCCTGGACAACGCCATGGACGAGGCGGTGGCTGGTCATGCCAGCCGGATCGACCTGGAGCTGGCCGCCGACGGCACGGTGATGGTCCGCGACAACGGACGCGGCATCCCCATCGACGACCACCCGAAATATCCGGGCAAGTCGGCGCTGGAGGTCATCATGACCACGCTGCATTCCGGCGGCAAATTCTCCAACAAGGTCTACCAGACCTCGGGCGGCCTGCACGGCGTCGGCCTGTCGGTGGTGAACGCCCTGTCGGACCGGCTGACCGTCGAAATCGCCCGCGAAAAGCAGCTCTACGTCCAGGAGTACAGCCGCGGCCTGCCGCAGGGGCCGCTGGCCCACCGTGGCAACGTCAACCGGCGTGGCACCACCATCCGCTTCCACGCTGACCCGGAAATCTTCGGCGAGACCGCTCATTTCGAGCCGCATCGACTGTACCGGCTGGCGCGCTCCAAGGCCTACCTTTACCGCGGCGTGGAAATTCGCTGGAGCTGCGATCCGACCCTGCTGTCGGTCGACGCCACCACCCCCGCGTCGGAGACCCTGCATTTCCCCGGCGGGCTTCAGGATTACCTGAATGCCGCGTTGAAGGACCGCAAGACGCTGACGCGCTTGCCCTTCGCCGGCGCGCTCGACTTCCCCAACGGCCAGGGCCGGGTGGAGTGGGCGGTGGCGTGGCCCGACGACGACGAGGGCTTCTCGCACACTTACTGCAACACCGTGCCGACCCCGCAGGGCGGCACGCACGAGGCTGGCCTCCGCACCGCGCTGACCCGCGGCCTGAAGGCCTATGGCGAGCTGACGAACAACAAGCGCGCCGGGCAGGTCACCGCCGACGACGTGATGGGCGACGCCTGCGTCCTGCTGTCGGTCTTCATCCGCGAACCGCATTTCCAGGGCCAGACCAAGGAAAAGCTGGTGACGGCGGAGGCGCAGCGCCTCGTCGAGACCGCGGTGAAGGACCATTTCGACCATTGGCTGTCCGGCGACCCGCAGAGCGCCAACGGCCTGCTCGAACGCCTGATCGAGAAGGCCGAGGAACGGGCGCGCCGCAAGCAGTCCAAGGAAATGACGCGCAAGTCGGCCACCCGCCGCCTGCGCCTGCCCGGCAAGCTGGCCGACTGCTCGCGCAACTCTCCCGAAGGCACCGAGCTTTTCCTGGTGGAGGGCGATTCGGCCGGCGGTTCCGCCAAGCAGGCCCGCCAGCGCGAGACCCAGGCCATCCTGCCGCTGCGCGGCAAGATCCTGAACGTCGCCAGCGCCTCGGTCGACAAGATGAAGGCCAACCAGGAGCTGAACGACCTGACCCAGGCGCTGGGCTGCGGCGTCGGCAAGGACTTCTCGACCGACAAGCTGCGCTACGAGCGGGTCATCATCATGACCGACGCCGACGTCGACGGCGCCCACATCGCCTCGCTGCTGATGACCTTCTTCTACCGCGAGATGCCGGGCCTGATCCAGGAGGGCCACCTCTACCTCGCCCTGCCGCCGCTCTACCGCCTCAGCCACGGCAACAAGCAGGTCTACGCCCGCGACGACGCCCACAAGGACGAGCTGCTGTCGAAGATGTTCAAGGGCAAGAAGCCCGACATCAGCCGCTTCAAGGGCCTGGGCGAGATGATGCCGGCCCAGCTGCGCGACACGACGATGGACCCGTCCAAGCGTTCGCTCCTGCGCGTGGTCGTCCCCAACGCCGCCGATCCGGAGGAAAAGCCGGAATGCGAGCGCACGCGGTCGCTGGTGGAGGACCTGATGGGCAAGCGGCCGGAACTGCGCTTCAAATTCATCCAGGACAACGCGAAGTTCGTGAAGGCCGACGACATCGACGTGTGACAGGGGTCGCCCGGCGGCAGCAACGGTGCCGCCGGGCTTTAGGGCAAGTGTTGATGCCGGACAGCGGCGACGAGGCCGATCCTGGACCGTATGTGCCCTGATCCTAGTGGAGGAACCCACAGGAATTTCGCTGTTTTGGGGAAGGTTCCGCCTAGTCTATCATTCGGGTAAGCGCCGTTCCGGGAGATTGTCTCGCGGACCATGGCCCGTTCCACAGGAAACCCATGCCCCCATTGGCCTATCCCGGCGCCGACATTCCGGCCGATGACATCCCGCCCCAGATGGCCGCCGACCCGTTGTCGACGTTGACCCCATTCGTCACCGACCTCTTCGTTCCCCGGTACCAGCCCTGCGAGGTTGGACGCTGGCGGTTGCAGGTGGCGCCGATTCTGCTCAGTGCCGGTTATTGGAGTCCGGCGCTGTTGACGACCGGTACCGGCGCCCTGCTGCGGCGCGAGGCCGACGGCGAGTATCGCTGCTGGATGTCGATGACGCCGATGGAGATCGAAAGCCAGGAGATCGGCGTCCGTGCCGCCGCCGGCCACACGGTGGTGATGGGCATGGGCATGGGCTGGGCGGCGGTGAACGCGGCTCTGCGGCCGGAGGTGACGCGGGTCACGGTGGTCGAACTGGACCCGGACGTGATCGAGGTCAACCGCAGCGTCGGCCTGTTTGACCAGCTCCCGGCGGAGGCGGTGGCCAAGATTTCCCTCGTCAACGCGGACGCGCTGGAATACCGCACCGACGAGCCGGTGGACACGCTGATGACCGACATCTGGCTGCCGATCAACGGTGACGAGCGGATGGAGCAGTCCCGGATCATGGCGCGCAACACCGGCGCACGGCGGGTCTATGTCTGGGGCCAGGAACTCGTCATCGCCCGCCGTGCCCGCGCGCTCGGGTTGGACCTGACGGACGCGACGGTGGCGCGGATCGTCGCGGAATTCGATCTTCCGCTGATCGGGCCGGAGCTTCCCGACTATCCGTCCCTGATCGGCCGCGCCGCGGACAAATGGCTGAAGGACGTGTGACGCTCAGGTCACGCACCGGGCCGATTCTCTCGTCCGGCGCGGCGCCGCTCCCCATATCGGGGGCAGCGACATCAACGGACGATCACATCATGCGCATGCTCCCGCTGTTCGCCGCCCTTCTGCTGGGCGCCTCGACTCTCGCCGCCTGCTCCAACGAGCGGGTGGTGGCGAGCGAGCCGGCCCCGGCCTACACCCGCAGCGAGGTCGCCTACGCGGCGGGGAACCGAGACCTGCGGGTGGTGCTGCACGGTGACCCCTTCGGTCTGCCGCCGGAGCGCTTCGCGGAGAAGGTGCTGCCCCACATGCAGAACCGCGTGATGGGCGTGAAGACCACGCTCACCACCACGCCCAACGGCACGGCGCGGCGTGACTACAAGGTGGTGCTGGCCTTCAACGTGGCGGAAAACACGCTGAACTCGGAACTTTGCACGAACGGCCCGATCCGGACCTCTCCGCCGGGCGGGGCCATCGTCGTGCAGGGGGCGTTCTGCCGGTCGGGTGCGGCGCTGACCTCCGCCACCGGCTGGCTCGACCGGCCGCAGGGGCCGGACGATCCGGATTTCCGCAGCCTCATCAGCGACATGACCTTCTCGCTGTTCCCCAGCCCGCGGGCGGACCTGTTCTGCAACGGTTCCGACTGCTGAACCGCCTCAGTCCCGCAGCAGCCAGTCACGCATCAGGGCGGTGACCGCCTGCGGCTGTTCCATCGCCGACAGGTGGCCGCAATCTTCGATCAGCACCAGCCGGGCGCCGGGGATGGCGTCGGCCATCTCCTCATGCAGGGCCGGCGGCGTCAGGATGTCCTGGCGTCCGCAGATCACCAGGGTCGGGCAGTGGATGGCGGCCAGTCCCGGCCGGCTGTCCACCCGGTTGATGATCGCCTCCTGCTCGCGCGCATAGCCGTCGACGCCGACGCGCTCCATCTGCGCCAGGACGGAGCGGACGAACCCGTCGTCCGCCAAACGGTCCGGGTGGATCAGGCGGGGCAGGGCGGCGCGGATCACCTGCCCATAGCGACCCTGACGCGCGAGCGCCACCGCCTCCCGCCGGGTCGCCGTCGCCTCCGCCGTGTCGGGGCGGGCGTTGGTGTCGAGCAGGGCCAGCTTCTCCACCCGTTCCGGCGCGCGGCGCAGGATCTCCAGCGCGACATAACCGCCCATCGACAGGCCGGCGACGGCGAAGCGCTCCGGCGCCTGGGCCAGCACCTTGTCGGCCATCGCTGCGATGCTGGGGCAATCGGCAAGTTCGACCACCTGCGGGGCGGCGATGTCGCCGAGATGCCGGACCTGATGGTCCCACAGCGCCGCGTCCAGCGGCATGCCGGGCAGCAGGATCAGGGCAGGGCGGCCGGTAGAATTAGCGGACATGCGGCTTCTCCTGAACTCACTTCACCAGCGCGCTGACGACCTTGAAGACCGGCGTGCCGGCCCGTTCCATCCACTCGAACAGCACCATCTCGGTGGTGACGATGGTCACCCCGGCGGCGCGCATCCGCTCCAGCGCCATGGCGTGGTTGGCGGGGGTGCGCGACGATGCCGCGTCGGCCACCAGGTAGACCGCATGGCCCTGCTGGCGCAGCCCCAACGCGGTCTGCATCACGCAGACATGCGCCTCCGTCCCGCACAGCACGATCTGCGGGCGGTTCAACGCCTCGATCGCCGCATTGAAGGCCGGCTCGCCGGTGCTGCCGAAGGTGATCTTCTCTATCACCGGCGTGCCTTCCGGCAGATGGACGCGCACCGCCTCCACCGTCGGTCCCAGGCCGCGCGGATATTGCTCGGTCACCAGCACCGGCACCGACAGGGCCGCCGCCCCTTTCAGCAGCATCGCGGCGTTGCGGACGACGCGCTCGGAGTCGTGGATGGCCGGCAGCAGCCGTTCCTGAACATCCACCACCACCAGCACCGATTCCTGGGCACGAAGAATCATCAAATGCTCTCGACCGTTCCATTTGCAGCGGACAGCCCCTGACCGGGGCGCCGGCAAGCGCCGCGACTCGCGGTACTGCCGGACGACAGCCTAGCGCAGGGCGCCGATTTCGCCAACGCGGCGTGTTTTCGCGCCGATTTTCGGTTTCGGAACATCGGATCTATTGACATGCGGCTTTGACTTCCTATTCTTCGGCCTCATCCAGGCATCGGGCGTCGAACGCTCGATTTCCGCACTCCAGAACAGAAACAGGTTGGATGCTTTTTTCGGAACTTGGGCTTGGCCCTGACGTCCTGCGCGCCATCGAGGACAAGGGTTACACCCAACCGACGCCCATTCAGGAACAGGCAATTCCCTGTGTCCTGCAACGCCGCGACGTGCTGGGCTGCGCGCAGACGGGCACCGGCAAAACGGCGAGCTTCACCTTGCCCATGATCGACATCCTGGCGTCGGGCCGTGCCCGTGCGCGGATGCCGCGGTCTCTGATCCTGGAGCCGACGCGCGAGCTGGCAGCCCAGGTGTCGGAAAGCTTCGAGACCTACGGCAAGTACCACAAGCTCAGCATGGCGCTGCTGATCGGCGGCGAGACCTTCACCGAGCAGGTGAAGAAGCTCGATCGCGGCGTGGATGTGCTGATCGCGACTCCGGGTCGTCTCATCGACCTGTTCGAGCGCGGCAACATCATGCTGAACGACATCAAGGTCTTCGTCATCGACGAAGCCGACCGCATGCTCGACATGGGCTTCATCCCGGATATCGAGCGCATCGTCAGCAAACTGCCGAAGAACCGTCAGACCCTGTTCTTCTCGGCGACGATGCCGCCGGAAATTCGCCGTCTGGCCGACGCCTTCCTGACCCAGCCGCTTGAGATCAGCGTCGCTCCGCCCGCCTCGCCGGCGGAGACGGTTACCCAGGCGCTGGCTCTGGTTCACGAGATGGATAAGCGCAAGGCGCTGCGCCATCTGCTGCAGACCGAGGACGTCAAGAACGCCTTCATCTTCTGCAACCGCAAGCGCGACATCGCCGTCCTGCAGAAGTCGCTGGAACGCCACGGCTTCAATGTCGGCGCGCTGCACGGCGACATGGTGCAGTCCAAGCGCACCGAGACGCTGGAGCGGTTCAAGCAGGGCGAGATCACGCTGCTGGTCTGCTCCGACGTCGCCGCCCGCGGCATCGACGTACAGGGCCTCAGCCACGTCTTCAATTTCGACGTGCCGCTGACTCCCGACGACTATGTCCACCGGATCGGCCGCACCGGCCGCGCTGGCAAGCAGGGCCGGGCCTTCATGCTGGCCACGCCGGACGACACGAAACTCGTCGGCGCAATCACGCGCCTCATCAAGCGGGAGATTCCCATGATCGCCATCGACGGCCTGGAGACGGCCGAGTTCGGCGAGGAAGACGGCAGCTCCCGCGGTCGTGGCCGTGGTCGTGGCGGTCGTGGTGCCAAGCCGGAAGCCCGTTCGGAAGGCCGTCCGCCCCGCGGCGGCCGTGAAGAGCGCGCCCCGCGTGAGGAGGCCGCCGCCCCCCGCGAGGAGCGTCCGGCTCGTGAAGAGCGTCCCGTGCGCGAAGACCGTCCGGTTCGCGAGGAGCGCCAGCCCCGCGAATCGCTGGCCGCCGCCGAATCCCGCCGCAGCAACGAGCCGCGCCGCGACCGTGATCGCGGTGATCGCCGCCGCCGCCGCGACGACGATGACGACGACGTGCCGGTGATCGGCTTCGGCGATCACATGCCGGCCTTCATGCTGCGCTCGGCCCGCCCGCGCCCGTCCAGCGAAGCCTCGACCGAACCGACGCAGGAGGGCTGAGCCCGTGCAGACCATCTTCGTCATGGTCAAATGCGATCTCGGTCGCGCCTATGAAGTCGCCGATCAGGCCGTGCAGCTGATCGAACAGGTGTCGGAGGTGCATTCCATCTCCGGCCAGTATGATCTGCTGATGAAGTGCTACCTGAAGCAGGACGACGACATCGGCCGTTTCGTGACGGAGCATGTTCAGACGCTTCCCGGCGTCCGCGATACCTTCACGCTGATTGCGTACAAGGCGTTTGCATAAAGCCAGGGTGGCTTCGAATGACAAAAGGCCGGGCGCAGAGCCCGGCCTTTTTCTTTTCACGACGCCCGCCTACCTGCCCGGACCGCAACCCGGCCCCACCCCCGGATCGCCGGCAAAGCTGCCGTCGTCCACCTGCTTGTCCGCGCCGTAATCCGGGTTGATCCCCGCCGCCAGTGCCGCCAGCCGGTGGGCCGTCGCCACATGCGCTTCGCGCTCGACCGCGCGGTAATGGTCGATCACCTCTTCGCCGAACGGGGTCAGCACCGTGCCGCCGCCATGCTTGCCGCCGACCGCTGCGCTCACCACCGGCTCACGGAAGATGCGGTTCAGGTCGTCCACCAGCAGCCACGCCCGGCGGTAGGACATGCCGAGCGCCCGTCCGGCGGCGGAGATGGAGCCGGTGTCGCGGATCCGCTCCAGCAGCGCGATCTTGCCGGGACCGATCGAGCCGCCGGTCTCGAAATCGATGCGGATCCGCATGCGGGGCATGGCTGCCGGCTCCCCGGTCAGCGCTCGGCCGTTTCCAGCCCGTCGCCGCTCCAGGCGCCGGTCCGGAAGAAGCCGTCTATCCGCTCGCACCAGGGGGCGATGTCCAACCCGTTCGCCTGCAGCCAATCGCGGTTGAAGTAGGTCCCCATATAGCGCTCGCCGGGATCGCAGATCAGCGTGGCGACGCTGCCTTGCCGGCCCTCGCGCATCATTTCGGCGATCAGCTCGATGGCGCCCACCAGATTGGTGCCGGTGGAGCCGCCGCAGGCGCGGCCCAGTCGCTCGCGCAGGACCCAGACGGCGGCGATGCTGGCGGCGTCTGGCACGCGGATCATCCGGTCGATCACCGTCGGCTGGAAGGACGGCTCCACCGTCGGCCGCCCGATGCCCTCGATGCCGGACCCCCGCCCGACTTCGGCCTTCGGGTCGTTGTCGCGGAACCCGGCGAAGAAGGCCGAATGTTCCGGATCGGCGACGCACACCCGGGTCGGCAGCCGGCGATAGCGCACATAGCGCCCGAAGGTGGCGGAGGTGCCGCCGGTGCCGGCGCCGCAGACGATCCAGTCCGGCACCGGATGCGGTTCCTGCGCCAGCTGTTCGAAGATCGACTGGGCGATGTTGTTGTTGCCGCGCCAGTCGGTGGCGCGCTCGGCATAGGTGAACTGGTCCATGAAATGGCCGTCGCAATCTCGGGCCAGCCGCTGGGCCTCGGCGCAGACTTCCGACGCGCGCTCCACCATGTGGCAGCGGCCGCCATAGAACTCGATCTGCGCGATCTTGGCCGGCGATGTGTTGCGCGGCACCACGGCGACGAAAGGCAGCTCCAGCAGCTGCGCGAAATAGGCCTCCGACACCGCCGTCGATCCCGACGACGCCTCGATCACCGTCGTGCCCTCCCGCACCCAGCCATTGCATATGGCATAGAGGAACAGCGACCGTGCCAGCCGGTGCTTCAGGCTGCCGGTGGGGTGGGTCGATTCGTCCTTCAAGTACAGCGTGATCCCCTGCGCCGCCGGGATCGGCAGTCGGAGCAGGTGGGTGTCGGCGGAGCGGTTCACGTCCGCCTCGAGTCGGCGCAGAGCCTCGTCGAGCCAGCCCCGGCGGGCAGCGTTGGGGATGTTCTGGGCGGGGGAGGGGGCGGTCATGGGGTCCTGTCCGACAATTGCTGGCCCCATCCATAGCGCGGAATTTTACCGAATGCATCCGGTAGAATACCCTCCCCACTGCAACAGACGGTCAGCCCTGGCGGATGCGGGCGACGAAGGCCGACACTTCGCCCAGCATGCGGTCGGCGCGCTCACCCACCGCGCGGGCCGCGGCGGCGACCTCGGCGGAGGCCTGGCCGGTGGCGGTGGCGTGGCTGCACACCAGGGTCAGGCTGTCGGACACCGAGCTGACGCCCTGCGCCGCCTCGTTGACGTTCCGGCTGATGTCGCGGGTCGCCGCACCCTGCTCCTCGATGGCGGCGGAGATGCTGGAGGCGACGCTGTTCACCGTCTCGATGGCGCCGCCGACCCCGCGCATCGCCTCGACCACCGACGAGGTGGCGTCGGTCATGGCGGCGATCTGCGCCTGCACGTCGTCGGTGGCCTTGGCGGTCTGGTTGGCGAGGTTCTTCACCTCGCTGGCGACCACGGCGAAGCCCTTCCCCGCCTCGCCGGCGCGGGCGGCCTCGATGGTCGCGTTCAGCGCCAGCAGGTTGGTCTGCTCGGCAATGGAGCGGATCAGATCGACAACCTCCACGGTGCGCCGGGCGACGCTGTCCAGCTGTTCGATCAGGGCATAGGTGCGGCGCACATCCTCCACCGCGCGGGCCGAGCCGGTGGTCGACTCCGCAATCTGCTGGGCGATCTCGCGGATGGAGGCGGCCAGCTCCTCGGTGGCGCCAGCCACCGCCTGGACATTGCCGGAGGTCGTTCCCGCGGCGCGGGCAGCGCCGTCCATCAGCCGGGTGGTCTGTTCCGCCCCACTGCTCATGGCGCCCGATGTGTGGGTCAGCTGACCCGCCGATTCGGCGACCGAATGGACCAGCGCGCCGACCGTGCTTTCGAACTCGTCGGCCAGCCGCTTCATGGTGGCGCGGCGGGCCTCCTCGGCTTCCCGTTCCAGCGCGGCATGGCGGCGGCGCAGATCCTCCGCCTCGATGGCGCTGAGACGCAGGGTCTCCACCGAGCGGGCCAGCGCCCCCACCTCGTCGGCGCGGTCGGTGCCGGCGACCTGGGCGGCGAGATCGCCCTTGGCGATCCGGCCGGTGGCTGCGGCGATGCCGTCCAGCCCCTTGCCGATGCGCGACACCAGCCGGAAGCCGAACAGCCCCAGCACCAGCGCCGCCGCCAGCGTCACCGCCAGCGTCTCGATCAGCGTGCTGCGGAAAGCGGCGTCGACGTCGTCGATGTAGACCCCGGTGCCGATCATCCAGCCCCACGGTTCATAGATCGCGGCATAGGCCAGCTTCGGAAACGGTTCGGTGCCGCCGGCCTTGGGGAAGTTGTAGATCAGCGTGCCGTCGCCGCTGCGCGCCGAGTCGATCAGCCCGCGGATCACCAGCACGCCGTTGCTGTCCTTGAAATCGGCCAGCTTGCGGGTGCCTTCCAGGTCGGGACGGACGCCGTGGAACACGTTGGTGCCGTCGAACTCGTACCCGAACATGTATTCGTTGCCGAAGAAGCGCAGGGCCCGCAGCGCAGCCTTCGCGCGGGTCTGCGCCTCTTCCCGGCTGAACTCGCCCTTGGCGACGCGCGCGTCATAGGACTTCATGATCGACAGCGAGGTCTGCACCACCGCCTCGATGGATTTGCGGTATCCCTCGACCATCGTCTCGCGCTTCGACGTCGCGGACCAGATGCCGGCCACCAGGATGGTGGCGAGGAACAGCCCCTGAAGGATCAGGAGCTTCGCCTTGATGCTGTTGAGTTTGGTGAACATTGCCCAGCCCCACACGATGCGCGCGTCACCACGGCCGCCGCCTGCAGGCACGGCATAGTGCGCTTCGCTAATTGATAGAACTCTAATGCGAAGTGTGACACATACTTGAGTACTTCGCGACTGCGCAATCTCTAACGCGGGCCTAGGAATAATCCGAATGGACAGGCGGCCGGTTGTGACCATCGCCAGCCTCCGGATTACACCGGATGGCGAAGTCTGGCAGGATGCGGCGCCATGACGCTGATCGCTTATCCGCTCTCGGGCGTGCTGCCCGACATCCGCCCGGCCCGCCCGACCCGCGACTGGATCGACGCTCTGCCGGAGCAGTACGGCTATCGCTGTTTGCCGCTCAACATCGCCAGCATGCATGGGTGGGAGGTCTGCTGTCCCGTGCGGGTGACGGCGGTGTGGGACGGCGGCACCGGGCTGGAGGCCATCACCGTCACAGCGGAGGAGCAGCATCCCCTGCTTCCTGCCAGCCATTTCGGCAGCGGCGTGCTGACCTTTCACGTCGCGGCGCTGTTCCGCACGCCGCCGGACGTCAACCTGATGGTGACCGGCCCGCTGAACCACCCGAAGCACGGCATCATGGGCCTGTCGGGCATCATCGAGACCGACTGGTCACCCTATCCCTTCACCATGAACTGGAAATTCACCGCGCCCGGCGTGCCGGTCACCTGGGAGAAGGGCGAACCCTTCGCCCATCTGATGCCGATCCAGCGCGGTCTGGTCGAAAGCCTGACGCCGGAGGTCCGCGACCTCGACAGCGATCCGGAGACGGCGGCGCAGTACCGGGCCTGGGCGGCCTCGCGCAGCCAGTTCAACAGCGACCTGCAGACGCCGGGCAGCGCCGCCGCGCAGGAACGCTGGCAAAAGGGCTATTACCGCGGCAAACAGCCGGACGGCAGTGACGGCCCGCCCGGCCATGAGATCAAGATCCGGGCGAAACCGTTTACGGACAAGTAGTTACAGCGTGTCCTGAATGCTGCGCACGAACTCCGGCAGGCCGACCTGACGGCGGCGGCGCAGCCGTTCGGCACGCAGGATCGACTCGACCGCGTTGATGCTCTCGTTCACGTCGCTGTTGACGATGACGTAGTCGTATTCCGGCCAGTGGCTGATCTCGTTGGACGCCTTCGCCATGCGGTTGGCGATGACCTCCTCCGAATCCTGGCCACGGCCACGCAGGCGGCGTTCCAGTTCGCTGACCGACGGCGGCAGGACGAAGACGCTGACCAGATCGTCGCGGGCGTTCTGCGCCAGCTGCTGCGCACCCTGCCAGTCGATGGCGAACAGCACGTCGCGCCCGGCGCCCAGCGCATCCTCCACCGCCACCCGCGGTGTGCCATAGCAGTTGCCGAAGACGCGGGCATGCTCCAGCAGGTCGCCGGTCTCCGCCATATGGTCGAAGCGCTGCTGGTCGATGAAGTAGTAGTCCAGCCCTTCGGCCTCGCCGGGGCGCATCGGGCGGGTCGTCACCGACACCGACATGGTGATGCCGGCATCACGCTCCAGCAGGCCGCGGGCGATGGTGGTCTTGCCGGCGCCCGACGGGGACGACAGCACCAGCATCAGGCCGCGCCGGTGGATCAGGGAGGTGTTGGTCGCAGCCATGGCGCTCACTCGCTGTTGCCAGTTATTCGATGTTCTGAACCTGCTCGCGAAGCTGCTCGATCGAGGCTTTCAGCGACAGGCCGATGCGGGTCAGTTCGACGTCCGCCGATTTGGAGCAGAGCGTGTTGGCCTCGCGGTTGAATTCCTGGCACAGGAAGTCGAACCGGCGGCCGATGGCCCCGCCTTCCGCCATCAGGTCGCGCGCGGCCTGGATGTGGGCACGCAGGCGGTCCAACTCCTCGCGCACGTCGGCCTTGCCGATCAGGATCGCCGCCTCCTGTGCCAGCCGGTCTTCCGACAGGGCGGGGAAGGAGCCGAGGATCGCGGCGACCTGGGCGCGCAGCTTCTCGCGCAGCGCCTCCGGCTGGGTGGAGGCGCAGGCCGATGCTGCCTCGACCAGCCGGGCGATCTCGTCGAGATGGCCGTTCAGCACCTCGGCGATTCGCGCGCCCTCGGCGAGGCGGTTGATCACCAGCTGGTCGATCAGCTTGGCCAGTTCGCCTTTCAGCACCGATTCGACGCGCTCGCGCGCTTCGGTCTCGTCTTCTTCCACCGGCTCGATGATGCCGCGGACCGCCAGCAGCGAATCCAGCCGCGGCGGGGCGGCACCGGCCCCCTCGATCTCCCGCGCGATCTCCAGAACCTGGGTCAGAAGCTCGCGGTTGATGCGCAGTTGGGAAACCGCCTGGGCACGGTTGACGGTCAGCGTCAGGTTGACGTTGCCGCGGGCCAGCCGCTTCGGCAGTTCGGCTCGCGCCACCGCCTCGACGCTGTCGAAGCCCGACGGCAGGCGGCAGCGCAGATCCAGGCTGCGGCCATTGACGCTCTTGGCCTCGAAGGTCCAGGAATAGCCGTCGCCGTGCCCGTCGACGCGCGCGAAACCGGTCATGCTGGCAATGACGGGGCGATGGGCTGGCAAAGGCGGCCTCATTTGAAAAACGGTGTAGATCGGTGTGGTGCTTATAAACGCCACATCACCCCACAACAAGCTTCGGCGCCACCCGGCAGCCGGCGAACAGGGCGGAACCTCCATGAAACAGCCGCGGTCCATCGTCATCACCGGCGCCTCCAGCGGCATCGGCGAGGCACTGGCTGTCCTCTACGCCGCGCCCGGAATGGCCCTTGCGCTGACCGGTCGCGACTCCGCGAGGCTGGAGGCGGTGGCTCAGCGTTGCCGCGCTGCCGGCGCGGATGTGGAGACGGCGGTGATCGATGTGGCTGACCGCGCCGCGATGGCCGGATGGCTGGCGCGGGTCGATGCCGGAACGCCGGTTGACCTGCTGATCGCCAACGCCGGCATGTCGGCCGGCACCGGCGACGGCGGCGAGACGGAGGAGCAGGCCCGGCGCATCCTGGCGGTGAACATCGACGGAGTGCTGAACAGCATCCACCCGCTGCTTCCGGCCATGCGGGCCCGGCGGCGCGGCCAGATCGCCATCATGGCATCACTGGCGGGATTCCGCGGCCTCCCCGGCGCGCCGGCCTATTGCGCCAGCAAGGCGATGGTCCGGGTCTATGGGGAAGCCCTGCGCGGCGATCTGGCCGGGGAGGGGATTGGCGTGTCGGTAATCTGCCCCGGCTTCGTCAAAAGCCGGATGACGGCGGTCAACCGCTTCCCCATGCCCTTCCTGATGGAAACCGATGCCGCCGCCCGCGTCATCCGCCGCGGGCTGGAACGCAACCGGGCGCGAATCGCCTTTCCCTGGCCGATGATGGCCGCGGTCTGGCTGCTGGCGCTGCTTCCCCCGGCCTGGACCGACGGTCTGCTGCGGCAGGCGCCGCGCAAGCCGTGAGCGGCGTCCTTAATCCACCTTGGCCCTAATCGACTTTGGTCCTAATCGACTTTGGCGTGGGCGATGGCCTCGCGGACGCTGACGCCCTTGCGCATGATGTTGTCCACCGCGCGGCCCTGGACCAGATTGATTCCCATCTTGTGGGCATAGACCAGGCTGGTCACGCTGTCGCAGCGCGCCAGGATGAACTTGCAGCGATCCTGCTCGGCGATGCGATCGCGGAAATACTTTTCGAACTGCGGGTCCATCTCCAGCATGTCGTTGGACCAGAAGATCTTGGCGTAATCGGCGTTCAGATATTCCAGATCGAAGTTCGTCACCCAGAACGGGTTCAGCCCGTCCACCGCGATCTGATAGCGGCGGTCCTGCGCGAACTCCACCACCTCGTTGAACAGCGACAGATTCTCGATCAGGTCGCCCTTCGACACCTCGAGCACCACCTGCCCGCGGAAGTCGATGGGCAGCCGTTCGTCGAACTTCACGAAGCCGGTGGAGATGACGGTCGACAGGTTGATGTTGATGCCGATCCGCCGCCCGCGCATGAAGCTCAGGCCATGGTTCAGGGCGCGCAGAACCGACTGGTCGAGGTTGGCGGTGAAGTAGTTGAACAGCCACTTGTTGGCGGTGATGTCGTAATCGGGGCACAGCCGCTCCTGGAGCAGCTTGATGGAGATGTAGAGTTCATAATACTCCATCTCCGTATCGCCGCCGCCGATGTTGGCGATGCCCTGATTGAACAGGAAGGGCGACAGGTCGAACATCTGCATCGAGCGTTCGAGCTTGCCCAATTCCTCCAGCGTGATCGGCGGCTTGGTCTCGGTGACGTGCTGTCCGGTCTCGTTCGCCTGCAATTCTTCGATGAAACGGATGACGTTGATGAAGTTCAACGCCAGTTCCATGATCGAATAGAGCGAATATTCCTTATAAGGATTCGGCCCGGTCAGCGTCGTCTTCGACAGGAAGACCTGTTCCACCGTCTGGCAGACATCGGTGACGCCGGTCAGCTTCAGCCCCTTGTAGAGGATGATGACGTCGCCGTTGGAGATGTTGAAGGATTGCAGGTAAGAGGCCTTGCTCGCCAGTTCCTGGATGATGGAACGGACCATCATCTGGCTGCTCGGATCGCGGTCCTTCAACAGCGACAGGTGCATGTGGATCAGACGCATGCCCTGCAGTTCGTTCTTCGCCGACCGCAGCAGGTTCAGGAGCTTGTCGTTGTCGAACTCCGGCTTCTGGTCCTTGGCGGCGGCGACGGCGGCCTGCTTTTCCGTGGTGGAAAGCCGGACACGGTCCCGTCCAATGGGTGGTCTGCCGCCAAACCTGCTCATACCTTGCTCACTCCCACAACAAGCGTCGCGCCTGCCAACCACCCATGTCTTCGGCCGCTCGTTGTTCGGCAGCCTTCTGCTTTCCGTCCGGGCGTTTCCGCCCGGCGGTCCGGCCATCGCCGGATCGGACCCCCGCAGATCGGCCGAACAGGCAAGATCCGTCCAATGCTGCGAAGCCTAACCGATCTTAATGGTAACTTTCTTTAAAAAGCCCTTAAGGCTAACGTCCGGGCGCAGGAAGCACCCGGACTGCCGCAAAAGGCGCCGCAATCATCGAAGCGACGCCATCCGAAAAGGTCAAGTTTCGGATTCGGCCGAATCGGTCGTGTGGCGCGGTTCGCCAGCAGGAACGATGCGGACGCGACGGTCTATGACCGCCAGTCCGATTTTTCCGTGCTTCAAGGCGAGCGCATCATTGCCGAACAGTTCGCGCCGCCAGCCCTGCATCGCCGGAATCTCTGCCCGATCATCGGCCGCCAAGGACTCCAGATCGGCCGAGGACGCCACCAGCTTCGCCGCGACATTGTTCTCGTCGCACTTCATCTTCAGAAGGACGCGCAGCAATTCGACGATAGGCTGCAATCCGGGCGGCGGTTCTTCTCGCGGTTCGACACGGGGCAGGGCGCTGTCCGGCAGGTCCAGCCCGGCTTGCACGGCGCCCAGCACGTCGGCGCCCTGGCGCCCCTCGGCGAAACCGCGGCCCAGTCCCCGGGTACGGGCGAGGTCGTCGACCGTGGTCGGCGCGTGGGCGGCGATCTCCAGCAGCGCCTCGTCGCGCAGCACGCGGGAGCGCGGCTGGTCGCGGCGCTGGGCCTCGCGTTCGCGCCACGCCGCCAGTTCCTTCAGGACGGCCATGAAGCGCGGCTTGTTGGTCCGCACCTTCAGCCGCATGTAGGAGCTTTCCGGATCGACCTGATAGGTCGCCGGGTCGGTCAGGATCGCCATCTCCTCTTCCAGCCAGTGCGAGCGGCCGGAGCGGGCGAGACGGCGCTTCAGCTTCTCATAGGCCGGGCGCAGGTGGATGACGTCGGACAGGGCGTAGGTCAGCTGCCGGTCGGTCAGCGGCCGGTGCGACCAGTCGGTGAAGCGGCTGGACTTGTCGATGCGGGCGCCGGCCAGCTTGGTCACCAGCGTCTCGTAGCCGACGCTCTCGCCGAAGCCGCAGACCATCGCCGCGACCTGGGTGTCGAACAGCGGATGCGGGATCTGGCCGGACAGGTGCCAGAAGATCTCCACGTCCTGCCGGGCGGCGTGGAACACCTTCAGCACCGACGGGTCGCTCATCAGCGCGAACAGCGGCGCCAGGTCGATGCCTTCGGCCAGCGGGTCGATGGCGACCGCGCCGTCGGGCCCGCCGACCTGGACGAGGCACAGTTGCGGCCAATAGGTCTTTTCCCGCAGGAACTCGGTGTCGACCGTGATGTACTCGGCCCCTGCCAGCGACTGACAGAAGGCCTGAAGGGCGTCGGTTGTCGTGATGAGCGTCATGGTTGCTTCATACACGACCAAACGGGTGCTTGAAAGTCCGCCGACGCGCGGAGCCGATGCGCGTTGCAAAAGGGCGTGCCGGTGGGACAGGCGGCCTGATTTTTCCGCTCCGCTTATCCCCCGGTCCCGGCGGTGTTAAACTGGGGTCCGGCAGCTGGACTGCCGGCGGATGGAACGGTTGAACAGGGTGGCCCAGGATGTTTCATGCCGTTCCAAACGTTCCATCCGGGCTCCCGCCGCACTGCGCTGCACCCTATCGCGGCTTGACTTTCGCGCGCGTCCGGTGTGGTGTGTCGAACCGCTTTTTCCGCCGGAATCCGCCCTTTTCAAGGTGTTTCGACCCATGCACCCCTACCGCACGCACACCTGCGGCCAGCTTCGTGAAGAGAATGCCGGTGAAACCGTCCGCCTGTCGGGCTGGATGAACCGGAAGCGCGACCATGGACAGCTGCTGTTCATCGACCTGCGCGACCATTACGGCCTGACGCAGTGCGTGGTCGATACCTCCAACCCGGCCTTCGAGGTCGCCAACCGGCTGAAGCTGGAATCGGTCATCACCGTCACCGGCAAGGTGGTGAAGCGCACGGCCGAGACGATCAACGACAAGCTGCCCACCGGCCGCATCGAACTGCAGATCGCCGAACTGACCGTGGAAGGCGAGGCGGAGCAGATTCCGCTGCAGGTCAACCAGGACACCGATGCCGGCGAGGACGTGCGCCTGCGCTACCGCTTCCTCGACCTGCGCCGCGAGCGCATCCACGAGAACATCATGCTGCGTTCGCGCGTGATCGCCTCGGCGCGCCGCCGCATGATCGACCAGGGCTTCACCGAGTTCCAGACGCCGATCCTCACCGCCTCCTCGCCCGAGGGCGCGCGCGACTATCTGGTGCCGAGCCGCAACCATCCCGGCAAGTTCTACGCCCTGCCGCAGGCGCCGCAGCAGTTCAAGCAGCTGCTGATGGTCGCCGGCTTCGACCGCTACTTTCAGATCGCCCCCTGCTTCCGCGACGAGGATGCCCGCGCCGACCGCAGCCCGGGCGAGTTCTACCAGCTCGATTTCGAGATGTCCTTCGTCACCCAGGAGGACGTCTTCGCCGCCATCGAGCCGGTGCTGCACGGCATCTTCGAGGAGTTCGGCGGCTTCCGCCGCGAATCGAAGCCGGTCATCGACGGGCTGCCGTTCCGCCGCATCTCCTTCGCCGAATCGATGCTGAAGTACGGCAACGACAAGCCGGACCTGCGCAATCCCCTGGTCATCACCGACGTGACCGAGGTGTTCAAGCGCGACGACGTCGAATTCCGCGCCTTTAAGCAGACGCTGGAGAAGGGTGGCGTCGTCCGCGCCATCCGCGCGCCGAAGGTCTCCGACCGTCCGCGCAGCTTCTTCGACAAGCTGAACGACTGGGCCCGCGGTCTGGGCGCTCCCGGCCTCGGCTACATCGTCATGGAAGCCGGCGGCGGCAAAGGTCCGATCGCCAAGTTCGTGCCGGAAGCAGCGCAAGCCGCCCTGCGTGAGCTCGCCGGTCTCGAGGACGGCGACGCGATCTTCTTCGTCTGCGATCAGGCAGGCCCTGCGGCCAAGCTGGCCGGCCTCGCCCGCACCCGAATCGGCGAAGAGCTGGACCTGATCGAGAAGAACGCCTTCCGCTTCTGCTGGATCGTCGATTTCCCGATGTACGAGCTGGACGAGGAGACCAACAAGGTCATCTTCAGCCACAACCCGTTCTCCATGCCCCAGGGCGGCCTGAAGGCGCTGGAGACGATGAACCCGCTCGACATCAAGGCCTATCAGTACGACATCGTCTGCAACGGCGTCGAACTGTCGTCCGGCGCCATCCGTAACCACCTGCCGGAAGTGATGTACAAGGCCTTCGAGATCGCCGGCTATCCGCCGGAGGAGCTGGAAGCTCGATTCGGCGGCATGCTGAGCGCGTTCAAGCTGGGCGCCCCGCCGCACGGCGGTTCGGCTCCGGGCATCGACCGCATCGTCATGCTGCTGGCCGACGAGCCGAACATCCGCGAGGTCATCGCCTTCCCGCTGAACCAGCGCGCCGAAGACCTCCTGATGCAGGCCCCGGCGCCGGTCGACACCGCCCGCCTGCGGGAACTGCACCTGAAGCTCGACCTGCCCAAGCCGAAGGTCGCCGCACCGTCCGCGCCGCAGGCGTAAAGGAACTTTTGCCGATCTTTGGCAGTTTGCTGAAAAGGCCATCCGGACGCTGGTCCGGGTGGCCTTTTTCCTTGTCAACATGCGCGTGCGGGGCTATGTAAGCGCCGTCGTCAAAACCTCACGCGGGCTGGCGGACCCTCGGTTTTACTCCGATGGCCCGATCCGGTGTCTTCAGCCATGGTTTCCATGCGCTGTCGACAATGCCCGCGGCGGAGCAACCGGAAAAAGGGATTTTTTCCACATGACCATGCCCACCTTCACCATGCGCCAGCTGCTGGAAGCCGGTGTCCACTTCGGTCACCACACCCGCCGCTGGAACCCGAAGATGAACCAGTACATCTTCGGCGTGCGCAATGGCGTGCACATCATCGACCTCGAGCAGACCGTTCCGATGCTGCACCGCGCCCTCCAGGCCGTGCGTGACGTCGTCGCCGGCGGTGGCCGCGTCCTGTTCGTCGGCACCAAGCGCCAGGCCCAGGAGCGCATCGCCGAGGCTGCCGCCAAGTGCGGTCAGTACTACGTCAACCACCGCTGGCTCGGCGGCATGTTGACCAACTGGAAGACCATCTCCCAGTCGATCAAGCGCCTGCGCGAGATGGAAGAGCGTCTCGGCGGCGACACCTCGGGCCTGACCAAGCGCGAAGTGCTGGAGCTGACCCGCGAGCGCGACAAGCTGGAGCGTGCGCTGGGCGGCATCAAGGAGATGGGCGGCCTGCCGGACGTCATCTTCATCATCGACACCAACAAGGAGTCGATCGCGGTCAAGGAAGCCAACAAGCTGGGCATCCCGGTCATCGCGGTCCTCGACAGCAACTCCGATCCGGACGGCGTGGCCTTCCCGATCCCCGGCAACGACGACGCGCTGCGCGCCATCGAGCTGTACTGCGACCTGACGGTCGGCGCCGTGCTTGACGGCCTGCAGGCCGAGATGAGCGCCGCCGGCATCGACGTCGGTTCCGCTGAGGAAGCCCCGGCCGAGCAGCTGCCGGAGGAAGAGACCGCCGCCGAGACCGCCCAGGCCTGACCCTGACGGTTGAAGGGCAGCCGGGCCTTATGACCTATGGCCCGGCTGCCTTTTTTATGGGTTGCCACCCGTTTTGACTTTGTGACTCAATCCGATCCGCCTGCCGGATCGCTTGGAAGGAAGAGGGCGCAACATGGCCGAGATTACCGCCTCGCTCGTCAAGGAACTGCGCGAGAAGACCGGCGCGGGCATGATGGACTGCAAGAAGGCGCTGAACGAGACGCAGGGCGACCTCGAGGGCGCCGTCGACTGGCTGCGCAAGAAGGGCCTCGCCGCCGCCGCCAAGAAGTCGGGCCGCGTCGCCGCCGAAGGTCTGGTCGCCGTCGCCACCGCCGGCACCAAGGGTGCCGTCGTCGAGGTGAACGCCGAGACCGACTTCGTCGCCCGCAACGACAAGTTCCAGGCTTTCGCCGCCAAGGCCGCCGAGCTGGCGCTGACCACTGCCGGCGACGTCGAGGCCCTGAAGGCCGCGACCTATCCGGGCACCTCGCACACCGCCCAGGACGAGCTGACCAGCCTGATCGCCACGGTCGGCGAGAACATGAACCTGCGCCGCGCCGTCACGCTGTCGGTCTCGGCCGGCGTCGTCGTCAGCTACGTCCACTCGGCCATCGCGCCGGGTCTGGGCAAGATCGGCGTTCTGGTCGCCCTGGAGTCGACCGGTGACACGGCCAAGCTGGCCGATCTCGGCAAGCAGATCGCCATGCACATCGCCGCCGCCCGTCCGGATGCGCTGGACATCGCCGATGTCGACAGCTCGTCGCTGGAGCGTGAGCGCAACGTGCTGGCCGAGCAGGCCCGCGCTTCGGGCAAGCCGGAGAACATCATCGAGAAGATGGTCGAAGGCCGCGTCCGCAAGTACTACGAGGAAGTCTGCCTGCTGGAGCAGACCTACGTGATTGACGGCGAGACCAAGGTCCGCAAGGTGGTGGAGAACGCCGCCAAGGACATCGGCGCTCCGGTCAAGGTCACGGCCTTCACCCGCTTCGCGCTGGGCGAAGGCATTGAAAAGGCCCAGTCGGACTTCGCCGCCGAAGTCGCTGCCGCTGCCGGCGGTCAGGGCTGAGACCACTAAAGTCAAACGCTAAAGGTCCGTACGCCGCATTCTGAAACAGCAAGGGAGCGTTCCCCCCATGGTCGAAACCACCGGGACCACCGCGCCGGCCGAGGGCGTCCGCTATAAGCGCGTCCTCCTCAAGGTGTCGGGCGAGGCGCTGATGGGTCAGCGCGACTATGGTCTGGACCCGGAGATGGTGAACCGCATCGCCAACGAGGTGAAGGCGGTCATCGCGCTCGGCGTCCAGGTCTGTCTGGTCATCGGTGGGGGGAACATCTTCCGGGGTGTGAAGGGTGCGGCGAACGGCATGGAGCGTGCCTCGGCCGACTATATCGGCATGCTCGCCACCGTGATGAACGCGCTCTCGATGCAGAGCGCGCTCGAACGGATGGGCGTCAGCACGCGGGTGCAGTCGGCCATCCCCATGTCGACGGTCTGCGAGCCCTATATCCGGCGCCGCGCCGTCCGCCACATGGAAAAGGGCCGGGTGGTGATCTTCGCCGCCGGCACCGGCAACCCCTTCTTCACCACCGACACCGCCGCGGCGCTGCGCGCCTCCGAAATGGGCTGTGACGGTCTGCTGAAGGGCACGCAGGTCGATGGCGTCTATACCGCCGATCCGAAGAAGGATCCGACGGCCCAGCATTACGAACGCCTCACCTACATGGACGTCCTGACCAAGGACCTGCAGGTGATGGACGCTTCGGCGATCGCGCTGTCGCGCGAGAACCACATTCCCATTCTGGTCTTCTCGATCCACACGCCCGGCGCCTTCGCCGAAGTGATGCAGGGCCGTGGCAAGCACACCATCATAACGGAAGAAAGGGAGTAGGCCCGTGGCTGCGCCCGACCTATCGGATCTGAAGCGCCGCATGGAAGGCGCGCTTGAATCGTTTCGCAAGGAACTGGGCGGTCTGCGTACCGGCCGCGCCTCGTCCAATCTGCTCGAACCGGTGATGGTGGAGGCCTATGGCAGCCGCATGCACCTGCGCGAGGTCGCGACGGTTTCCGTTCCGGAGCCGCGCCTGATCTCGGTGCAGGTGTGGGACCGCGGCATGACCAAGGCGGTCGAGAAGGCCATCCGCGACAGCGGCCTGGGCCTGAACCCGCAGGCCGAAGGCCAGGTCATCCGCGTACCGCTGCCCGATCTGACGCAGGAGCGCCGCGCCGAACTGGCGAAGGTCGCCCACAAGTACGCCGAGCAGTGCCGTGTCGCCATCCGCAACATCCGTCGCGACGGCATGGACGGCCTGAAGAAGGCCGAGAAGGCCAGCGAGATCACCCAGGACGAGCACAAGGTCCAGGCGGACAAGGTGCAGGTGTTGACCGATCAGCACATCAAGCTGGTCGACGACTCGCTTGCGCAAAAAGAAAAGGAAATCATGCAGGTCTGATCCGGAATGCGCGACGCGGACGACAACCGGTCCAACACGGCCCCAGGGCATGTCGCCATCATCATGGATGGCAACGGGCGCTGGGCCAAGGCGCGCGGCCTGCCGCGCACCGCCGGACACAAGAAGGGCGTGGACGCCGTCCGCCGTACCGTGGAAGCGGCGCGCGAACTTGGCATCGGCACTCTGACGATCTTCAGCTTCTCCTCGGAGAACTGGCGCCGGCCGGAGGAAGAGGTCAGCGACCTGATGGGTCTGCTGCGCTTCTATCTGCGCAGCGAAGTCGCCGAACTGCACCGGGCGGGCGTCCGCCTGCGGGTGATCGGTGACCGTACCCGGCTGTCGGAGGACATCAACCGGCTGATCGACAATGCCGAGGGACTGACCCGCGACAACCGGGTGATGACGCTGGTGGTGGCCCTCAGCTACGGCTCGCGCCTGGAGATCGTCCATGCGGCCCGCCGGCTGGCGGAAGAGGTCGCCGCCGGGCGTCTGGCGCCCGAAGCCATCGACGAAGACGCGCTGTCGGCGCGGCTCTACACGGCTGACATCCCCGACCCCGACCTGATCATCCGCACCAGTGGCGAGAAGCGGATCAGCAATTTCCTGCTGTGGCAGGCGGCCTATGCCGAGCTGGTCTTCGTCGATACGCTCTGGCCCGATTTCACCAAGCGCGATCTGGAGGCGGCGATTGAAGAGTTCCACCGACGGGAACGCCGCTTCGGCGCCACCACCGCCGGGTCCCGCTGACACGCCGGATTCGCCTGCGGTGCCGGCCAAGCCATCCAGGGCAGGGGACCTCAAGGTCCGCGTCCTGTCGGCATTGGTCATGGCACCGGTCGTGCTGGGTGCCGTCTGGATTGGCGGCTGGGTGTTCCATGCTCTGATCGCCTTTGGATCGGTGGTCGCCGTATCCGAATGGACCAGCATCGTTCCCAGCGCCCGCCGCTTGCCGGCCCGGATCATGGCCGCGATCGGAATCATCGTGGCGTTGATGGCGCAGATCGCCGCCGGTCCGGCCGCCGGGCTGGGCGTGGCTGCAGCCTTCGCCGTTCTGACCGCCATCGTCGGCGGCGGCAGCGACCGCAACCTGCTCGGGTTTGGCGTCTTCTATGTCGCTGTCGGCATGGCCGGCCTGATGTGGTTGCGTGATCTGCCGGAATCCGGGCTATCGCTCTTCCTGTTCGTCCTCATCGCCATCTGGGCGACCGATATCGGTGCCTATGCCGCGGGCCGCAGCATCGGCGGGCCTAAGCTGGCGCCGCGCATCAGCCCCAAGAAGACCTGGGCCGGCCTGATCGGCGGCATGGCCTCGTCGGCGCTTTTCGGCTGGCTGGTGGCTCTGGCCTTCGGTGCGGCGCGCCCGGACATCGCTCTGGCGGTAGGCGCTGCCGTCGCCGTGGTCGGGCAGGCCGGCGACCTGTTCGAATCGGCAATCAAGCGGCGTTACAATGTGAAGGACAGCGGTCAGCTCATTCCCGGGCATGGCGGCATCCTCGACCGCATCGACGGGCTTCTGGCCGCGGCCCCGGTGCTGGCCCTGTTTCACGCGGCCGTTGGATCGGTTCTGTCATGGTGGTGAAAGCGGGAGCGGGGCCTGATGTGCCGCGCAGCGTAACGATCCTCGGGTCTACGGGCTCGGTCGGAACGCAGACCGTGGACCTCGTCTCCCGCGATCCGGAGCGCTTTCCGGTGGAGGCGCTGACCGCCAACCGCAACGTTGCTCTGCTGGCTCGGCAAGCCCGGCAACTGAATGCCCGCCTGGCCGTGGTCGCCGATCCGACCGCCTATGCCGAGTTGAAGAGTCTGCTCTCCGGCACCGGCATCGAGGTCGCCGCCGGGTCCGACGCGGTTGCCGCCGCGGCCGAACGTCCGGCTGACTGGGTGATGGCCGCCATCGTCGGCGCCGCCGGTCTGGAGCCGACGCTCGCCGCCGTGCGGCGTGGCGCCATTGTCGCCTTCGCCAACAAGGAGGTGCTGGTCTGCGCCGGCGCCCTGATGATGGAGGAGGTGAAGGCCCACGGCGCGACGTTTCTGCCGGTCGACAGCGAACATTCCGCCATCTACCAGGTCTTCGATTTCGACCGCACCGACAGCGTTGCACGCCTGATCCTGACAGCCTCCGGCGGTCCCTTCCGCACCAAGGATCGCACCTTCATGGCTGCTGCCACCCGCGAGCAGGCGGTCGCCCATCCGACCTGGGACATGGGCGCCAAAATCTCGGTCGACAGCGCGACGATGATGAACAAGGGGCTGGAGCTGATCGAAGCCCATTTCCTGTTCGGCATCCCGGAAGAGCGCATCGACGTGCTGGTCCACCCGCAGTCCGTCATCCATTCGCTGGTCGAATATGTCGACGGCTCGGTGCTGGCGCAGCTCGGCACGCCGGACATGCGCACGCCGATTGCCTACGCGCTCGGCTGGCCCGCCCGCATCGCCACGCCGGCGGAGCGGCTCGATCTGGTCAAGGCGGCGACGCTGACCTTCGAAGCTCCCGATCCCATGCGTTTCCCCGCACTAAGGCTTGCCCGGGCCGCCTTGCAAAGCGGGGGGGGCGCTCCTACTATACTCAGTGCCGCCAACGAGGTGGCCGTCCAGGCGTTTCTCGACCGCCGGATCGGCTTCCTCGACATCGAACGGATCGTCGAGGAGACGTTGACGGCGTTGCCCCACCGCCCGCTGCGCGATCTCGCCGCCGTGCGGGAGGCCGATGCGGACGCAAGGCGGGATGCCGCCGGACGCGTTTCGGCCATTGGTGCGACGGCGGTTGGCAGCCGATGATCCGCGTTCGAGGCGCTGGAAGGCGCAAGGGTTGAGATGGACGTTATCGGCGGTTTCTGGACCTCGGTGCTGGCCTTTCTGCTGGTCCTCACCGTGCTCGTCTTCGTGCACGAGCTTGGTCATTATCTGATCGCGCGCCGTAACGGCGTGCGGATCGAGACCTTCTCTATTGGCTTCGGACCGGAACTGTTCGGCTTTACCGACCGGGCGGGCACGCGCTGGAAGTTCAGCGCCCTGCCGCTCGGCGGCTACGTCAAGATGTTCGGCGATGCTGATCCGGCCAGCACGCCGGGCGCCCATCTGACCGCCATGTCGGCAGAGGAGCGCGCAGTGTCCTTCCACCACAAGCGGGTGGGGCAGCGCGCAGCCATCGTCGCGGCCGGACCGATCGCGAATTTCGTCTTCTCCATCGTCGTTCTTTCCCTACTGTTCATGACCGCCGGCCAGTCCTTCACCCCGCCGGACGTGGGCGGTATCCAGCCCGGCAGTGCGGCGGAGCGGGCCGGCATCAAGCCGGGCGACCTGATCCTGTCGGTAGACGGCACTGAGGTTCAGCGATTCGAGGAAATTCGGCAGATCGTTTCGATCCGTCCGGGCGAATCGCTGGCCATCGAACTGAAGCGCGATGGGCGGGTGATGACCCTGACCGCCACACCGGAGTCGCAGACCGTCACCGACCGACTCGGCAATGCCCACCAGATCGGCCTGCTCGGGATCAGCCGCGGCAGTGTCGGCATGATGCGTCATGACCCTCTGACGGCCGTCTGGCAGGCGGGACGTGAAGTCGCAGGCATGATCACCGGCACCTTCACGGCGCTGGGTCAGATGGTCCAGGGGTCGCGCGGGACCGAAGAGTTGGGCGGCCCGCTGCGGATCGCCCAGATGTCGGGCGAGGTGGCGCAATCCGGCTGGTATCCGCTGGTTTGGTTCATGACGTTCCTGTCGGTGAACCTGGGTCTGATCAACCTGTTTCCGGTGCCGATGTTGGACGGCGGTCATCTGCTTTTTTACGGCATCGAAAAGCTGCTCGGTCGGCCGCTTGGAGCGCGAGCGCAAGAATACGGTTTCCGAATTGGATTGGCCTTGGTATTAACGCTCATGGTCTTCGCCACGTGGAACGACCTTGTTCAATTGCGCGTGGTCGATTTCTTCCGGGGACTGGTTTCCTAAAGCCAGCCCCTTGCCAGGGAGCGTGATTTGCCGGTGTCGAGCAAAGTTCTGGTGGCGGGCCTGATGGCCGGCTGCGCCATGACGACGGTGTCTGTCGCCCTCGCCCAAACCGCCGCCTCGCCCGGGCGGGCGCAGGCGGTCACCGGGTCCACGGTCACCCAGGTGTTCAGTGGCGGTACGGTGCGCGACATCCGGGTCGAAGGCACCCAGCGCATCGAACCCTCCACGGTCCGCTCCTACCTGACCGTCCAGCCCGGCGACCCCTTCGATCCCGACCGGATCGACCAGTCGCTGAAGTCGCTGTTCAACACCGGGCTGTTCGCCGACGTCGTGCTGAAGCGTGAAGGCGATACGCTGGTCGTGACGGTGGCTGAGAACCCGATCATCAATCGCATCGCGTTCGAGGGCAACCGGCGCATCGAGAAGGATACGCTGGAGAAGGAAATCCAGCTGCGTCCGCGTGTCGTCTATACCCGGACCCGCGTCCAGTCCGACGTTCAGCGCATCCAGGAGATTTACCGGCGGCAAGGCCGATTCGGTGCGACGGTCGAACCGAAGATCATCCAACTCGACCAGAACCGCGTCGATCTGGTGTTCGAGATCAATGAAGGCGTGCGCACCGGCGTGCGTGGCATCACCTTCATCGGCAACGAGCATTTCTCGGACGGAACCCTGCGCGAAAACATCCAGACCAAGGAATCGGCCTGGTGGCGCTTCCTGTCGTCGGATGACAATTATGATCCTGACCGCCTGAATTACGATCGCGATCTGCTGCGCCGCTTCTACCTGAGGGAAGGTTATGCCGATTTCCGCGTCGTCTCGGCGGTTGCCGAACTGACTCCGGACAAATCGGATTTCTTCATCACCTTCACCATCGAGGAAGGTGAGCGCTACAAGTTCGGCAAGGTCGACATCAAAACCTCGCTGAAGCAGCTCGATCCCGCGGTTCTGCAGAACAGCGTCACCACCACCGAGGGCGACTGGTACAACGCTCAGAAGGTGGAAGACACCATCACGAAGCTGACCAACGCGGTCGGTGATCTGCAGTACGCCTTCGTCGATGTCCGTCCGCGGATTTCGCGCAACCGCGAAACCCACACCATCGACATCACCTATGAGATCAATGAAGGTCCGCGCACCTTCGTCGATCGCATCGACATTTCGGGCAACGTCCGGACGCTCGACAAGGTGATTCGCCGCGAGATGCTGCTGTCCGAAGGCGACCCCTTCAATGCGTCGAAGCTGAAGCGGTCGGAGCAGCGCATCAAGGATCTCGGCTTCTTCGAGCGCGTGAACATCACGACGTCCGAAAGCAGTGCGCCGGATCGCACCGTCGTCAACGTCGACGTGGCGGAGCAGTCCACCGGTGAAATCTCCATCGGTGCGGGTTTCTCGACCTCCGACGGCCCGTTGGGCGACTTCTCGATCCGCGAGCGCAATCTTCTCGGTCGTGGCCAGGATCTGCGTCTGGGCGCCACGCTGTCCGGCCGGCGCCAGCTGTACGATATCTCCTTTACGGAGCCGTACTTCATGGACCGCGACCTGTCGGCCGGTGTCGACATCTTCCGGACGCGCTACAACTACCAGGACGAAAGCTCGTTCAACGAGAAGAACACCGGCTTCGCCCTGCGTCTCGGCTATCCGCTGACCGAGCGTCTGCGCCAGCGCGTCTATTATCAGCTGCAGGACACGCTGATCGAGGAAGTGCCGACCACTGCGTCGAAGTACATCCAGGAGCAGCGTGGTGAGCGTCTGACCTCGCTGATCGGACAGGAACTGACCTACGACGTCCGCAACAGCAAGCTGACGCCGACCGAGGGCTACTTCGTCCGCCTGACCAACGACATCGCCGGTCTCGGCGGGTCGGTGCGCTTCCTGCGAAACAAGCTGGCTGCCGGTTATTACCTGCCGCTCGGCGAGGACCAGTGGGTGCTCAGCACCACCGGCGAAATCGGCTACATCCACGGCCTCGGCAAGAAGGTTGACCTGGGCGACCGCTTCTTCATCGGCGGCGACACCCTGCGCGGCTTCAATACCGCCGGTATCGGCCCGCGCGACATTTCGACCGGCGACGCGCTGGGCGGCACGCGCTATGCCCGCGCCTCGGTGGAAATGAGCTTCCCCTTCGGCCTCCCGGAGGAGTTCGGTCTGCTTGGCCATGCCTTCACCGATGTCGGCACGCTGGGCAAGGTCGATATCAGCGATCCGAACGTGAAGGATGACGAGAGCATCCGCGTCTCCATTGGCACCGGTGTGTCGTGGAAGTCGCCGTTCGGCCCCATCCGGCTCGATGTCGCCCTGCCGATCCGCAAGGAAGGCTACGACAAGAAAGAGCTTATCCGCTTCAGCTTCGGAACCAGGTTCTAAGATGCAATCCACCCTGTCGAAGACGCCGTTCCGCGTCGCCGCCCTGTCGGCCGTTACGGCTGCCGGTCTCCTCTTTGCCGCGACCTCGGCCATGGCCCAGGCGGCTCCGGCCCAAACGGCGCCCAAGGCCGACGCTCCGAAGGCCGAAGTGCCGGGTCCGGGTGCGGAGCTCAAGGCTCCTGTCATCGCCGTGATCGACGTCCAGAAGATCATGCAGGAATCCGCCGCGTCGAAGGGCATCACCAAGTCCTTCGAATCGCTGCGCGATTCCTACCAGAAGGAAATCTCCGCGCTGGAGGACAAGCTCCGCAAGAACGAGGACGAACTGCGCAAGCAGCAGACCGTCCTGTCGCCGGAGGCTCTCGCCAACAAGCGCCGCGATTTCGAAAAGCAGGTCGCCGACGTGCAGAAGACGGTCCAGAACCGAAAGCGCGCGCTGGAGACCAGCCTGAACGAGGCGATGGCCGTCGTTCACAAGACGATGGTGGAGGTGGTTGCCGACATCTCCCGCGAGCGCGGCGCCAACCTCGTTCTGGCCCGCCAGCAGTTCGTTCTGGTCGACACGCAGCTCGACGTCACCGACGCGGTGATGGAGCGCGTGAACAAGAAGCTGCCGCAGGTCGCGCTGAACGTCCCCAAGCAGTGATGCCGGTCTGATCAGGGCCGTCGCCATCCCGAGCGGGGACGGTGGCGGCCCTGTTCCGTTTCCGGGTTCGGCGGTTGCGGTCGCCGCGGAAATGGGGCAAGAAGGCGGAGCAAACAATAAGGCACCGGTGTTCCCTATTGGGCGGCGGTGCCCGTTCCCTGAAACTGGGAATGCTGAACTCTATCGGTTGGTGGAAAGGCGGGCGGCCGGGCAATGGACGTGACGGCGGACAACAACGCGCAAAGCAATAAGATCGACGACATCGACATCACGCGGATCATGAAGATGATTCCGCATCGCTACCCGATCCTGATGATCGACCGGGTGATCGATGTGACGCTGGGCGAAGGCGCCACCGGCGTGAAGAACGTCACGATCAACGAACCTTTCTTCCAGGGCCATTTCCCGTCGCGCCCGGTCATGCCCGGCGTGCTGATCATCGAGGCGATGGCTCAGACCTCCGCCGTGCTGGTCGTGGCGACCCTGGGTCCCGACGCGGAAGGCAAGCTGGTCTATTTCATGACCGTCGACGAGGCTCGCTTCCGCCGCCCCGTCACCCCTGGCGACACCATCCACATCCACGTCACCAAGCAGCGTCAGCGCGCCAACGTGTGGAAGTTCAAGGGCGAGGCCAAGGTCAACGGCGTCCTCGTCGCTGAAGCCGTCTATTCCGCCATGATCCTGGACGAAAAATGACCGTTACCATCCATCCGTCCGCCATCGTCGATCCCGCGGCCAAGCTGGGGGAGGGGGTCAACATCGGCCCCTTCTGCGTCGTCGGTCCCGACGTCACGCTGGGCGACGGCGTTCGGCTGGTTTCGCATGTTGCGGTCGATGGGCGCACCAGCATCGGCGCCGAAACCGTCATCTATCCTTTCGCGTCAATCGGACACCGGCCGCAGGATCTGAAGTTCCATGGCGAGCCGTCTGAACTCGTCATTGGCGCCCGCAACCAGATTCGCGAACATGTGACGATGAACCCGGGCACCGAGGGCGGCGGCATGATCACCCGCGTCGGCGACGACGGGCTGTTCATGATGGGCTCGCATGTGGCCCACGACTGCATCGTCGGTGACCATGTCATCATGGCCAACAACGCCACGCTGGGTGGTCACGTCACGCTGGGCGACTATGTCATCATCGGCGGTCTGTCGGCGGTGCGCCAGTTCGTGCGCATTGGCTCCCACGCCATGATCGGCGGCATGTCGGGCGTCGAGAACGACGTGATCCCCTTCGGCCTGGTTATGGGGGACCGCGCCCGCCTTGCCGGTCTGAATCTGGTCGGCCTGGAGCGCCGCGGCTTCAAGAAGGACGACATCCACGCCCTGCGTGCCGCCTACCGCATGCTGTTCGGTCCGGAAGGCACCTTCGCTGAACGGGTGGATGAAGTCGGTCGCGACTTCGGTGAACGTGCGCTGATTTCGGATGTTCTCTCCTTCATCCGGGCCAAGGAGGCCCGGTCTCTCTGCCAGCCGCGCGAGAGCTGAGGCGACCGGCCGATGGCCGATACCACTCAGGGCACCGGATCGCCAGCAGCAGGTGCGAAGCTGGCGATCCTGGCCGGCGGCGGCACGCTCCCGGCCCGCATCGCCAAAGCGGTGCGCGGGCAGGGGCGCGAGGTCTTCATCGTTGCCTTCGACGGGCATACCGATCCCGAGACAGTCGCCGGGTTGCCCCATGTCTGGAGCCGTTTCGGCGCCGCCGGCACGATTCTGCGCCGCCTACATGAGGAGGGCGTGGGAGAGGTCGTTCTTGCCGGGCCGGTGAAGCGTCCCTCTTTCACCGAACTGATGCCCGACTGGCGCACCGCACGTTTTCTGGCTCGCGTTGGCACTCGCGCGCTTGGCGATGACGGCCTGCTCCGCGCCGTTGTGCGCGAGGTCGAAGAGGATGGGTTTCGTGTGGTCGGATTACATGATCTGTTGAAGGATCTGCTGACTGTCATCGGACCTGTCGGCCGCCTCGTCCCCGACGGGGACGCGGAGCGGGACATTGCTCGTGCAGTCGAAGTCGCCCGTGCCATGGGGGCGCTGGATGTCGGGCAGGGTGCGGTGGTTCAGCAGGGAATCGTTCTGGCGGTCGAGGCGATCGAGGGAACCGATGCCATGCTCGATCGCTGTGCCGCCTTGGTGCGTCCGGGACCCGGTGGCGTTCTGGTCAAGGTGAAGAAGCCGAAGCAGGATCGCCGCATCGACCTTCCCACCATGGGGATCACCACGGTGGAGAAGGCTGCGGCGGCCGGTCTGCGCGGGATCGCGGTCGAGGCTGGCGGCAGTCTGCTGGTGGACCGTTCTGCGGTGGCTGCGGCTGCGGATCGCCTTGGCCTTTTCGTTGTCGGCATCGAGATTCCGCAATGAACGACCCAGTTGCGGCCGACGACGCTCCGACACTGTTCCTGATTGCCGGCGAACCGTCCGGCGACGCGTTGGGTGCCCGGCTGATGGCTGCGGCCAAGCGGCTGACCGGCGGAAAGGTGAGGCTCGTCGGCATCGGCGGGGAGAAGATGATTGCGGAGGGGCTGGTCAGCCTCTTTCCCATGGCGGAATTGACCCTGTTCGGCGTCTTCGAGCTGCTACCGCACCTGCCGAACCTGATCCGCCGCATCGACCAGACGGTCGCGGAGATTATGCGTCTACGCCCTGACGCCGTGATCGGCATCGACTCGCCGGGCTTCACCGTGCGCGTGGCGAAGAAGGTGCGGGCGGCGGAACCCTCCATCCCGTTGATCCACTACGTCGCACCGACGGTCTGGGCCTGGAAGCCGAAGCGTGCGACGAAATATGCCGCCATCTACGATCATCTGCTTGCCGTGCTTCCCTTCGAGCCGCCCTATTTCGAGAGGGAAGGGTTGGCCTGCACCTTCGTCGGCCATTCGGTGGTCGAAGGCGGGGCGGGGAAGGGCGACGGGGCCGGCTTCCGTGATCGTCACGGCATCACACCGACGGACCGCGTGGTCGCCGTTCTTCCCGGCAGCCGCAAAGGCGAAGTGTTGCGGCTGCTGCCGGATTTCCGTGCGACGCTGGAGCGGTTGCTCCCCTCCCACCCGACTTTGGTTGCAGTCGTGCCGACGGTGGCCACGGTCCGCGACCGGGTGGCGGCCGCCATCGCCGACTGGCCGGTCCGGACCGTACTGGTGGAAGGGGACGTCGAAAAATACGATGCCTTCGCCGCAGCCGAAGCGGCACTTGCGGCGTCCGGCACCGTTTCTCTGGAGTTGGCTCTAGCACGGCTGCCGACGGTCATCGCGTATCGGCTCAATCCGGTCACAGTCGCGCTCTATCGGCGGCTGATCCGGGTGAAATACGTCAACCTCGTCAACCTGATGCTCGATCGGATGCTGGTTCCCGAAATGCTGCAGCAGGATTGCCGGCCGGATAGACTGGCGGCCGAACTGGGCCGCCTGCTGGACGATCCGGCAGCACGTCAGGCGCAGATCGATGGCGTTGCCGAGGTGGCCCGCTGGCTGGGGCAAGGCTATACACCGCCCAGCGAACGAGCCGCCCGCACCATCCTGGACCTGATCGCAGAGCGACGCTTGAACAGGCCCCAAGAGGGCAAATCCTGGATGGGAGATCAAAGACCATGAGTGAATTCCGTCTGCTGCACACGATGCTGCGCGTGCTGGACCTGGAGAAGTCGCTCGACTTCTACACGCGGCTGCTCGGCATGAAGCTGCTGCGCCGCAACGACTATGAGGGCGGCCGCTTCACCCTCGCTTTCGTCGGTTATGGCGAGGAGTCCGACACTGCGGTCCTGGAACTGACCCATAATTGGGATCAGAAGGAGCCGTACGAGATCGGCACCGCCTACGGTCACATCGCGCTCGGCGTGCCGGACATCTACGCCACCTGCGAGAAGCTTGCGGCCGAAGGTGTCAAGATTCCGCGGCCGCCGGGTCCGATGAAGCATGGCACCACCGTGATCGCCTTCATCGAAGACCCGGATGGTTACAAGGTGGAGCTGATCGAGCGGAAGTGACCGGCCGTAAGGTCAAAGGTCGGGAAGGGCGTGGTCGGTGACGGCCGCGCCCTTTTTCATTGGTGTAGGCTCGGCCATGCGGCGGAAGCGTGCGCGGTAGTTGGCCGGGCTGAGGCCCACCCGGCGGCGAAAATGGTGTCGGAGGGTGGCGGCGGAGCCGAAGCCGGCCACGGTTGCAATCTCCTCCACCGGCAGGCTGCTCGTTTCCAGAAGGTCACGGGCACGAGCCAACCGTTCGGTCAGCAGCCAGTCCCCGGGGGTGGTGCCGGTCAGGGACTGGAAGCGGCGTAGGAAGGTGCGGACACTCATTCCTGCTCGTGATGCCATGCCGGATAGGCTGTGCTCCTCCGCCAGCCTTTCCCGCAAAAGATCGAGCAGGGGCGCCAAGCGTGCTCCTTCGCGGGCGGTCGGCACCGGTGCTTCAATGAATTGTGCTTGTCCGCCCTCGCGGTGAGGCTGGACGACCAGACGGCGGGCCACGCTGTTCGCCGCCTCCGGCCCGAAATCGCGGCGGACCAGATGCAGACAGAGGTCGATGCCGGCGGCACTGCCGGCTGAGGTCAGGATGTTGCCTTCGTCGACATACAGCACGTCGGGCATCACCCGAATATCGGGGTAGAGTTCACCGAGGATCGCGGCATAACGCCAGTGCGTTGTCGCCCGACGTCCGTTCAGAAGACCGGCGGCGGCGAGAACGAACGCGCCGGAGCAGATCGACAGGATGCGCGCGCCACGCTTGTCGGCTTGGCGCAGCGCGGCGATCAACTCGTCCGGCACCGGCTCCCGTGCGCCGCGCCATCCGGGAATGATGATGATGTCGGCCCGGTCGAGCAGGTCGAGCCCGCCATCGGCTTCGACGCGGATGCCGCCCACCGCACGCAACGGTCCGGCATCGAGTGCAGCGACTGCGAAGCGGTACCAATCCGGCCCGAGTTCCGGGCGCGACAGGCCGAACACCTCGACAGCGACGCCGAATTCAAAGGTGCAGAGACCGTCATAGGCGAGGGCTACGACAAGCGGGGGCGTGGCATTTGGCATGATCTGCACGATAGCTGGCGGTTGCGCCACTTTCCAGCCGAAGGAGCGATTGGAATGATGGGGTCGTCACTTCCAACCAGACTCCAGCAACGAGGACCCCATGCCCAGTCTTGTCACTGAATTTCCTGCCGCCCCGTCCGAGATGGCAGCGGCTCATTTTGCCAAGCGGCTATCGCTGGAGACAGACTGCTGGGACGTTCACGAGACGCTGAAGTCGGGAATGCCGGACTTCGTCCTGCTCGACGTGCGCGGCCCCACAGCGTTCACGCGTGGGCATCTGCCCGGAGCGTTGAACCTGCCGCACGGCAAAATCACCGAGCGGCGGATGGCGGAGTGGCCGGACGGCATGCTGTTCGTGGTCTATTGCGCCGGGCCCCATTGCAACGGTGCCGATCGCGCCGCCTTGCGGCTCGCGAGGATCGGGCGGCCGGTCAAACTCATGATCGGCGGCATCACGGGGTGGATCGACGAAGGCTTCGCACTGGAATGCGAGAATTGAGGCGTCGCCTCAGATGAAGACGATCCCGGCAATCAGCACCAAGATCAGCAGATAAACGATCAGCCGGCGGATGCGCCAACCGAGCGGCGCTCTGTTGTCGTTGGCCGGCGGGCGCAGACGCACCCGCCGGGCCGGAACGATGTACGCAGTCGGGTCTTGGGCGGCTCCGTTGGAGCCGCCCATTCCGATGTGGGCTGTGGGCCGGTTAGCCACGCTCGGCCAGCGGCACGAACGGCCGCTTGGTCTGGCCGGTGTAGAGCTGACGCGGACGGCCGATCTTCTGCACCGGGTCCTCGATCATCTCCTTCCACTGGCTGATCCAGCCGACGGTGCGGGCCAGCGCGAACAGCACGGTGAACATGCTGGTCGGGAAGCCCATCGCCTTCAGGATGATGCCGGAATAGAAGTCGACGTTCGGATAGAGCTTCTTCTCGACGAAATACTCATCCGACAGGGCGATCTTCTCCAGCTCCATCGCAATGGACAGATGCGGCTCGTCCTGGATGCCCAGGCGGTCGAGAACCTGATAGCAGGTCTCGCGCATGATCTTGGCGCGCGGGTCGTAGTTCTTGTAGACCCGGTGGCCGAAGCCCATCAGGCGGAAGCTGTCGTTCTTGTCCTTGGCGCGGCGGACGAACTCGGGGATGCGATCGACCGAGCCGATCTCCTCCAGCATCTTCAGCACGGCTTCGTTCGCACCGCCATGGGCCGGCCCCCACAGCGAGGCGATGCCGGCAGCGATGCAGGCGAACGGGTTGGCGCCCGACGAACCGGCAAGACGGACGGTCGAGGTCGAGGCGTTCTGCTCGTGATCGGCATGCAGGATGAAGATCTTGTCCATCGCCTTGGACAGGATCGGGTTGACCTTGAACGGCTCGCAGGGCGTGCCGAAGGTCATGTAGAGGAAGTTCTCCGCATACGACAGGTCGTTGCGCGGATACATGAAGGGCTGGCCGGTCGAGTACTTGTAGGCCATGGCCGCGATCGTCGGCATCTTGGCGATCAGGCGGTGCGCGGCGATCTTGCGCGCCTGCGGATCGTTGATGTCCAGCGAGTCGTGGTAGAAGGCCGACAGGGCGCCAACGACGCCGCACATGATCGCCATCGGGTGGGCGTCACGGCGGAAGCCGCTGTAGAACTTGGTCAGCTGCTCGTGCACCATCGAGTGGCGGCGCAGGATGTTCTCGAACTCCGTGCGCTCGGCCGCGGTCGGCAGGTGGTTGTTGAGCAGGAGGAAGCAGACCTCCGGGAAGGTCGAATGCTCGGCCAGGTCGTCGATGGCGTAGCCGCGGTGCAGCAGAACACCCTCGTCGCCATCGATGTAGGTGATGGCCGACTCGCAGCTGCCCGTCGAGGTGAAGCCCGGATCGTAGGTGAAGTGGCCGGTCTCGGCGTAGAGCTTGCGGATGTCGATCACGCTCGGCCCGACGCTGCCGTGCAAGACCGGCATCGTGACCTGCTTGCCCGTCTTATTGTCGATGAGGGTTACGGTGTCCTTGCCGTCCTCAGTCTGGGTCATCTCGGCACGTCCTTATCGTTGAGGGTCGGGCTTGGCGCCCTTTTTTCGTCGGCGCAGCATAGTTCCATGGCTGCCCGATGGCAACGCACGGAAATGACCTTTATGCTGCACCCGCTGCATCGCGGATGCGAGAAAGCGTTGTCTCGCGTCCTAGCAACTCGGCCACTTCAAAGATCGGCGGCGACACCGTCGAACCGGTCAGTGCAGCGCGCAACGGCTGCGCCACCTTGCCGAGCTTTTCACCGCGTGCCTCGGCAAAGGCGCGGACCTGCGCTTCCAGCGCAGCGGCGGTGAAATCCGGCTCTCCGGCGAAGGCCTCCGCCAGCTCTTTCAACAGATTGCGGCCCTTTTCGTCCAGCAGGGCGGATGCTTTTTCGTCATAGCTGAGTGGCTGCGGCGTGACATAGAAGCGCGCGCTCTGCGCCAGATCGACCACGGTGCGGGCACGCTGCTTCAGGCCATTCATCGCCCGCGTCAGAAGGTCGCGTTCAGCGTCGCTCAGGCCACGGCCGAGTTCCGCCTCCAGGCGCGGGGCGATCAGGCCGACCAACCGGGAATCGTCAGCAAGCCGCATATAATGGGCGTTCAGATTTTCGAGCTTGGCGAAGTCGAAGCGCGACGGCGAGCGGCCGATGCTCTCCAGGTTGAACCACTCGATGGCCTGTTCGGTCGAGATGATCTCGTCGTCGCCGTGCGACCAGCCGAGCCGCAGCAGATAGTTGCGGACCGCTTCCGGCAGATAGCCCATGTCGCGGTAGGCGTCGACGCCCAGTGCACCGTGGCGCTTGGACAGCTTGGCGCCGTCAGGGCCGTGGATCAGCGGGATATGGCCGAAGCGCGGCAAGTCCCAGCCCATGGCATTGAAGATCTGGATCTGGCGGAACGTGTTGGTCAGATGGTCGTCACCGCGGATGACGTGGGTGACGTTCATGTCGTGGTCGTCCACCACCACCGCCAGTAGGTAGGTCGGCGTGCCGTCGGCGCGCAGCAGGATCAGGTCGTCAAGCTGCGCGTTCTGAACCGTCACCTCGCCCTGGACGAGGTCGTTCAGGACGGTCTCGCCTTGCTGCGGCGCCTTCAGCCGGATAACCGGCGCCACGCCCGGAGGGGCATCGGACTCGGGACGATCGCGCCAGCGGCCGTCATAGCGCATCGGCTGGCCGGCCGCCTTCTGGGCGGCGCGCATCTCCTCCAGCTCCGCCGGGCTGCAATAGCAGCGATAGGCCTTGCCGGCGGCCAGCATCTGGTGCGCCACCTCGGCATGGCGGTCCTTGCGTTCGAACTGGCTGACCGCATCGCCGTCCCAATCCAGGCCCAGCCACTGCAGTCCGTCCAGGATGGCGTCGACCGCCGCCTGGGTCGAGCGTTGCCGGTCGGTGTCTTCGATCCGCAGCAGGAACTTGCCGCCGGTGTTGCGGGCGTACAGCCAGTTGAACAGGGCGGTGCGGCCACCGCCGATGTGCAGAAAGCCGGTCGGCGACGGAGCGAAGCGGGTGACGACGGTCATCGGTCTCTCAATTTCCGGTTCGGCGCTGGTATGATGCGCCGGTGGTTCGACACCGTGGTTTAACACAGCCACCCGGCTTGGAGGCAATGCGATGCGTGCATGGACGGTCGTTGAAGGGCCCGCGATCGGCATCGCTGCGCCGCGAGGACATTGCCGGTGACCGCCGCCGGCTGGCCGGAGGAGGAGACGGACGAATCGCCGGCGCTCAGCGGGCGATGGCGGCGCCTGTTGGCAGGCGCGGGCGGGCGACTCGCGGCATTGGCGGGGGCCGAGGGGGAGCGTTGGGTCCTGTGGCTGCCGGTCGCCTTCGGAGCGGGGGTGTCGCTGTATTTCGGCTTGCGGCAGGAGCCGGTCTGGTGGGGCGGGCTGGCGGCGGTCGGCGGCGCGGCGATTCTGTTGTTGGCGGTGCGGCGCTGGTTCGCATTGGCCGGGGTGGCGATGGCTCTGCTGATGGCGGCGGCCGGATTCCTGGTGGCGCAGGCGCATACGGTTCGCATGAAGGCGCCGGTCCTGACCCGAAGCATAGCGGGCACCACCATCATCGGCCGGGTGATGGCGGTGGAGCGCCGGCCGGGTGCGGTGCGGATCACCTTGCGCGAGGCGACGGTCAGCAAACTGGCGCCTGAGCAGACTCCGGCCGCCTTGAGAATCCGCCTGTCAGATCGCAATCCCGCCCCCGCCCCGGGATCGGTGGTTTGGCTGCGGGCGACGCTGTTGCCGCCGCAGGCACCGGCTGAACCCGGCGCCTTCGACTTCCAGCGACGGGCCTGGTTCATGGGGCTGGGCGGGACCGGCTTCGCCACGGGTGCGGTGGAGCAGGTGGAGGCACCGCCGGTCACGGGATGGAGCACGGTTGCCATCGCCTTCGAGCAGGCTCGTGGAGCGATTGCCGAGCGTGTCGCAGCGGCGATCGGCGACCCGGTGGAGGCGAGCGTCACCACGGCGCTGTTGAACGGCGAGGAGTTCGGTATTCCCGAAGCGACGCTGGACGACTTTCGCAACAGCGGACTGGCGCATCTGCTGTCGATTTCCGGCCTGCATGTGGGCATCGCCGCGGGCATCCTGTTCTATGTGGTGCGGGCGCTGCTGGCGGCGGTGCCCTATATCGCGCTGAGGTGGCCGATCAAGAAGATCGCGGCGCTGTTCGGGATCCTGTCGGCGCTCGCCTATACGCTGCTGGTCGGTGCGCCGTTGCCGACGGTGCGGTCGGTGCTGATGACCGGGATGGTGATGGGGGCGATCATGCTGGACCGCCATCCTCTGAGCATGCGGTTGGTCGCCTTCGCCGGGTTGGTCACCATCGCCATGGACCCGGAGGGGATGCTGGGGCCGAGTTTCCAGATGTCGTTCGCGGCAGTGGTGGCGCTGATCGCGGCGTTCGAGCGCGGCAGTGTCCGGCTGGCGGAATGGCGGCGCGATGCGGGATGGCTTGGGCGGGGGCTGTTCTATGTCGGCGGGATTCTGCTGACCAGCGTGGTGGCGACGCTGGCGACCTTGCCCTTCTCGCTCTTCCATTTTCAGCAGATCGCCTTCTATGGCGTGCTGTCCAACCTGATCGCGATTCCCATCACGTCCTTCTGGGTCATGCCGTGGAGCCTGATCGCTTACGCGCTGCTGCCCTTCGGGCTGGAGGCGCCGGCACTGATCGCCATGAACTGGGGTGACCGGGCGGTGATCTGGACCGCGGAGTTCTTCGGCCGCTTGCCCTGGGCCTCGCTGACGGTGCCGGCGATGCCGGTAGAAGGGTTCGCGGCGCTGGTGGTGGGGGGGCTCTGGCTCTGTGTCTGGACACGGCGGTGGCGGTGGCTTGGGATGCTGCCGATCCTGGTGGGATTGGCCTCGCCGATGCTGGTGGAGCGGCCGGATGTGCTGGTGGCGGGAGACGGGACGGTGGTGGCGGTGAGGCTGCCCGATGGGCGGCTCAGTGCCTCGGGCAAGGGCGGTGGGCGGGTGATCGAGACTTGGCGGGAGCGGGATGGGGAGCGGACGGCAGCGGATCCGTGGCCGGTCACGGGGGGATGGAGCGAGGGGGAGCGGTCGCTGAGTTGCGATGCGCTGGGGTGCTTGTATCGGGTGCGGGGGAAGACGCTGGCATTGCCGCGGCTGCCGGACGCGCTGGACGAGGATTGCGGCGCGGCGGATGCGGTGTTGACGGCGGCGGTGGCGCGGGGGTGCCGGGCCGGAGTGGTGGTCGACCGGTGGGCGCTGCGGCATGAGGGAGCGCATGCGCTGACGGTGACGGATGAGGGCGTCCGGGTGGAGACGGTACGGGAGATCAGGGGGGATCGGCCCTGGACCGGGGGGAGGTAGAGGAACTGCCGCTTGCCCCCACCCGAACCCTCCCCCGCTCTCAGCGGACCTACGGTCCGCCTGTCGCGTCAGCACAAAGCGAAGCTTTGTGCGAGAGCTGGGCGGGGGGAGGGGATTGGTGCTGACGCGGGAAAGCTTCAGTACTTGCGGACGAGACCGACCAGCTTGCCCTGCACGCGGACGCGGTCGGCGCCGAAGATGCGGGTTTCGTAGGCGGCGTTGGCGGGCTCCAGGGCCACCGTGTTGCCCTTGCGACGCAGGCGCTTCAGCGTCACCTCGCCTTCGTCGACCAGGGCGACGACGATGGTGCCGTTCTCCGCCGCGTCGCAGCGCTGGATGATGATGGTGTCGTGGTCGAGGATGCCGGCCTCGATCATCGAATCGCCGGAAACCTCCAGCGCATAATGGTCGCCGGCGGTCAGCATCGAGGCGGGGATGTCGACGAAGGCGCTGTTGTCGCGCAGAGCCTCGATCGGCGTGCCGGCGGCGATGCGGCCGTAGAGCGGAAGCTGAACGGTCTCGTTGGCGGCGGCCGGGGTCGGAGCGGGAGGCGCGGTATCGCGGCCGGCGAAAGCGAAATCGCCCTTGATGACGTTGGGCTGGAACTTCGGCTTGGGCGTGGCGCTGCGGTTGCGGGCGGCGTCCAAGCCCTCCGGCAGGCGGAGAACCTCAAGCGCGCGGGCGCGGTGGGGCAAGCGACGGATGAAGCCGCGTTCCTCAAGTCCGGTGATGAGGCGATGGATGCCCGACTTGGACTTCAGCCCCAGGGCGTCCTTCATCTCGTCGAACGACGGCGAGACACCGCCCTGGCCGAGCCGTTCGTGGATGAACAGCAGCAATTCGTGCTGCTTGCGCGTGAGCATGGATGCCTCCCGGCCGTCGCCAGACTGAAGATGGAACAAAAACCAAACGTTGCCTCCATGTTCTAGTTTGGTTCTTGCCGCGCGTCAAGCCCCCCATCGGCTTCTTTTAGAACTTGAACGGAACATTTGGAACAGCATGAAACAGTTTTCGGGGGTGCTGTTCAACTGTTCAATCCGCCTTCGGAGCCCGGTCGCCAAGTCTAGATGCTGAGCGCTCCATCGGTCAGGGAAAGCACGGTCACCATGGCGCCGGCCGGTTCCGGATCGGCGTTGGGCGGACGTGGGATCAGGCAGTCGGCTTGGGCGTAGAGCGTGGTGATGGCGCTGTCCTGCCGGGCGAAGGGCGTGACGGTGAGGACGCCGTCGTGGCCGGCCGTGAGCGTGGCGCGCAGATACTCCTCGCGCCGGTCGTTGGCCTTCAGTGCTGTGGTCAGGCGGGCACGCAGCGGCGGACGGTCGTCCTCGGGCGGCAGGCCCTGCAACAGGCGCAGGATCGGGCGGAGGAACAGGACGCCAGTGACGCCGGTGGAAACCGGGTTGCCGGGCAGGCCCAGCAACGGCACCGATCCGGCCCGGCCGAACATCAGCGCCTTGCCCGGCCGCATCGCCACGGTCTGCACCTCCAGCGCCACGCCGCGTTCGGCCAGCACGTCGCGCACGAAATCGTAATCGCCGTGGGCGGCACCGCCGGTAGTGACCAGCAGGTCGCAGCCGGCCGCACCCTTTGCCAGTTCGGCGACGCTCTCCGGCGTGTCCTTGGCGACGCCGAGATTGTGGGCGAGACCGCCCTGGGCGGCGACCAGGGCGCAGAGGCCGAGCGCGTTGGTGCTGACGATCTGGCTCGGTCCCAGCGGGTCGCCGGGCAGGGCGATCTCGTCGCCGGTGGCGAGGATGGCGATCCGCGGACGGCGATGGACCGAGAGCCAGGGCACATTGCCGCCGGCGGCCAGCGCGATGTCGCGCGCCGTCAGGCGCCGGCCCTTCGGCAGAAGCTCCTGGCCAGCCGTGAAGTCGAAGCCGGCCTGCCGGACGAAGCGGCCGGCGACAACGGCGCGGCCGATCCGGACAGTGGCATCGTCGGCGCTGCAATCCTCCTGCATCACCACGGCGTCGGCGCCATCGGGCAGCGGCGCGCCGGTGAAGATGCGCACCGCCTCGCCAGGGCCGACGCTGCCGTCGAAGGCATGGCCGGCGGACGATTCGCCGATGCGGCGCAGACTGATGGGGGACTCGGCGGTCGCAGCGGCGATGTCGGCGGCGCGCACCGCCCAGCCGTCCATCGCGGCGGCGTGGAAGGGCGGCTGGGTCAGCCGGGCAACCACCGGTTCGGCCAGCACGCGGCCCAGCGCGTCGGGCAGGGCGATGGTCTCCGCCGGCAGAGGGGCGAAGGCCGACAGGATGCGGGCGCGTGCCTCTGCGACGGAGATCATCGGGTTATGCTCCTGAGGATGGGGCGGTGGATGCACCCCATTCGCCGCTCTTGCCGCCGGCCTTGTGCAGCAGGCGGACGTCGGTGATGGTCATGCCGCGGTCCACCGCCTTGCACATGTCGTAGACGGTCAGCGCCGCGACGGTGACGGCGGTCAGCGCCTCCATCTCCACGCCGGTTTGGCCCTTTAGCTTGCAGGTGGCAGTCACGTCCACCGCGTTGCGCGCGGGATCGCAGGAGAGGTCGACCTTGACCGAGGTCAGCATCAGCGGGTGGCACAGCGGGATCAGGTCCGGCGTGCGCTTGGCCCCCATGATGCCGGCCAGCCGGGCGACCGACAGGACGTCGCCCTTCTTCACCCCGCCCTGCATGATGAGCGCCAGGGTTTCCGGCTGCATCAGCACGGTGGCGGCGGCGGTGGCGGTGCGTTCGGTCTCCGCCTTATCGGAAACGTCAACCATCACCGCCTTGCCTTCGGCATCGAAATGGGTGAAGCCGGTCATCGGACGGTCTCCAGAAGCGGTTTTTCCATGAAGACGCTGACGCCGTTGTCCACGTAGCAGGCATAGGGGCCGCGGTCGGTGAAGCCGGCCTTGCGGTAGAGCGCCAGCGCCTCGTGCTGATGGATGCCGGATTCGAGCAGCAGGGCGGTCAGCCCCTCGGCCCGAGCCTGCTCCTCCAGCTGGCCGAGCAGCCGGTCGCCGATGCGATGGCCGCGGGCGGCGGGATCGACATACATCCGCTTCACTTCACCATACCCGGTGGGGTCGATGCGGAGCGCGGCGCAGCCGACCGGAACGCCGTCCTTGCGGGCAACGAAGAAGCGGACGTCCGGCGCCTCCAGCGAGTCGATGTCGAGCAGGTGGCAGGTGTCCGCCGGATAGAGGTCCAGCAAATAGCGGTCGAGCGCGGCGACCAGCGCGACCACAGCATCCTGGCGCGGGCTTTCGGCGGCTATGGCGATTTCCGGCATGGCGTCACACCGGCGCCAGCAGGGCGCGGGTGGCGGCGGTCACGTCGGCCTGCCGCATCAGCGATTCGCCGACCAGGAAACAACGCGCCCCCACCTTCGCCATGCGGGCGAGATCGGCGGGGGTGTAGAGGCCGCTTTCCGCCACCAGCATGCGGTCGGCCGGGACATTGGCCGCCAGTTCCTCCGTCGTCGCGATGTCGACGGCCAGCGTCTTGAGGTTGCGGTTGTTGACGCCCAGCAGCGGCGTCTTCAGCAGCAGCGCGCGGTCAAGCTCGGCGCGGTCATGAACCTCGACCAGCACGTCCAGCCCCTGGGCGAGCGCGGCATCCTCGATCTCCGCCGCCTGGGCGTCGGACAGGGAGGCCATGATGATGAGGATGCAGTCGGCGCCCAGCGCGCGGGCCTCCACGATCTGATAAGGATCGACCATGAAGTCTTTGCGCAGCACCGGCAGGTCCACTGCGGCGCGGGCGGCGACCAGATACTCGTCCTTGCCCTGGAAATAGGGCTCGTCGGTCAGCACCGACAAACAGGTCGCCCCGCCCTCGCGATAGGCGCGTGCCAGCGCCGGCGGGTCGAAGTCGGCGCGGATCAGGCCCTTGGACGGGCTGGCCTTCTTGATCTCGGCGATCAGGCCATAGCGGCCGGCCTCCACCGCGGTGCCGAGCGCCCGGATGAAGCCGCGTGGCGGGTTCGTCTCGTTGGCGGCCTTCGCGGCGGCTTCAACCTCCGACAGCGGGCGGGCGGCCTTGCGGGAGGCGACCAGCGCACGCTTGTCGTCGTTGATGCGGGTCAGAACGTCGCTCATCAGGCCACCGCCTCGTTGGTGATGGCGACCAGCCGGCGCAGGCGGTCGCGGGCACCGCCGCTGTCGATGGCGTCGGCGGCCATCGCCACACCCTCCTTCAGCGTCGCGGCCTTGCCGGCCACATGCAGAGCGGCGGCGGCGTTCAGCAGCACGATGTCGCGATAGGGGCTGCGCACCCCGTCGAACAGCGCGTGGATCGCCTCGGCGTTGACCTGGGCGTCGCCACCCTTCAGGTCCTCGATGCGGGCACGGGGCAGGCCGGCGTCCTCCGGCGTCACCTCGAACACCGTCACCTCGCTGTCCTTCAACTGGGCGACGGTGGTGGGGCCGGTGGTGGTGATCTCGTCCAGCCCGTCGGAGCCATGGACGACCCAGGCGGCCTCGGATCCCAGCCGCTTCAGCACCTGGGCCAACGGCTCCACCCATTGCTTGGAGAAGACGCCGAGCACCTGCCGCTTGGCGGTCGCCGGGTTGGCGAGCGGTCCCAGCAGGTTGAAGACGGTGCGGGTGCCGAGCTCGACACGGGTCGGGCCGACGTTGCGCATGGCGAGGTGGTGGCGCGGCGCCATCAGGAAGGCGATGTGGGCATCCCACAGCGCCTTGCGCACCAGCGCGAAGTCGCAGTCGAGGTTGACGCCCAGCGACCCCAGCACGTCGGCGGCGCCGGATTTGGAGGAGATGGCGCGGTTGCCGTGCTTGGCGACCGGCACGCCGCAGGACGACACCACCAGCGCCGCCGCGGTGGAGATGTTGTAGGTGCCGGCGCCATCGCCGCCGGTACCGCAGGTGTCGATGGTGCCGGGAGGCGCCTCGACCGGGATCGCCTTGGCGCGCATGACGCGGGCGGCGCCGGTGATCTCGTCCACCGTCTCGCCGCGGACGCGCAGCGCCATCAGGAAGCCACCCATCTGCGACGGGGTGGCGTTGCCGGACATGATGATGTCGAAGGCGAAGCCGGCTTCGGCCTCCGTCAGGGCGGCGCCGGTGGCGACCTTGCCCAGGATCGCCTTCATGTCGGACAGATCGCCGCTCATGCCGCGTTCTCCAGGGACGCGCTTTCCGGGCGGGGACGGGTCAGATCCAGGAAGTTCTGCAGGATCTTGTGGCCGTGCTCGCTCTCGATGCTCTCGGGATGGAACTGCACGCCGTGGATCGGCAGCTCGCGGTGGGCCAGCGCCATGATGAGGCCGTCGGCGGTCTCGCCGGTCACCTCCAGGCAGGCGGGCAGCGTCTCGCGCTCGACGATCAGCGAATGGTAGCGAGTGGCGCGGAACGGGCTGGGAAGGCCGGCCAGCACCCCGCGGCCCTCATGCCGGATGTTGTCGACCTTGCCGTGCATGGGGACCGGCGCGCGGATCACCCGGCCGCCGAAGGACTGGCCGATCGACTGGTGGCCCAGGCAAACGCCCAGCAGCGGCAGGCGCGCCTTGGCGGCGGCATCGATCAGCGGAAGGCAGATGCCGGCGCGGTCGGGATCGCAGGGACCGGGCGACAGGACGATGCCGTCGGGGCGCAGGGCCATCGCCTCGTCCACCGTCAGGGCGTCGTTGCGGCGGACCTGCACGTCGGCGCCAAGCTCGCCCAGGTAATGGACGAGGTTGTAGGTAAAGCTGTCGTAGTTATCGATGAGCAGCAGCATGCGCCTTCCGCCTTCCACCTGACCGTCGGGACCGTTCCGGCCCTGTTCCAACGCCGGGGCCGTTCCGGCCCTGTTCCAACAATCGACACCCTAGCGGCTGAGGGGGCGGATTTCCAGCCTCCGCGCAGAACTTCGCCGCTTCACCGGCAGTCGAGTTGCGGCGGGCTCTTCGGGTCGTCCAGGATGGTGCCGCGGATGTCGGTTTCCAGCGTCAGGGTGCAGCGGCGGATGTGGCGCGGCAGGTCGGCGGCGAGCGTCGCCTGGGTGTTTCGATAGCGGCAGATCAGGAAGACATTCTCCCGGCGTGCGCCGGTGAACTCCCAGACCTGGACGATGTTGCGGCTGCGCCGGACCTCGCGGTCGGGGGCCAGGGTGGCGGGTGCCGCGGCGCTCATCTGGCTGGCGCGGTCGCCCTCGACGATGGTGATGCCGGCGAAGCCGTGGCTGTCGCGGCCGGGGTAGGGCGACCAGCCGCCGGGGGCGTCGGGCTGCGCCTGGACCGTCAGGCTGGCCGGGCATTGCAGGCCGCCGGCGGCCTGTGCCGGTGCGGCGTTGGCGCTCAGTAGAAGGGCTGCGGTAACAATGATGGGGCGCATCGGACGGACTCTTCAGGATGGGCTTGGCTTGGGCGGCGGCGGGGGCTTGCCGCCCCGGCCCTTTGCACCGTTTGGGCGGTTGCGGCGGCGGCGGCGGGGTGCCACTGTGCGGCGCTCCGGTCGCAGGATGGACATCGTCACCATGGCCCGCAAGGCGCCTTCGAAAGCCCGCAAGACTTCGCTTCCCCCCTTTCTGTCGAATCCCTTCGTTCTGGCCCTGGCGGCGGTCGCTGCGGTGTTCGCCGTGGCAATGGGCGTCGCCACGCTGACCGGCGGACGGTCCGGCGGCGGGCAGGCGCAGCAGGCACCGGTGCAGCAGGCCGCGGTGACGCCTGCGCCGGCCTCCGCGCCGCCAGCAACGCCGCCTTCACCGCCTGCGGCCAAGGCCGAGGCGCCGGCGCATGCGGCGGAAGGGCCGGAACATGCGGTGCCGGAAAAGCCGGCGCAGGATAAGGCCGAGGCACGTCCGCCCGCCACGACAGTGGCGATGCTGCCGCCGCCGGCGCCCCCGGCCCAGCCGCCGGTGCAGGCCCCGAGCGGCAACGCCGCGCTGTGGCGCAAGAACGCGCTGCCGGCGGAGGTGCCGGTTGGCAAGCCGATCATCGCCATCGTCATCGACGACATGGGGCTGGACCGCAAACGCTCGGCGCGGATGGTCGGGCTGCACGGCCCGCTGACCCTGTCCTGGCTGCCCTATGCCCGCGATCTGTCGGCCCAATCCAAGGCGGCCCGCGCCAACGGGCATGAGCTGATGCTGCACATGCCGATGGAGCCCAGCGTGAAGGCAGATCCGGGGCCGAACGCTCTGCTGGTCTCGCTGGACAAGGGCGAGATCGTGAAGCGGTTCCGCGCGGCACTCGACAGCTTCGACGGCTATGTCGGGGTGAACAACCATATGGGCAGCCGGTTCACCGCCGACCGGGCGGCGCTGGCGCCGGTATTGGCGGAGCTGCATCGCCGGGGCCTGCTGTGGCTCGACAGCCGGACGACGCCCAACAGTGCCGGGATCGGGCTGGCGCAGGAGCTGAAGATGCCCTGGGTCGGCCGCGACATCTTCCTCGACAACGAGGAGACGGTGGCGGCGGTGAAGGCCCAGCTGGCGAAGACGGAACAGGTGGCGAAGCGGCAGGGCTATGCCGTCGCCATCGGCCACCCGCATGATGCGACAATCGACGCCCTGGCGTCCTGGCTGCCGGACGTGCAAAAGCGTGGCTTCGTTCTTGTCCCGGTCAGCGCGGTGGTGCGGACGCACCATGCCGGCGGCTGACCCGACCGAAAAGGAGCCCGTGACGATGGCCGATGCGTACAAGGTGGATGGAATGACCTGCGGCGGCTGCGCCCGCTCCGTTTCCAATGCGATCACCAAGGCGGCCCCCGATGTCGCCGTGACCGTGGATCTCGCCACCGGCACCGTGCTGGTCGATGGCGGTGTGCCGGCCGATGTGGTGCGGCAGGCGGTCGAAGCGGCCGGTTTCGATTTCGGCGGGGCGGCGGCCTGACCGGTTTAGGTGCGGCGCAACAAAACCATTTTCTTGATATGGATATTGCGGCATGCTTGGGACGATGCGATCCGTTCCGCGAGGGTGCGATGCCGTTATATTCCTATCGCTGCAAGGCCTGCGACCATGGGTTCGAGACCCTGGTGC